>JAHCJK010000045.1 GCA_026184295.1 Planctomycetota bacterium
GGGGCTTCGGCGGGCGTGCCGGGTTCGGCGGCGGGCGCGCCTGGGATAAGGGCTCCGCCAAGGAGGAGGGCGAAGGCGGCGGTCCAGGTCTTCATGGCGATACCCTCGGGCCGGCATGCAGGTATTCGAACCATAGACGGGGCGGCGGGGGCGCTGCTGCCGCAAAAACATAAAAAAGGCCGCACCCGGAACCAGGGTGCTTGCACCACGTTGCACAACCGCAAAGGCAATCTATGATGCGGGGGGTCGATATTCCCGCGAATAGGGAGCACCGCTCGGCATGAAGCATGTGGTTATCTGCATCGACGGCGCGGCCGACTGGCCCATGCCCGAACTGAACAACCGTACGCCGCTGGAAGCCGCGCGCATGCCCAACCTGCAGCGCCTGGCCAAGGAAGGCGTCGTCGGGCGCACCCAGCACGCGCCCGAAGGCATGGACAACGGTTCCGATGTCTGCTGCATGGCGCTGCTCGGGTTCGACCCGCGCAAGCACCACACCGGCCGCGCGCCCATCGAGGCGCGTTCGCTCGGCATCGACCTGAAGCCCGACGAGATCGCCGTGCGCTGCAACACCGTCACCGTCCAGGACGGGACGATGGTGGATTACTCCGCGGGGCACATCAAGACCGAGGAAAGCCGCGAACTGATCCTGGCCGTGGACCAGGAACTCGGGCGCGACGGCCTGCGCTTCCACCCCGGCGTGCAGTACCGGCACATCCTGGTGGCCAAACGCGATGCGCCTCTCGACGCGAAATGCACGGCCCCGCACAACATCACCGGCCAGCCGGCCGAGCCGCACCTGCCGCAGGGGGCCGACGCGGAACTCCTGCGCGGCCTGATGGAACGTTCGAAGCCCATTCTCGCGAACCATCCGGTCAACCGGGCGCGCGTCGCGCGCGGCGAAAACCCCGCGACGCAGATCTGGCTGTGGGGCCACGGCCCGCGCCCAAGCCTGCCGTTGTTCAAGGACACCTTCGGGCTCGGCGGCGCGATGATCAGCGCCGTGGACCTGCTCAAGAGCCTCGGGCTGTACCTGGGCCTGGAAGTCCTCGAGGTGCCCGGCATCACCGGGTTCGTCGATACGGACTATTCGGCCAAGGCGCGCTACGCGATCGCGGCGCTGGAACGCCACGATCTCGTCTTCGTCCACGTCGAAGCCCCGGACGAGTGCGGGCACCTGGGCGACTGGAAGCTCAAGACCGAGTCCCTGGAGCAGATCGACGCGAAGATCGTGGGGCCGCTTTCCAACAGCCCGGAAGCGCGCGCGGACAACCTGCGCCTGCTGCTCTGCCCGGACCATGCGACGCCCTGTGCCAAGAAGTCGCACGCCACCGAACTGATTCCGTTCCTGGCCTGGGGCCCGGGCTTTATCCCGCTGGGGCTGCCCTACGGGGAAAGCGCGGCGCGCCTTTCGCCCGTGACGGTGCCGAACGGGCACGACCTGATGGGGCGGTTCCTGAAAGCGAATCTTTAGAAGGGAGCGCGTATGTCGAACACGGGACGGATGCCGCGTCCGGGCGCGATTCTGCACGAGGTCTTCAAGACCGTGCAGGAACGCAAGGAGAAGATGCCCGAGAAGTCCTACGTGGCCGCGCTGCTGCGCTCGGGCACCGATGCGATCCTCTGCAAGATCGCCGAAGAGACCGGCGAAGTGGTCAAGGCCGCGCGCGAACAGGAGAAGGAAAAGCAGGTGAAGGAACTCTGCGACCTCGTCTTTCACGCCATGGTGCTGATGGCCCACAAGGACATCACGTTCGAGGAAGTCGAATTCGAACTCGCCAAGCGCCACGGCATCTCGGGGCTCGACGAAAAGGCCGCGCGAACCAAGTAGCCCGCCATGACGCCCGCCGAACGTGTCTCGCAGAACCTCGCCTCCGTCCGCGCCCGCATCGACGCCGCCGCGAAGCGTGCCGGGCGTGATCCCGGCGGCATCACGCTCGTGGCCGTGACCAAGAGCGTCGGGCTCGACGAGATTCGCGCGCTGCTGAGCCTGGGCGTAAAGGACCTGGCCGAGAACCGCCTTCAACCCGCACAGCCGAAGATCGAGGCCTTGGCCGCTGAGACCGCCGCCGCGGGCGCGCAGTGGCACATGATCGGGCACCTCCAGACGAACAAGGCCAAGCAGGTTCTCCAGAAGTTCACGCGCGTGGACGCGGTCGATTCGATCAAGCTGCTGGAATGCCTGGCCCAGGAAGCGAAGAAACTGGGGCGTTCGGCCGTCCCGATCCTGGCGGAAGTGAACGTGAGCGGCGAAGCGCAAAAGTTCGGGCTTGCGCCGGGAGACCTGGAAGCGTTCGCAACCCGCGCGAAGGCGCTCCCGGAACTCGACCTGCGCGGCCTGATGACGATGGCGCCCTACGGCGACACGCCGGAGGATGTGGAAGCGCGCTCGCGCCCGGTCTTCCGGCGGCTCGCGGAACTGCTCCGGCAGGCCAACGCGGCCGGCTGGTACGGGCGTCCGCTGCACGAGTTATCCATGGGGATGACCAACGATTTCGAGATCGGGATCGAGGAAGGCGCGACGACCGTGCGGGTGGGGACGGGGCTTTTCGTGTGAACCTTCCGCCGGGTGCAATGTCTGCTTCTTTAGGATTGGATTTTGCTCAAGGTGCGCTAGTATCCAGAGGACGTGTTCTCTGATCGGGAGCAACGCAAGGATTGTCTGATTCTAGTTTATCGAGTCGAACGCTGGGCCTGATCGGCGCGGGCAACATGGCCGAGGCCCTGTTGCGGGGCGTGCTGAAGGCCGGGTTGATGTCGCGCGAGCGCGTGATGGCGAGCGACGTCTCGCCGGAACGCCGCAGCTTGTTCGAAAAGGAGCTGGGAGTAGGGGTTACAACCGAAAATCGTGCGGTAGTCCAGCACGGCGAGATTCTGGTGCTGTGCGTCAAGCCGCAGCAGGTGGACGAGGTCCTCGCGGGGCTCGCGCCGGTCTTCAAGGCCGAGCGGCACGTGCTGGCCTCGATCTGCGCTGGGGTGCCGACGAAGCGGCTCGAACGGCCGCTGCCCGCGGGCGCGCGGACGGTGCGCGTGATGCCCAACACGCCGATGCTGGTGGGGTTGGGGGCGAGCTGCATCAGCGCCGGGGCGAGCGCGAAGGCGGAGGATCTGGACGCGGTGGAAGCGCTCTTTTCGAGCGCGGGCACCGTGATGCGGGTGGCCGAGCCGATGATGGACGCGGTGACGGGGCTCTCGGGCTCCGGGCCCGCGTATCTGTTTTACCTGGTGGAAGCGATGGCCGAGGCGGGCGTGGCGGAAGGATTCACGCGCGAAGAGGCCCTGAAGCTGGCGGCGCGCACCTGCCTGGGCGCCGCGAAGATGCTGGAAGACACGGGCCTGCCGCCCGAGGAACTGCGGCGGCGCGTGACGAGCCCCAACGGCACGACGCAGGCGGCCATCGAACGGATGGACGCCGACGGCGTGAAGGCGAAGATCGCCGCGGCCGTGCGGCGCGCGGCGGAACGCAGCCGCGAACTCGGGCGGGGCGCCTGATTCAGGCGCGGCCCGCGGCGGCACGCAGGGCGCAGGACGTGGAGAGCACGCATGCCTCGGTTGGTGGTTGAACGCGGCGCCGAGAAGGGCCTGAGCCTGAACCTGGGCCCGGACGACCTGGGCTACACGGTCGGCCGCCTGAACACCTGCAACCTGGTCCTGACCGATTACCTGATCTCGCGCCAGCACTTCAAAATCGAAAAGGCCGGCGGGCTCTTCACCATCACCGACATGGAAAGCCACAACGGCACGTTTGTGAACGGCGTGAAGATTTCCACCGAGACGATGCTGGCCTTCGGCGACACCATCCGCGCGGGCGAATCCCTTTTCAGCTTCCAGTCCGATTCCGACAAGAGCGAAGGGCAGTTGGCCGGGCAGAAAATCGGCGGCTACCACATCCAGACGCGCATCGGCGTCGGCGGCATGGGCGAAGTCTACAAGGCCACGCAGATGGCCCTCGGCCGCATCGTGGCGCTGAAGATTCTGACTCCGGACCTGACCAACGACCGCACCTTCGTCGAACGCTTTCTCTCCGAGGCGCGCGCCGCGGGCCGTCTGAATCACCCGAACGTGATCGGCGTGCACGAGGTCAGCCAGGAGAACGGCGTCTACTACCTGAGCATGGAGTACGTCGGCGGCGGCTCGGTGCAGGACCTGATCAGCCGCGGCCGAAAGCTCGACCAGTTGCGCGCGACCGAGATCGTGCTCCAGGCCGCGCGCGCGCTCGAATACGCCGAAAAAGTCGCCATCGTCCACTGCGACATCAAGCCCGACAATCTGATGCTCACCGACGCCGGCGAAGTGCGCCTGGCCGACCTGGGCATCGCGAAGTCGCTCAACGAAAAAGGCAAGGCCGACCAGAGCGAAGGCGTGTTCGGGTCGCCGCATTACATGGCGCCCGAACAGGCCCGCGGCCTGCCGCTCGACCACCGCGCCGACATCTACTCCCTGGGCGTGACGTACTACCGCATGCTGAGCGGCAAGGTGCCGTTCACCGGCAAGGACGCCAAGGAGATCATGGAAAAGCAGGTCTTCGACGAGCCCGAACCGCTGCAGCGCCTGGAGCCGCGGCTCGCGCCGATGGTCTACCAGGTGGCCGACCGGATGATGCGCAAGAAGCCGGGCGAACGCTACCAGACCGCCACGTCGATGATCAAAGACCTCGAACGCGCCGTGGACGAGATTCGCTCCGGCGTCATGGAGAACACGCATTCGTCCGGACGCATCGTCAGCCCCGCGCGCCCGGCCTCCGGCATTCACCGCCCCGCGTCGGTGCGCCGCCGCAAGCGCGACAGCGGCAGCAGCGGGATCCTCGGGCGTATCTTCGGGTAGTTTCCACGGCAGGTTTCGCGCAAAGACGCTAAGACGCCAAGCACGGCACGAATATCAAATCGCAATCAATTGGCGGGCACGCCATGTTCGAAATCCTTTCCACCTTGGGCGAATTCCTGGTGCGAATCGTCGTGGTGCCCATGTTTCGAATATTCGAGCGAGGCTCCGATGCAAAGACCTTGGAATCCGACATGCCAGTAAAGGTTCCCGAAATTGTGGTGCTCGAATCGCAGTGGACGCCGCAGGGGTTGTACGTGCGCTTCCGTAACGATAGCGAACTCGCAATCCCTTCTGTTTGCTTCCGGGTAAAGGCCTTCCTCAAAAGCGGTCCGAGCATGGAGTTTGAAGAGCGTTTTCTGGGAGCGGTTTCGCCAGGTGAAGTGGGAGACTGCGTGCTGGTTCTTACACATGCGACGACGGAGCTTTATCCGATGGATTTTCGAAGCTGCACCTTCCAGGTCGCCGCGATTTACGGAACGCCCTCGTAAGAGCGCACAAGCCGCCAGCCAATCAGCCGCTGCCTATCCGCCCGCAAACTTCTCCATGAACTGCGCGGTCGTGAGACCTTCGACGCGGACGCGTTTGTTCCGCGAGGCATAGCCGTTGACCACCATCACCTGGCGCTTCGGTAGCCCGAAGAATTCGGCCAGCACGTCTTCGACTTCGGCGTTCGCCTTGCCCTTTTCCGGCGGAGAACGCACCGCAACCTTGATGCCGCTGCCGTGTAGCCCGCGCACGAGGGCGACGGCGGAGCCCGGCGTGACGAGCGCGTCGAATTCGATGCCGCCGGGGACGGAGACGCAGGGTTGGGGCGGGCGTCGGTGCATGGAGTCCTTTCGGGTTCTTTACGCGGGGCTTGCCGGCGGCGCGATGCTCGCGCCTTCCACGCGCTGCGCCGCCACGGTCTCGCGGCGCGCCTCCGGCTGCTTGCCGTGGATGCGTTCGAGCAGGCGCTGCACGGCGCGCGCCCCCAGTTCCGCGGGGCGAAAGGCTTCGCACGAAAGCGCGAGCCCGCCGGGCAGGTGCCACGGCCCGTCCGCCACGGTCGCGGCAATGGAAAGATCCCCGGGCACGCGCAGCTTGCGCCGCGCGGCGCATTCGGCCGCGGTCAGCGCCAGCGATCCGTTGAAGGCGACGAGGGCGCTGACGCCTTCGTCGAGCAGCGTATCGATGGCCGACGCGCCGGTCTCGCCCAGGTCCACGTCCACCGAGACCACCCACGACGGGCGCACCGGCAGGCCCGCCGTGCCCATCGCGTGCCGGTAGCCGGCCTCGCGTTCGGCCGCCGGATGCCCGCGCGGGATGCGCACGAAGCCGATCTTCTTGTGCCCGAAGCCGATCAAACGCAGCGTCAGTTCGCTCGCGGCGCCCGCGTGGTCGAACGCCACCGAATCGACCGGCAGGCTCGCGTGCGCGTCCGCCAGGATCACCGGCATCCGCAGGCTCTGCACGCGCGCGAGAAATTCTTCCACCGGCGCGGCGAGCACGATCAGGCCGTCGATGCGTGCGCGGTCGGCCAGGCGTTCGGCCTGCCCCGGCGCGCGCAGGTCGCTGGTGCGGCTTAAGGTCAGCGCGTCGAGCCCTTCTTCCAGCGCGGCTTCCTGAACCGCGCACATCATGTTCCAGAAGAATCCGTCCTCGGCGACTTCGATCGGCAGGGCGGGGGGCAGGATGCCCAGCACGCCGGTCTGGATGCCGCGCGGTTCGCCCGCCGTTCCGCCGCGCGCCGAGACGAACGTGCCCTTGCCCTTTTTGATCTCGAGCACGCCGAGGCGATGGAGTTCCGCGTAGGCCTGCCGGACGGTCTTGTCGGCCACGCCGACGGTGCGCGACAGCCACGGATACGACGGCAGCGCGTCGCCCGGTTTCAGGCGTCCCGCCTGGATGTGGCCCATCACGCATTCCTGGATTTGCTGGTATAACGGCAGCGTGCTGGACTTGGGCAGAGCCCATAATCTCTTGTTTTGTATAGCGTTAGCGGCCATGCGCGCGAACCCATCCTAGGTACATAGGTATCTTCGCAGCCTTTTCGATTTCGGCAAGGCCCCGCCGCGAAAATGTCGGGCGCACATCGCTTCGCGCGCGTAGGGTATCCTTTAAGAAGGAGGGCGCCGCCGTGAAGATGTCGCGCAAGCAGTTCACCGCCGTCGCCGCGCGCGCTCTCGAGGCCCTCCCGCTCGAGTTCAAGCCGTATCTCGAAAACTGCATGCTGCTCGTCGAACCCTTCCCGCGCCCGGAACTCCTCCGCGACCTCGGCGTGCCCGAGGACGAAGGACTGTACGGGCTCTACGAAGGCGGCGGGTTGCTCGACGAACACTTCGGCGAGGCCGCGCAACTTCCCGCCCGCGTCACCCTCTTCTACGAACCGCTGCTCGAAGATTTCGACGACGAGGACGAGCTGATCCACGAGATCCAGACGACGGTGCTCCACGAGATCGGCCACCACTTCGGGCTCGACGAGGACCGGCTGGCGGAACTGGGATTCGCGTAGCTGCTTTTCACCACGGAGGCACGGAGACACGGAGAACGGCAACTTTGGGGTGGTGCTTTCCTGGTTGGCTGGTTTCCTGGTTGGCTGGTTGGCTGGTTGGCTGGTTGGCTGGTTTCCTGGTTGGCTGGTTGACTGGTTTCCTGGTTGATTGGTTTCCTAGTTGGCTGGTTGACGGGTGGGCGCGGTGACGGATTGCTTGTTTCCTGATTGGTGTTCTCTGCGCGCTCCGCGTTCTCTGCGGTGAAAAAACGCCCGTCCTCTGTGTTCTCGGTGCACTCCGTGGTGAACAACGATTTCAGCGGCGTCAGAACTTCTGAAATGCCAGAAACATCGCAAGAACGCGGCGGGCCCGCGTAACCTCGCGTTGGAAAGCGAGGAGGTGGGCCATGGGCACGACGAGCGTACTGATCACCGGCGCGGCGGGGTTCCTGGGCAGCCGGATCACGGTGGAACTGGCCAAGACGTACGCGGTGACGGCGCTGGACCTTCGCGAACCCGACGCGGCGTTGGTCTCGGCCGCGCCCGGCGTGCGCTGGGAACGCGCGGACATCGCCGAACCCGAGGCGGTGCGCGCGGCCTTCGCGCGGCATGCGCAGGCCTTGGGCGCGCCGGCGTGCGTCCTGCATCTCGCGGCCTTCTGGCATTTCGGCGGCGGCGCGGAACGCGCGGGCGTATGCGTACGGTTAACGTCAGGTCTTGTTCACCACGGAGGCACGGAGACACGGAGATACGGCTTAATCACGAGTTCGCGCATGGGACAGCATGCCGTGAAGCTCCGCGACCTCCGCGCCTCCGCGGTGAATTTGAATTCGATGTTCTCCGTGTCTCCGTGCCTCCGTGGTGAATTAGAACCTCCCCTTGGCAAGCGCGCGGAGGGCCTTTAGAAACGCCGCGTACCCCAAAGAGGAGCGCGCGACATGGCGAAGGCGGCGGCGGGCGGTCTGTTCGAGAAGGTCCAGGAAGCGGCGGACGCGATCCGCACATCCATCTGCCCGAAGCCTCCGCGCGCGGCGGTGATTCTCGGCACGGGGCTCGGCGGCCTGGCCAAGCAGATCGACAAGGCCAAGGACCTGCCCTACAGCGAGATTCCCAACTTTCCGGTCTCGACGGTGAAGAGCCACGCCGGGCGCGTCGTCTGCGGGACGCTCGGCGGGACCCCCGTGCTCGCGTTCGACGGCCGCTTTCACCTTTACGAAGGCTGGAACCTGGAGCAGGTCACGCTGCCGGTGCGCGTGGCGAAGGCCCTCGGCGCGAAGGCGCTCTTTCTCTCCGGCGCGTGCGGCGGGATGAATCCCAACTTCGCGAAGGGCGACGTCGTGCTGCTCGACGACCATATCAATATGATGGGCGTGAACCCGCTCATTGGGCCGAACGACGACCGACTGGGGCCGCGCTTCCCCGACATGTGCGCGCCGTACGACAAGGAGATGCTCGCGCAGGCCGAAACGATCTGCCTCGAAGAAAAGATTCGCGCGCACCGCGCCGTCTACGTGGGCGTGCTGGGCCCCTGCCTGGAAACGCGCGCGGAATACCGGATGCTGCGGGCCGTCGGCGCGGACGTGGTGGGCATGAGCACCGTGCCGGAGGTGATCACGGCGGTGCACGCGGGGCTGCGGGTCTTCGCGGCGAGCATCGTGACGGACCTGTGCCTGCCGGACGCGCTGCAGCCCGCGCACATCGACGAGATCATTGCGGCGGCGAATTCGGCGGAACCGAAGGTCACGAAGCTGGTCGCGCGGCTGATCGGGTCGCTGTAGGTTTCTTTTTTCTCGCGCAAAGACGCTAAGACGCCAAGAACTTCAACGGATTGACGGGTGAGATATGGCAGGTCTTGAATTGGTTCGTACAGACAATGGTAAGACCTAGGCATTCTGCCGACGGAATTCTTCTATCGTGCGAAGCACCACTTGCTTGCGGTCGTCGGGGATCGACGCTTCTTCCACCGCCTGCTTCAGTTGATCGATGTCAGGGCGGGGAGTGGAAAGTAACCACGCAAACACTAACAGGCTGCCTAGTGCGACGATGGCCAAGTAGGGAAGGCGGCTAGGCTCCGGTTGCGCGTCTGGAAAGCCCTCGGACGATTCGAGCCAGAAACTGAAGCAGTAGAGCGCGTATGAAATGGGAATGGCCAGGCATCCGGCGCGAAGCCACGCGAGGAAAAGGGACGTCCATCGCACGTGAATGGGATAACGGGCCCATGGGAATTGGTTTGTTTCTTCGAGGATCACATACGAACCCTGTGGAAACAGGGGGATGCAACTGATGTGGAAGAATTCTGTAGCGATATATCCAAGGCCTTGGTGCGGATGAATGCGGCCAAACATGTCTTCGCCGCGGTGATAACTAATTACAATTACCGGCAGACCTCCCATTGGATGGGCCTCCGAATTAGACACGTCCGCGCGCGCTGGTCATTCGTCCAGGCGGAATTGACAGTGGCGCTTACTTGCGCTTCCCCAGCACCTTCTTCAACGCATCCAGCCGCGCGGTGCCTTCCTTCAGCGTCGGCAGGATGTAGCCGCCTTCGTCCACCTCGTTCCACGCGTACATCAGGATCGCCTGCGGAGCCGTGGCCTTGGGGTGCGACTGTACCCAGCCGATCGCGTCCTGGAGGTGCGCGGCCAGTTCCTCGGGCGTGGGCGCTTCGAAGGCGGCGGCGCTGCCGGGGCCGTTCTCCCACGGGACGGGGTTTTCGACGCGCGGGCGGCGGTCCCAGCCGGCGGCGGTGATCGGCACCACTTGCAGGCCGGTCTGTTCGCACGCGATCCAGAAGCCGCCGGCCTGCTTGCGCAGGTTTTCGAACGGCGCGGGCTTCGGTTCCGTGCCGCCGGGCACCGCGTAGGCGCTCAGCGCTTCCGCGCCCACCGCGAGCGCATGCGCTTTCTCCTGCCCAGGGTTCCAGACCTGAAGGACGAGGTACGGGTCGCCGGCGCCCGCGTCTTTGCTCGCCTGGCGCAGCGCGTCGAGCGCCTTGCGGACGTCGGCGAGGCTCGCGTAGTCCTTCTTGTTCACCATGTGTTCGATCATGAAGAGGTACACGAGCGGGCGGCCGCCGGCGACCTTTACGTATTGCGGGTCCTTGAAGTAGCCCACGTAACGTTTGACCTGTTCGGCCCAGCCGGCCGCGCCGCCCTTGGCCATGTGCCCGCCTTGCAGGTTGAGGCAGAACTTGATGCGCGCCTTCTTCGCGCTCGCAAGGTACAGCGCCAGTCCTTCGCTCATCGCATCGCCTTCGGCGTAGGTGACGAAGGCCCAGTAGTCGAGCCCCGCGGCGGCGGCGTATTCGATCTCGCGGTCCATGACCTCCTGCGTGTCGCCGCGCACTTCCACCGCGTCGCCGGAGACTACCTTGGCATAGAACGGTAGGCGGTCGTGCCACTTCCTGGGCCCGAGGGACTTCTCCACCGCCTTGCCGGGCATGCCCTTGGGTCCGAACCACGCGTCCCAGCGGATCGCGCCGAAGAGAGGTGTGCGCACGGGAGGCTCCTTGGCAGGGGGTGCCTCCTGGGCGAAGAGCGCTCCGGCCAGCAGGAACGCCGTCAGCAGGCATGCGGGTTTCATGACCGAACAATCTCGGAGCCGCCGCGGAGATGTCAAGGCGCGGCGGCACGGGGCGGCGCAGGGAAGGTCGGGCGCGGCTACTTCATCCCGAAGACGTCGTCCCACTTCACTTCGAACCACGCGCCCTTGGACGCGGAGACGTCGGTCTTGGGCGAGATCGCGAGATGCAGGCGGCGCTGCTTCGGCTGCGCGACCACGGAAAAGAGCGTGAAGGCCTCGCCGAGGGCCTCGGCGCCCGCGAGCTGCTTCTTGGCGCTCTCCACGTCCACCTTCCGGCCGTCGGCGCGGCAGCGGGCGAGCGGGTCGAGCTGGCACTGGTAGCGGCGTTTGGTGTCGTCCCCGACGGCCAGGCAGGGCCGGCGCACGAAATGGTTCGCGCACGCGATGAACTCCGGGCTGGCCTCGTCGGCCAGCCGCACGGTGACGCCCTGGTCGAGCGCCCCGCCGTCCCATTCGAGCACCCCGGCGCTGCCCGGGCCGCGCGCGGGTCCGCCGGCCAGGACGATGCTGCCCACGCGCACCGGCAGGCGGCGCAGTTCGGCGGTCATGTCTTCCACGGCATGCCCCGCGCGAGCGGTCTCGATGGCATTGCGGAAGCAGAGGATGCGCGGCGTCCAGCCTTCGGTGCGGTAGCCGCGGCGGTCGTTGGCTTCGTGAATCGACGCGAAGACGCCGTCCTCGTTCATGACCGTGGTCGCGCCAAGGTAGCCGAAGGAGCGGATGTCCAGCGTGGCCTTGCAGTCCTTCTCGGCGGGCGCTTCGGCGATCAGCAGGAAGAGCCGCCCGTAGTCGAAGGTGCCGACCTTGGGGCCGTCGAAGTTGCGCCCGATGAGGGTCTCGCCGTCGGCGGTCATGGAGCCCCACGCCGCGAACGAACTGCAACTGTAGGACTTGATGTCGTAGATGCAGTTCAGGAAGTACAGGTCGCGCAGCGTGACTTCGCGCCCGAGCGACGGCAGGCGGCGCTGCGCGGGATCGGGCAGCGCCAGGCGGATGCCCTCGAACATTCCTTCCAGCGCCTGCTTGTAGCGCTCCGGCCAGACGAACTTCTTCTGGATGTCGGCGTATTTATCCCAGGCCTGCGCGTCCCGCGCCTTGAGCCCCAGCAGCGGGATAAAGGCCTGTTCCATCAGGTTCAGGATGTCCCTGGCCGCGAGAAACCCGTAGGCCTCGCCGCGTTCGCGATGCGTCCCGCGCAACACCAGCACCGGCATGCCGTGCAACGTGCCGCGCAGGCTCTGCCCGTGCCGCGCCGTCACCTGCGGTCCGGTCTCGGCTGCCGTTAAGGAACCGGCGAGCAGCAGCAACAGAGCGAAGCTCCAACGCAGGCTGCGCATGTGCATGTGAACCTCCTGGCGGGCCTATGGATCAATAGATGGCAAGGCGAGCACAAGAGTTACAGCAAAGGCTCGGGACAAGGTTGGCTTGACAGTCGTGCGAGATAATGGTTTACTGGGATTCGTTTTGCGGAGATCAGGTTGCCATGAACACGGCAGAGGTGCCATCGCCCATTACCACGGCCCGGGGGCCTTCTCCCGCGGCCGGCGCGCTCTGCTGATTCATCAAAGACTAACGCGCTGATGTCACAACGGCCACGGGGGAACACCCTGTGGCTGGTTTTTTGTTGGCTTGTTCTCTTGTTGGCTGGTTGGCTGGTTAAACCAAGCCCCCTACGAGAGACCAGAAAACCAGCGAACCAGAAAACTAGCGAACGAGCCAACCAAGCATCCAAGGAACCCACGACCCATGTCCGCTTTTAAGCCTGTCGAGATGTCCGAAACGTTTCCGGCCATGGAAGGGCGCGTGCTCGCCCTGTGGAAGGATAAAGATGTCTTCAAGCAGTCCCTCGAACTGCGCGAAGGCGGCCCTTCCTGGGTCTTCTACGAAGGCCCGCCCACGGCCAACGGCAAGCCGCACCCCGGCCACGCGCTCACCCGCGTCGTGAAGGACCTCTTCCCGCGCTACAAGACCATGCGCGGCTACCACGTCCCGCGCAAAGCGGGCTGGGATACGCACGGCCTGCCCGTCGAGATCGAGGTCGAGAAGGAACTGAAGATCAGCGGGAAGCAGGACATCGAAAAGTACGGCGTCGAGCCGTTCGTGCGGAAGTGCATGGACAGCGTCTTCCGCTACACCAACGACTGGGAAGAATTCACCGAGCGCCTCGGCTTCTGGCTGGACCTCAAGGACGCCTACGTCACCTACCACAAGCCGTACGTGGAAAGCGTCTGGTGGTCGCTGAAGCAGTTGCACGGCAAGGGCCTGCTGTACCAGGGCCACAAGATTCTGCCGTGGTGCCCGCGCTGCGGCACGGCGCTGAGCAGCCACGAAGTGGGCCTGGGCTACAAAGAAGTCGAGGACCCCTCGGTCTTCGTCACCTTCCGCAGCTACGACGACGCCAAGGTCAGCTTCCTGGCGTGGACGACGACGCCCTGGACTCTGCCCAGCAACGCGGGGCTCGCGGTCAAGGCCGAGTTCGAATACAGCCACGTCAAGGTCGGCGAAGAGACGCTCATCATGGCCAGCGCGCTGGTCGAGAAGGTGATGGGCAAGATTCCGCACGAGGTCGTCAAGACCGAGCCGGGTTCGGCGCTGGTCGGCCGCAAATACCGCCCGCTCTTCGACTGGTGGAAGGGCAGCGACGCGGAGGTGGCCGGCGCGTGGAAGGTCTGCGCCGCCGAGTTCGTGACGCTCGACGCGGGCTCCGGCATCGTCCACGTCGCGCCCGCCTTCGGCGCGGACGACTACGCGCTGGGCCAGAAGGAAGGCCTCCCGGTGATCCAGCTCGTGGACGCCGCGGGCAAGTTCACGGCCGAATGCGGGCCGTTCGCCGGCCGCTTCGTGAAGGACGCCGACAACGACGTGGTGAAGGACCTGCGCGGGCGCGGCCTGCTGCTCAAGCGCGAAGGCTACAAGCACGACTATCCGTTCTGCTGGCGCTGCAGCAGCCCGCTGATCTACTTCGCGCGCGCGGGATGGTTCATCCGCACGACGCGCGAGATCTCCCGCGTGATCGAGAACAACAAGACCATCCAGTGGCTGCCCGAACACATCCGCGACGGGCGCTTCGGGAACTTCCTCGAAAGCAACATCGACTGGGCGCTCTCGCGCGAACGCTACTGGGGCACGCCGCTGCCGGTCTGGGTCTGCCAGGGCTGCAAGCACCAGGAGCCCATCGGGAGCTTCGACGAACTGAAGACCAAGCCGAACGCGCGCGGGCTCGACGCCTTCGACAAGGCCAAGGCCAAGGACCCGGCGCTGAACGACCACCTGCGCGTCCACAAGCCGTGGATCGACGAGGCGCAGTTCGACTGTCCCAAGTGCGCGGGGACGATGAAGCGCGTGAGCGAAGTGATCGACTGCTGGTACGACAGCGGCGCGATGCCCTTCGCGCAGTGGGGCTACCCGCACGCGCCGGGCAGCACGGACAAGTTCACCAACGCCTTCCCGGCCGACTTCATCAGCGAGGCCATCGACCAGACGCGCGGCTGGTTCTATTCGCTGCTGGCCGAAAGCACGCTGCTCTTCGAAGGCCCGCGCCCGCCGCATCCGTACAAGACCTGCGTGGTGCTCGGCCACGTCTGCGACGAAAAAGGCGAGAAGATGTCCAAGAGCAAGGGCAACTACATCGACCCGATGCTCATCCTGCGCGAAGAAGGCGCGGACGCCCTGCGCTGGTTCTTCTACTCGTCCACGAACCCCTGGACGAGCGCGCGCTTCAGCCGGCCGAACGTGCGCGAGGCCCAGAAGGAATTCCTGATCAAGCTGCGCAACGTCTACAGCTTCTTCGTCATCTACGCGAACATCGACGGCTTCGACCCGAGCGTCGGGCTGCCCGAGGAAGATCCGGACCAGACCTCCGAGATCAAGAAGTACCACCGCGGCGGGCGCCCCGTCGAAGAGCGCGCGCTGATGGACCGCTGGATCCTCTCGGAACTGCATCAGACCGTGAACACCGTCCGCCAGCGGCTCGACGATTACGACATCTTCGGCGCCGCGGGGCTGATCAACGCGCTGGTGGAAAGCCTGAGCAACTGGTACGTGCAGCGCACCCGCGAACGCTACTGGCGCTCCTGGGAGACCGAGGACTGCTCCAGCGAGGCCGACGCGGACAAGCTCGACGCGTACTGGACGCTTTACGAGAGCCTGACGACGATCGCGCGGCTGGTCGCGCCGTTCGTGCCCTTTACCGCCGAGGAGATGTGGCAGAACCTCGCCGTCGCGCCGATGGCGGGGAAGGGGATCGTGCCCGAGAGCGTCCACCTGGCCGATTATCCCGTCACCGACCCGCACGCCGTGGACCGCGAACTGGCCGACGAGGTGGCCCTGGTGCGCGAAGTCGTCAGCCTGGGCCGCAACGTCCGCGCGGCGCAGAAGCGCAAGGTCCGCGTGCCGCTGGCCAAGCTGGTGCTCGTGCTGGCCGACCAGGCCCTGATCGACGTGGCGCAGAAGCACGAGGAGGTCGTCAAGGACGCGCTGAACGTGAAGAAGGTCGAGTACGCCCGCGTCGCGGACCAGTACGTCACCTACGAGCTGAAGCCCAACTTCAAGCTCATCGGCGCGAAGTACCGCGAACTCGTCCCGGGCATCAAGAAGACGCTCGCGACGGCCAACGCCGCGCACCTGAAGAACAAGATCGCCAACGACGGATTCTGCAGCCTGACGGTCGAAGGCAAGGAGGTCACGCTGACCTCCGAGGAGGTCGAGGTCACCATCGCGGCGAAGCAGGGCTACGCCGCGGCCGGCAGCCGGCAGGTGGTGGTGGTGATGGACTGCTCGCTGACGCCGGAACTGGTCGAGGAAGGCTTGGCCCGCGAGATCGTCAGCCGCATCCAGAAGATGCGCGGCGAGATGAAGCTGAGGTACGAGCAGCGCATCCGGCTGGCGCTGAAGGGCAGCGTGACGCTGCGCGCGGTCGCCGAGAAATTCGCCGAGTACATCCAGGGCGAGACGCTCGCCACGGAACTCGCGTTCGGCGAAGCGCCGGACGGCTGGAAGACCTCGGAAGAAGAGCTAAAGGAAGAAGGCGAGGCCTTCACGCTGGCGATTTCCGAGGCGTAATTTCGCGCTTCGGCCGAAAAATTTTTGAGCGCGGAGGGGCGGATAGCGAAGCGCGCTCCGGAGGCATCACGCTTATTGTTGGTAAGAAATCGATAAAAATTCGGCCGCAAGCGAAGGCCCGATTGGGCCAGCGGTTAGGACGCACTTCGGTTCATCGGCGGCCGACGCACCTGTTGCAGCACGATTGGTGGTCTACCCAAACGGAAAAGAATGCACGCTGTTGGAATGCCGGGCAGGCGAAGATCACCTGAAAACAAAAAGGTTGAGTCCGGTACTTCGGCGGCTATAGTCTCCGCCCGTTCTGCGCACCGAACTCGCGACGATGCACGAATAGTGCTTCATGTTGTGCGTCCGAGGCGCGGACACAGCACCTTGAAAGGAGGTCCCGGATGCAGGACTTGGTAACGCCAAGCGTTGGACTGTTGCCCAAGAAAGAACAGGCCGAGTTGAACAAGAGCCGTGTACGGATCGAGATCCAGATGAACGGCTACATCTTCATCTTCGGCGTGCCGGCGATGATCACGGTGATCATCCTCGGCAGCATGATCGTTTTCTACTTCGTGGGTGGCTCTCGCCAGCCCGTCGCGCAGGTGGCGCCGCCGGTGCACATCTCGCAGGTGAACAGCGACGAAGTGATGCAGAAGATGATGAAGGAAGTCCCGGCCATCGCGAAGGCGCTGGTCCCGCCGGTGAACGTGAACGTGCAGCCCGCGGAAGTGCATGTGCCGGAGACGAAGGTCGTGCTGCCCGAAGTGCAGCCGAGGGTCTTCGTGAGCACGCCCGTGCAGGAAGCGCCGAGCGTGAACGTGAGCGTCGCGGGCGGGGAAGGCAAGACCCAGACGGTCACGAAGGTGGTCGAGAAGATCGTGGAGAAGGAAGTCGCGATCTACGTGCCCACCGAGGACAAGGCGCAGCTTACCATTGACGATCTGTACCCGGTGGCCGAGCGCTTCGTCACGGAGTTCTGCAAGAAGAACAACCTCGACGGCGCCGCCGAGACCCGCAAGTGGATGGAAAGCTGGAACAGCCGGGTGCGCGAGGAAGGCGACGAACAGCGCCTGGCCAACCGCGTGCTGATCGAGAAGCGCGACTGCTTCAACGTCGAGAAGGCGCGTCCGGACCAGGTGGTGGATGCCTGCCGCCTGATGCTGCGCTACCGCGACGCGAAGCTGGCGCTGCCCACGATTTTCAAGGAGAACGTCACCGCCGATTCGCTCCTGAAGATCAAGAAGTACCTCGAAACCGGCGTCGCCTCGGCCTCCACGGGCGCTTCGCCCGCGCGCCTGGTGAAGTCCGAATAACACAAGCCAGTCCAGCAGTTGCGAAAACGGCCCGGGAGCTTCCCGGGCCGTTTTCTTTTACTTCGATCAGTTTTGAGCCAGCCGCCTCCCGGCGGACCCGTGACTGTGCCCGGCCCGCGCGCGTTCCCTCTGCATGCAAACCCAAGGAGGACGTGCCATGCCACGAACGGCGCTGGCGTTGGTTCTGATGCTTGGCTGCGCGGTCCTGCCCGCCGGCGAAGCGAATCTCCGCGACTACGGCGCGCGCTGCGACGGCGTGCACGACGATACGGCCGCGGTGCAGAAAGCCCTGGACGCGCTGCCGCCCGAAGGCGGGACGCTGGTGGTCCCGGGCCTGTGCGCCGTGGGCGCGCCGGGGATTCTGATCGAGAAGCGCGCGAAGATCGTGCTGAAGGGCGTGGGGGAAGGCGCGGGCTTCAAGCACTTGAGCGCCACCAAGCTCCATACGCAGACGCTCGGGCCGGCGGTCTTTCTCTTCCGGCAATGCACCGAATGCACCGTCGAAAACCTGAAGGTGGATGGGAACAACGTGGCGGCCGCGGCCTTTGGGTTCGACCGCTGCGAGAAGTGCGTGGTGCGGAACTGCCGCGTCGAGAACGTCGCTTATCCGGCCAACGCGGCGATGATCGGCGACGGCAACCGGCATATGCGCATCGAAGGTTGCTGGGTGGAAAAGACCGGCCGCGGCGTGTGGACCAAGCCCGACGGCGTCAAAGTGCCCGACGCGACGCGCGGCATCTGGTTCGGAAACGTGAAGGAAGGCGGCGCCGAGCGCGACCTTTACGTGGGCAAATGCACCTTCAAAAACACCGCGGCGACCTCCATCGCCACCCACGCCTCGGGCGCGACCATCGTCGAAAACCTGATCGAAGACTGCGCCTGCGGCCCGAAGCTGGTGCCGCCCGAAAAGGACCCGGGCGTGAACTTGGTCGAGAAAAACGTCGTCCGGCGCAGCCATATGTTCCACGGCCTGCAGCTCGAAGGCCCGGGCTGCAAGAACATCACCATCCGCGGGAACACGTTCGAAGACTGCGCGAACTCGGGGATTTACATCTACGGCGCCTTCGAGAACGGCGCGATCGAGGAGAACGTGATCCGCAACAACGCGCGCAACCGCGAGGGCGGCTGGAAGGGCGCGATCATGTTCGGGCATTGCACGCGCTCGGTGGTGCGCAACAACCGCATCGAGGACACGCGCCCCGCGGCGGAACGGACGCAGGACGTGGGCCTGATGTTCAACGCGGCGGGCCCGGGAGCGATCAAGGACGTGACGGTGGAAGGGAACACGATCGCGGGGCAGGCCGTGCACGGCATCGTGCTCTGCCAGACCGGCGGGAGCATCGAGGGCTTGAAGATCGCCGGAAACGTCTTCGACGGAAACGCGGGCTTCGGCATCCTGGTCGAGAAGGCCAACGCGACGAACCTCGCCACCGCCGGGAACACCTTCAAGAACACCGGCCGGGGCGAGATCTCCGACGAGCGCGCCAAATAGCCGAAGCGTTCCCAAAAGGCTTGTTGCGTGGTGTGAAAACAGGTAAGACTCCCCCGGGATAGAGCCCGCCTGCGATAGCCTGGGAAAGAGAGTCTGGCATGCCTTCGAAGATGGCCAGGGGGATGCTGCGGCCTGCCGTTCTGGCCGCCGCGCTGTGGGCCGGGGCGGCGTTCGGGGCCGAGGCCGGGCCGGCGCCCGCGGGCAAGGCGCGCCCGGACGTGGAAGGCGAGGCCGAGGCCGGGCCGGCGGCGCTGGCCTTCGAGCTTTCGCGCTCCGACGACCTGAAGACGCGCCTGAACGGCCACGAGATCTGGTACAAGGGCCGCCTGCCTTCGAAGGCCAAGGCCACGGTCTGGGCGAAGCAGGCCAAAGACGGCGCGCTGCTGCTGGGCGTCTCGAAGTTCGACCGCGAGACCGACGCGGAAGGCCCGCGGCGCTTCCTGCGCTTCGACGCGCAGGCGTTCGACGAACGCATCGACGGCAAGCGGGCGCAGTACCTGGAAGCGGGCGCTTCGCCGGCCGACGACCTGGGCTTGAAGCGGCTCGTGGCGCTGCCCTGGTACGAACTGGCGCGCGCCGACGGCGGCGCGTGGCTCAGCGAGACGCGTGCCGAAGGCGAGGCCTGGCCGCTGGCCGACGGGATGGACCTGGGGCGCGAGGCCGCGCTGGTGCTGCCGCAGGCCTCGTTCGCGGATTTCGCCAAGGGCCGTGGCGTCAAGGTGCGCTGCGCGCTGCCTTTTCCCGCGCCGCTGGCGCCCGCGCCCGAGGCCACGGTCGCGTACACGCTGCGCGACGTGACCGGCAGCGGCAACGACCGCCTGGGCACGATCGAGGTCTCCGGAAGCAACGCCGTGACGCCGAAGGGCGGCGTGGCCTGGGGCGGCATCCGCGTCAAGGGCGCGGAGATTCGTTCCACGGTCGAAGGCACGCTCAAGATCGTGCTCGCGACCAACAAGGTGCTGGAAGGCCGCGTGAAGATCGACGTGGCGGTGCGCAAGACCTCGGCGAGCGAGACGTTCGAGTCCGTCTTCAAGGCGGAAAGCGTCTGGCGCGCCGCCGACGGCCGCTAGAAAACCGTACGCAAGGCGAAGGTGGGGGCATCCGTGGCGAAACTGCGTCTGGCCGTGCTTCTCAGCGGATCGGGAACGACGCTGGAGAACTTTTTCGAACTGAGCGAGAAGGGCGAACTCCCCGCGGAGGTCGTGCTGGTCGTGGGCAGCCGCCCGGACGCCTTCGGGCTCGAGCGCGCGCGCAAGCGCAACGTGCCGACGGCGGTGGTCGAGCGCAAGAAGTTCGTGCTCCCGGAAGAATTCTCC
Source organism: Planctomycetota bacterium (assembly GCA_026184295.1). Classification (GTDB taxonomy): domain Bacteria; phylum Planctomycetota; class SZUA-567; order H5-PLA8; family H5-PLA8; genus JACQFI01. Next base: position 20,047 of record JAHCJK010000045.1, read on the forward strand.
GAGGCGATCTTCAAGACGGTCGAGCCGGTCAAGCCCGACGTGATCTGCCTCGCGGGGTTTCTCTCGCTCCTTAAGATACCGCCCGCGTACGAGCACCGTGTGGTGAACATCCATCCGGCGCTGCTGCCGAGCTTCGGCGGTAAAGGATACTACGGTAATAAAGTCCACGAAGCGGTGCTTAAGGCCGGCTGCAAGGTGGCGGGGTGCACGGTTCACTTCGTGGATAACGAGTACGACCATGGCCCGATCATCGCCCAGCGAGCCGTTCCGGTGCTGGAAGGCGATACGACCGAGCGCTTGGCGGCGCGGGTGCAGGAGGCCGAACGGGCCGTGTATCCCGAGGTCCTGAAACTACTTGCGCAAGGCCGGGTGAAGGTTGAAGGCCGCGCGGTCAAGGTCCTGCCCGCCTAGGCGGGCCTTCCGAACAAAAGTTGTGCATTATCGCATGCGCCATGCAAGTCGTACTTGCAGAGGCTTTGCATGGTGCTTGAATTCGCGTGGTGCAGTTCTTCAGAACCTCCTGCTTGACAACCGATATAGGGATGTTAGATTCAAAACGCCTTGCACATAGTGCAAATGCGGAAGTGGAAAGGGCTTTGAGGATTGCGTCTGGCCGAACGATCCAGCATGAGAATCTGAGGATGCTCCGCGGATGATAACGCTCGAAGAGTTGCTGCGCGTGATGATGGAACGCCGTTCGTCCGATCTGCACGTTACGGCGGGGTCGGCGCCGCGCATTCGCATCGACGGCGCGCTGGTGCCGCTCGAATACGACATTCTCGACGCCGAGATGACGCAGAAGCTGGTCTATTCCATTCTCGACAACGAACAGATCGCGAAATTCGAATCCGAGAAGGAGCTCGACATGAGCTTCGGCATCTCGGGCATCGGGCGATTCCGCGTGAACGTCTTCTACCAGCGCGGCGCGGTGGGCACCGCGATCCGCGTGATTCCGTACGAGATCGCGACGTTCGAGCAACTGGGCGTGCCGCAGCAGGTCTGCGAACGCTTGTGCGCGCTGCCGAAAGGCCTGATCCTGGTCACGGGCGCGACGGGCTCGGGCAAGTCCACGACGCTGGCCTCGATGATCGACCACATCAACACGACGGGCCAGTGGCACATCATCACCATCGAAGACCCGATCGAATTCGTGCACCGCAACAAGCAGTGCCTGGTGAACCAGCGCGAGGTCGGCCCCGACACGCGCAGCTTCGCGCAGGCGCTGAAGCACGTGCTGCGCCAGGACCCGGACGTGGTGCTGATCGGCGAAATGCGCGACAAGGAAACGATCGAACTGGGCCTGACGCTGGCCGAGACCGGGCACTTGACCTTCGCGACGCTGCACACGTCCAACTGCGTGCAGACGATCAACCGCATCATCGACGTCTTCCCGGCGGAGCAGCAGAACCAGATCCGCACGCAGCTCTCGTTCGTGCTGGAAGGCGTCTTCTGCCAGCAGCTCCTGCCGCTCTCGCAGGGCAAGGGCCGCGTGCTCTGCCCCGAAATCATGATCCCGAACGACGCGATTCGCGCGAACATCCGCGACGACAAGGTGCACCAGATCTATTCGGCCATCCAGACCGGCGGCAAGTCGGGCATGAAGACGATGAACCAGTCGCTCTTCGACCTGTACCGGTCGGGCAAGATCGCGTACGACGCGGCGTTCAACTACTCGCACAATCCGGAAGACCTGAAGAAGATGTTCGAGAAGGGCTGAGGGGACGCGGGGCGGAGGAGGTCCGCGCCGCGAAGGACGGGACGCAGGGGGAGACACAGTGGCGCGCGTAACACGCATGACCAAGAGGCGCCTGGGCGAGCTGCTCCGCGCCGAAGGGCTGGTCACCGAGGATCAGGTTAAACTGGCGCTGGTGGAACAGCGCAAGTCCAACCTGTTCCTGGGCGAGGCCCTGGTGAAGCTCGGCTTCGTCACCGAGGACGCGATCGCATCCACGATCAGCCAGCAGTTCGGGCTTCCGTACATCAGCATCGAGCAGTACACGGTGGGCAAGGAAGTGCTGGACATGTTCCCGCAGTCGATGCTGCGCGAATACCAGTTCATCCCCATCGACAAGATCGGCAGCGTGCTGGTGATCGTCGGCGCGGGCCTGATGAACCACGACGTGCTGGACGAACTGGAACGGATGAGCGGCTGCCGCGTCTGCCAGTACGTCGGCACGTGGAAGGACATCTACGAGACGATCCAGAAGCTCTTCAAGGACCGCAAGACCGAGACCGGCGCGCCCGCGCAGGACAACGAACTCTCCAGCCTGGGCAACATGCTGCTGGGCGAAGGCGAAGACGCGGCCGAGGAGGCCGCCGAGGCGCCCGAGGAAGCCGAAAACGACCTGGCCGCGGCGGTGAAGGCGGTCACCGGCACCTCGTCCTCGGTGCTCGAAGAGGCCCTGGCGGCGGTGGAAGGCCCGAAGAAGGGCGAGGCCGCGCCAACGCCGGCTCCGGCCGCGGCGCCCAAGCCCGCGGCGGCCTCGTCGGCGCGCCTGGGCGCGGCCAGCGGCAGGCTCTCGGCGTTCTCCGGCGGGAAGCCGCCGGGCCAGTCGGGGCTGAAGAAGGCGGTCCCCGGCAGCCCCGTGGCCGGCACGCCGCAGGTGAAGGAAGAAGCCAAGAAGCCGGCGGAAGGTTCCGCGGCGGTCCCCAAGGGCGGTCTGCTCGGGTTCCTCAAGAAATAGGAGCGTTCGGCCATGGCCAAGTTCGACAAAAAGCTGGGCGCGATCCTGACCAAGTGCAACATCCTCACCGAGGAGCAGAAGGAAAACCTGCTCGGGGAGAGCGAGCGCAGCAACGCGTCGCTGACCGAAGCGATCGTGGACAAGAAGATCTGCGCCGAATCGGACATCATCTCGGCGATCTCGTCGGAGATGAACCTGCACCCGATCAACCTGGACAAGGTCAAGCCCAACCCGATGGCGCTGGAGAAGCTCAGCGAGGAACAGTGCAAGTCGTACCAGGTGCTGCCGATCTCGAAGCTGGGCAAGATCCTGACGGTCGCGGTGGCCAACCCCTTCGACGTGCTGATCCTCGACGACGTGAAGATCGTGACCGGCTGCGAGATCGTGCCGGTGATCTCCACCGACATGGCGCTGAAGCGCGCGATCAAGAACGCCTTCACCGAGGAAGTCGATACCGGCGAACAGATGGACCAGCTCCTGGCCGGCGACGCCACGGGCGACATGGAACTGAAGGAAGACAAGGAAGACGACGGCCTGGACCTGGCCGAGGACTTGAAGTCGGAAGGCTCGCCGGTCGTGAAGCTGGTGAACCTGCTGATCATGCAGGCGATCGAGTCGAAGGCGTCCGACATTCACATCGAGCCGTTCGAGCGCAAGCTGCGGGTGCGGTACCGCATCGACGGCGCCTGCCAGGAAACGGTCTCGCCGCCCAAGAAGCTGCACCCCGCCATCGTCTCCCGCATCAAGATCATGTCGAACATGGACATCGCCGAACGCCGCAAGCCGCAGGACGGCAAGTACCAGATGCGCGTGAAAGGCCGCCAGGTGGACTTCCGCGTATCCGTGCTGCCGATGGTGCACGGCGAGAAGGTTTGTATTCGTATCCTCGACTCCAGCGGCCTGTCTTTGTCGCTGGAAAGCCTGGGCTTCGAGACGCAGGCGCTGGAAGACTTCAAGTGGGCGGTCAAGCAGCCGTACGGGATGTTGCTGGTCACGGGCCCGACCGGTTCGGGCAAGTCCACGACGCTGTACTCGTCGGTGCGCGAGGTGCTGACGGTCGAAGACAACATCACGACGGTCGAAGACCCGGTCGAATACCAGCTCGACGGCGTCAACCAGGTGCCGGTGAGCGAGAAGCGAGGCCTGACCTTCGCCGCGGCCCTGCGCTCGATCCTGCGCCAGGACCCTGACACGGTCATGATCGGCGAAATCCGCGACAAGGAAACGGCCGAGATCGCGGTCAAGGCCGCGCTGACCGGGCACCTGGTGCTCTCGACCCTGCACACCAACGACGCGCCGAGCACGATCACGCGCTTGATCGACATGGGCATCGACCCCTTCATGGTGTCCAGCTCCGTGATCATGGTGGCCGCGCAGCGTCTTCTGCGAAAGCTCTGCCTGGAATGCCGCGAGAAGTACGTCCCGCCGCGCGAGCGCGTGCTGGAAGTGGGCTGCAAGGAAGACGAGATCGAGACGGGCCAGTACTACAAAGCGAAGGGTTGCGGGCGCTGCAACGCCGGGTACAAAGGACGTTTCGCCATCCTGGAAACGATGCGGATGCGCGAAGAGATCCGCCGCATCGTGATCGGAGGCGGGTCGGCGCTGGACATTCGCGGCAAGGCGCTGGAAAAGGACATGATCACCCTGCGCCGCTGCGCGCTGCTGAACGCGCTGCGCGGGAAGACCTCGATCGAAGAAGTGCTGGCGATGACCCAGGACGAAGTCTAAACGGACGGACGGGCGGAGACCCCACATGGCGACGTCACCTGCAGCACAAGAAGCGACTCGGCCCGCGGCCGGAGCCACCAAGCCCGGGGGCAAGGCCCCGGCCAAGGGCGGCGGCCTGCTGAGCATGCAGATCGGCGGCAACAAGCCGCGCATCGGCGGCGAAGGGCTGGCGATCTTCACGCGCCAGTTCTCGACGATGATCGGCGCCGGCATCCCGGTGCTGGAATGCCTGGACATCCTCGAAGAGCAGGCCGAGGACCCGGGCTTCAAGACCGTCTGCCAGACGATCATCGAGGACGTGCGCAGCGGCTCGGACTTGAGCCAGGCGATGGGCAAGCACCCGGTCTTCGACCGCATCTACGTGAACATGATCAAGGCCGGCGAAGCGTCCGGCCAGCTCGACACGATCCTGAAGCGCCTTGCCGAGTACATGGAAGCGACCGAGCAGTTGAAGCGCGAGATCAAGGGCGCCATGACCTACCCGGTGGTCAGCCTGGTCATGATCCTGGGCATCACCATCTTCCTGCTCGTGTTCATCATCCCCAAGTTCCAGGGCATCTTCGAAGCGCTGCGCGTCGATCTGCCGCTGCCGACGATCATCGTGCTCGGCATCAGTTCCTTGATCACCACGTACTACCTGCACACGCTCATGATCATCGCGGGCATCGTCATGCTCATCAAATGGTGGAAGTCCACGGACAGCGGCGGCTACACGTGGGACCGGCTGATGCTCAAGATGCCGGTCTTCGGCGAACTGATGCAGAAGATCGCGCTCTCGCGCTTCTCCAAGACGTTCGCGACCCTGCTGCGTTCCGGCGTGCCGATCCTGGGCGCGCTGGAAATCGTTTCCGCGACGGCCGGCAACCGCGTCGTGGAAGAAGCCGTGAACAACGCGCGCGAATCGATCCGCCAGGGCGAAAACCTGGCCAAGCCGCTGGCGGACAGCCCGGTCTTCCCGCCGATGGTGGTGCGCATGATCGCGATCGGCGAAAAGTCGGGCGCGCTGGAACAACTGCTCGAAAAGATCTCGGAGTTCTACGATCAGCAGGTCGAAGCGATGGTCGAGTCGCTGACCTCCCTGATCGAGCCCCTGATGATCGGCGTGATGGGTCTTATCGTCGGCGGCATCGTGCTCTCGGTCTTCCTGCCTATCTTCAAGATCCAGGAGGCCTTGCGCAGAAAGTAACCGCGGCCACCCAATCCGCCATGTGCAAGGTCCCCGGCCGGGAAATCGTTTCCCGGCCGGGCAAAAACCTGATATGAAACAGGGGTCGTCTCCAGGGAGAATCCTTGGGTGCTTGAATCCATCGTCGAAAGTCGTCAGCGCACGATTCGCGGCAATCGTACGCTGATCGTCCTGCGCCTGCTCTTCGCAACCATCAGCCTTGCGATCCTCCTGCTTCAGGAATCCCTCTCGGTCCATCCGCAGGGTTCGCGCCACATCCAGCCCAATTCGGGCGAGGTGACCGCGCTCGACTACTCCGTCCAGGACAAGATGCTCTGTTCGGGCGGCAGCGACGCGACGGTGCGGCTGTGGGACGACGCGGGCGACGAACGCATCACCTCGCTGGAAGGGCACGGCGACATCGTCCGCGACGTGGCGGTAAGCCCCGACGGCACGAAGGTGGCCAGCGTCAGCGACGACAAGACGCTGCGGCTGACGCGGATCGCCAACGGCAAGCTGCTCGGCGCGGCCTCGCTGAGCGATCCCGGTTCGCGCTCGGCGGCCTGGTCCGCGGACGGATCGCGGATCGTGGTCTGCGGCGGCGACGCGACCCTGCGGGTGCTCAGCGGCGCCGACGCCGCGCTGATCAAAGACGCGGGGGACGCGGGCCGCAACCTGGCCTACGCGTCCTTCCTGCCCGGCGACAAGGAGATCGTCTCCGTCAGCCTGGACGGGGTGATCCAGATCTGGGACGAGCACCTGACGCCGGGGGAGCCGATCCGTTCGCCGTTCCGCACGGTGCTGGCGGGCGCGCAGTCGCCCGACCACCGCTGGCTGGTCTTCGGCGGGCACCTGATCGGCGTGATGGACCTGGCGAGCCGCACGATCGTGCGCGTGGCGGAGATTCCGGACGGGCACGTGAACGCGCTGGGCTTCTCGGCCGACAACAAGCACTTCGTCTCGGGCGGAAGCGACCGCCGCATCCTGCTCTGGAGCGTGGAGCAGCCGCGGGAACTGAAGGCGCTGACCGACCAGGACGAAGTCCTGGCGGTGGCGCTCTGGCCGGACGCATCGCGCGTGGCCTCGGGCACGGGCGACAAGGTCGTGCGCGTCTGGGATTTCGCGAGCGGCGCGAGCAAGCAGTTGGTGGGGCACAAGCCCGCGCTGCGGAATTCGTACTGGCAGGCCGACAGCCGCGCGAAACGCCCCGCGGTGAACGTGCCGCTGTACTGGCGGCCCGAAGGGCTGGTGGTGGTGATCGTCTGCCTGCTGACGATCCTGTACATCCTGGCGCTGCGCACGCCGCAGATCGCCCCGAAGCTGGCCTATCTTCAGATACTGGTGGACGTGGGGCTGGTCTCCGCGCTGGTCTATCACACCGGCGGCGTGGACAGCCCGTTCGTCACGCTGTACCTCGTCTCGGTGGTCGCCGGCGGCTTCGTGCTCTCCTGGCGGGGCGCGCTGATGGTGGCCGCGCTGGCCGCGACGCTCTTCAGCCTGCTGACGCTGATGTACGGCCTGGGGCAGATTCCCGAGACGTACATGACGGCGATTTCCGAAGCGCAGTTGCGCAAATTCAAGACGATGGGCCTGCTGGATTACGTGCGCCTGCTGCTGCTGCCGATCTGCGCGTTCTTCCTGGTCGCGCTGCTGGCGGGGAACCTTTCCAAGCGCCTGGCGGTGACGCGCATGCTGCACCACGAGGTCCTGGAAGGCATCGGCGAAGGCATCCTCGTCGCGGACCTCGAGCGCAAGATGCTCTACCACAACCGCGAATTCGAGAAGCTGCTGCTGATCAAGGAAGACATCGCGGGCAAGAGCCTGGGCGAACTGCTGGGCCCGCAGGTGGACGAAGCGGCCGGAAAGGCGCTGGAGGAACTGGTCAGCCGGCGCATCGAAATCTCGAACAAGCGCTCCGACGGGATGATCATGCCCTTCGAAGTGCGGCTGATTCCGGTGCTGGAGGACGACGGGAAGGCGCGCGGGCTGATCCTGGTGCTCGACGACATCACGGCCGAGAAAAAGATGGAGGAGTTCTTCAAGCACAAGGAACGCATCGAAGCGATGGGGCAGCTTTCGGCCACCATCGCGCACGAGATCCGCAACCCGCTGGCCTCGATCCGCGGGGCGGTGCAGGAGATCGCGCGCAGCGTCGAGATTCCCGAAAGCAAAAAGATTCTCGTGGACATCGTGCTCAGCGAGTCCGACCGGCTGGACCAGATCATCAGCGACTTCCTGCGGTACGCGCGCATGCGCCCGCCCAAGCTGGGCTCCGTCGAGATCGGGCAGGTGCTGACCGACATGCGCATGATGCTGATCTCGCGCCCCGAGGCGAAGGAGACCGAGATCAAGCTCGACGAGCAGGAGGACGTGAAGCCGTTCCTCGCCGACGCCGAGCAGCTCCGGCAGGTCTTCCTGAACCTGGGGGTGAACGCGCTGCAGGCGATGGCCGAGAGCAAGGAGCGGCGGCTGACGCTTTCGGTGCGCCCGCTGTACCTCCACCAGGCGCAGGGGCTGGACCCGAAGGCCGTGATCGGGCGCGTGGACCGGCCGGGCGTGTGGATCGAAATCCGCGACACGGGGCAGGGGATGCCGGAGGAGGTGAGCCGGCAGATCTTCGAGCCGTTCTTCACCACCAAACCGAACGGGACGGGGCTGGGCCTGGCCATCGTGGCGCGGATCGTGCAGGCGCACGAGGGGCTGATCAACGTAGAGAGTCACCAGGGAAAGGGCACCGCGTTTTCGATCTGGTTGCCCACGGACCGTGCGGCGAGTGAAATCGCCGGCACGGCCGCGGCGGGCGCGGCGCGCAGCTTGGCATGAATTCGAAGACGAGTGCCTCCATGGCGGTGCCCGAACCCAGCGCCCAGGGGCGCAAGGGCCGGGTGATCGTGCTCGACGACGAACCGGGCATGCAGCGGCTGCTGCGCCTGATTCTCGAGGGCGAAGGCTACGACGTCCGCTCGACGGACGACGGGCGCGAGGCCCTGGCGTGGGTGGCCGGCGACGGCTGCGACCTGGTCGTGCACGACCTGCGCATGCCGAAGATGGACGGCCTGACCTTCCTCAAGACGCTGAAGGAGAACCACCCCGAGGTCCTCGCCATCGTGGTGACGGCCTTCGGCACGTGGGAGACTTCCGTCGAGGCGATGCGGCTGGGGGCGTACACGCATCTTTCGAAGCCGTTCGACACCGAGGACATCCGCCAGATCGTCGCGCGCGCGCTGGAACGCAAGCGCATCGTGGACCGGTCGCCGGGCCCCGACCAGCGGGCCTCGCTGGATCTGGTGGGCAATTCGAGCGCGATGAACGCGGTGGCCGCGCTGATCAAGCGCATCGCGCCCACGGATTCGACGGTGCTGATCAACGGGGAGAGCGGCACGGGCAAGGAACTGGTGGCCGTCGCGATCCACGACCACTCGCTGCGCGCCAAGGGCCCGTTCGTGCCGGTCAACTGCGGCGCGTTCACCGAGACGCTGCTGGAATCGGAACTCTTCGGGCACGTGAAGGGCGCGTTCACCAACGCCATCGCCGACCGCCGCGGGCTCTTCGACAGCGCCGACCTGGGCACGCTCTTCCTCGACGAGATCGGCGAGATGAGCCCGCTGATGCAGGTGAAGCTGCTGCGCGTGCTGGAGACGCGCTCGTTCAAGCCCGTGGGCGGCAACCGCGAGATCCGCGCGGACGTGCGCATCATCGCCGCGACCAACCGGCACCTGGGGCAGATGGTCGCGGAAGGCAACTTCCGCGAGGACCTGTACCACCGCCTGAACGTGATTCCCATCGCGCTGCCCGCCTTGCGCGAACGCAACGAGGACATCCCGCTGCTGGCGGGGCATTTCCTGGCGCGTTACTCCAAGCGCATGGGCAAGCAGATCTCGGGCATCGACGAAGCGGCGATGCGCAAGCTGATCGAGTTCAACTGGCCGGGCAACGTCCGCGAACTGGAAAACACCATCGAGCGCGCCGTGGCGCTGTGCGCGGGCGACCGCATCACCAACCAGGACATCGTGGGACCCATGTCGGGGACGACGGCGAGCACGCGGCTGACCTCGGCGCAGGCCGTGGTGGCCGGGGCCTTTGCCGCCGCGCCGGCAGGTGCGGTTTCGAGCCCGCTGCCGTATGCTCCCGCCAGCCTGCCGCCGCCGGTGCAGCCCGCGCCCGCGGCGCTGCCGGCCGGAGCGGGTCCGGTCCTGCCGCCGCACGGCATCGACCTGGAGCGTTACCTGATCGAACAGGAGCGCGCCTACATCGTTCAGGCGCTGGAACGCACCGATTGGAACCTCACGGAGGCCGCCAAATTGCTGGGCATGACCTTCCGCTCGATCCGCTACCGGGTCTCCAAGCTGGGCATCGAAAGGCCGCCCCGATGAGCGCGCGCCTGCCGGGCGGCCTGCTGGCCGTGCTGCTCTGCGCCGCCTCCTGGGCGGCGGGCGAAGAACCGCCGCCGGTGCCCATCGTCCCGGCGGGCCCGCCGGCCGCGGCCGCCGGGGAGGCCGCGTACGTCTGGGCGCCCAAGACGATCTACCGCTTTCAGTTCCAGAAGAGCGTGGTGGTCAAGCGCGCGAGCGGCGAGAACGAGAAGAACCTGCCGCGCCTTTCCGAGATCAACGGCGTGCTGGTCTTCGAAGTCGAATCGGTGGACGACGCCGGCACGGCCACGGCGGTGCTGCGCTTCGACAATCCGCGCATCAACCTCTCGCTCCTGCCCCTCGACGGCAACGCCCCGGCGGAGACCGCCGGCGTGCCCCGGCCGCAGGCCGTGCCCGACGCGATGTGCGAGACGCTGCGCGAGACGCGCTGGAAGGCGACGCTCTCGAAGACCGGCGCGATCGCGATCCTTTCGCGCACCCCCGAAAAGGCGAGCGACTGGATTCAGAAGACCTCCAACGCGGGGCTGTGGCGCAAGAAGGTCGTCCAGGACCTCTACGCGTTTCTCGAAAGCGACCTGCGCCTGGGGACCTCGGGCAAGGACCACGACCTGCTTTTCTGCCCGGCCGAGAAGCCCGCGGCGCGGATTCCGGAAGGCCTGCCGGCGCTGCGGCCGGCGCGCGCGTACGAAGCCCCCCAGGCGCGCCCCGAAGGGCGCGTGGCCTACGCGACCGCGCGCAGCCTGGCCAAGGGCGTCGATCCCGAGCATCCCATCCAGGTGCCGTACATGGACCCCGAGGAACCGCCGATCTTCGTCCTGCCGGGCAAAGTCGAAAATACGGCGGGGCTGGCGGTCTTCGACACCGGCCTGCACATGCTCGACCAGGCCACCGAAAAATACGTGATCAACATGACGCTGCGGATCGAAACCAAGAAGCGGACGCTTGAGATGGCCCAGCAGGTCCAGGTCGAATACCGCCTGACCCGCCTGGCGCCGCCGATTCGCGCGGCCGCGCCGGCGGAGAGCGAAGGGCCGTAGCGGCGGGCGGTTTTCCGGACGAACAACAAGGGTGAACAGGGAAATGTCCAAGTCTTTGAACGGCGATCTGATGATTTCCATCTCCGGCGTGCGCGGGATCGTGGGGCGCAGCCTCACGCCCGAACTGATCACGCGCCTCGGGCAGGCCTTCGGGACGTACCTCCGCTCCGGGCGCGTCGTGGTGGGGCGGGACACGCGGGTCTCGGGCGAGATGGTCAAGCACGCGGTGCTGAGCGGGCTGATCTCGGCGGGCTGCACCGTCCTGGACATCGGCGTCGTGGCCACGCCCACGGCGACCCTGATGATCGAACAGCTCAAGGCCGACGGCGGCGTGGTGATCTCGGCCAGCCACAACCCCGTGGAATGGAACGCGCTGAAGTTCTTCCGCTCCGACGGCGTGTACCTGAACGCGCAGGAAGGGCGCGACCTCCTGAACATCTACTACGGCGGCGACTTCGAGAAGAAGCCGTGGGACGGCCTGAAGCCGGTCGAACAGGTGAGCGACGCGGAGACGCACCACGTCGAGAAGGTCCTCTCGATTCTGGACGTGGAAAAGATCAAGGCCTGCAAGTTCCGCGTCGCGCTGGACTGCTGCAACGGGGCGGGGGTGGGCGTCTCGCTGCGCCTGCTGCGCTCGCTGGGCTGCATGGTCGAACCGATCCACTGCACGCCCGACGGCCTCTTCCCGCACACGCCCGAACCGAACTTCATCAACCTTCAGGATCTGTGCAAGTTCACGCGCGAACGCAAGGCCGACGTGGGCTTCGCCACCGACCCCGACGCCGACCGCATCGCGGTGGTCTCGGAGACCGGCGAGTTTCTGGGCGAGGAACTGAGCGTCGCGCTGAGCGCGCAGTACGCGCTGAAGAAGCGCGGGGTCAAGGACGGCGTGGTGGTGATCAACATGTCCACGAGCCGCGTCACGGAGGACGTCGCGCACGAGGCCGGGTGCAGCGTGGTGCGCACCGCGGTGGGCGAAGTGAACGTCGCCGAGCGCATGGAGGAACTCCAGGCCGCCTTCGGCGGCGAAGGCAACGGCGGCGTGATCGATCCGCTGATCCACTACGGCCGCGACGCCATCGTCGGCATGGGCCTGATCCTGGAATACCTGGCCGACAGCGGCCGGACCGTCGGGCAGCTCGCCGCGGCCCTGCCCAAGTGGCACATGATCAAGTCGAAGATCGACGCGCCGGTGGCGCAGAGCCGCGAGGTCATCCGCCAGTTGAAGCTCAATCCCGGCAAGGCGCGCCTGAACACCGAGGACGGCCTGCGCATGGACTGGGACGACCGCTGGGTGCACCTGCGCGCCTCGAACACCGAACCCGTGATGCGCATCATCGCCGAGGGGCGCTCCGCGGCCGACGCCCAGGCGCTGGTGGACGAATACACGGGCCTCGTCAAGAGCCTCGTCAGGGAATAGCGGACGAAAGGAGCGGGCAGATGACCGACCGGCAGGATCCGGCGCCCGGGCGCGGCGGCATCGGCGCGGTTCCGCCGGAACCCGCGCCGGTCGAACAGGGGCTCAGCGACGAAGAACGGACGTGGGGCATGTTCGCCCACCTGTTCGTCTTTCTGGGCTACATCGGGCTGCCCTTCGCCAACTGGATCGGGCCCGCGATTCCGTACTTCATGTACAAGGACAAGTCGCGCTTCGTGCGCTTTCACGCGCTGCAGTCGTTCGCGTTCCAGTGCATGGTCTGGATCCTGGGCTCGGTCCTGGCCGTCCCGATCGTCCTCATCGGGGTCTTCACGGCCGGGATTGGGTGGCTGCTGCTCTTTCCGGTGCTGGTCGCGGCCTGGATCGGAACGGTCGTGTACGTCGTGATCCTGGGCCTGAAGGCCAACAAGGGTGAATTGGCCGAATACGCGGTCGTGGGCGCGTGGGCGCGCCAGAAGGTGTACCAGGAAGACTGGAAGCCCGTCTGACGCCGGGCCGGAGCGCCTCCGGAGGTTTCGGAATCAACGCATGTGCGGCATCGTCGGTTACACGGGCAAGGGCCCGGCGGTCGAACTGGTCGTGCGCGGGCTCGAGAAGCTTGAGTACCGCGGGTACGACTCGGCCGGCGTCGCCTTTCTGCTCGGCGGAAAACTGCGCGTCGTCCGCGCCGTCGGGCGCGTGGAAGACCTGCGGCGCAAGCTCCCGCCCGAAGCCGCCGCGGCGACCTCGGCCATCGGCCACACGCGCTGGGCCACCCACGGGCGCCCCAGCGAACTGAACGCGCACCCGCACAGCGACGGCGCCGGGAACTTCGCCGTCGTCCACAACGGCATCATCGAAAACTACGCCCGCCTGCGCGAAGACCTGCAGCGCCAGGGCTGCGTCTTCACCAGCGAGACCGACACCGAGGTGGCCGCGCACCTGATTTCCAGGCTGCACGAGGCCTGCGGCGACCTGCCCCGCGCGGTCGAACGCGCCATCGGCATGATCGAAGGCACCTTCGCCTTCGCGGTGCTCAGCACGCATTATCCCGGGCGCCTGGCGGCCACGCGGCGCGGCTCCCCGCTGGTCGCGGGCTTCGGCCAGGGCGAGATGCTGGTGGCGTCCGACGCGCTGCCGATCCTGCCCACGACTCACGACGTCTACTACCTCAAGGACGACCAGGTGCTGGACGTGGAACCCGGCGGCGCGCGCCTGAAGGGCGAGGCCGTCGCGCCCAGCGACCACATCCACTGGTCGGCCGAAGAAGCCGAACGCGGCGGCTACGAGCACTTCATGCTCAAGGAGATTCACGAGCAGCCCGCGGCCCTGCGCAAGCTGGCCTCCAAGCTGATCGAAGACCCCGGCGCGCCCGGCGACCCCGGCGGCTTTCCGCGCTTCCGGCTCGACGAGATGCGCGTGACGGCCGAGGACCTGCGCAAGGCCACGCGGGTGGTGGTGGTCGCGCAGGGGACTTCGTACCACGCGGGCCTGATCGCGCGGAACATGATCGAACGCACCGCGCGCCTGCCCGTGCAGGTGGAATACGGGAGCGACTTCCGCTACCGCGACCCCATCGTCGATCCCGGCGTGCTCGTGCTGGGCATCTCGCAGTCGGGCGAGACCGCCGACACGCTCGGCGCCGTGCGCCTGGCCAAGGAACGCGGCTGCCGCACGGTCTCGGTCCTGAACGTGCAGGGCAGCACGATGGCGCGCGAGAGCGACGGGTGCGTGCCGATGCACGTCGGCCCCGAGATCGGCGTCGCCAGCACCAAGGCTTTTACGGGGCAGATCGCGGCGCTGTACGTGCTCGCGATCCACCTGGGCGTCGTGCGCGGCGTCCTGACGGCTCCGGAGGCCCGCCGCCGCGTGGACGACCTTTTGCAGGTGCCGCAGCGCATCGACGAGGCGCTCGCGCAGGCCGCGCACGTCCGCGAGATCGCCCTGAAGTACAAGGACGCGGAGCACGCCCTGTACCTGGGGCGCGGCACGGGTTTCCCGCTCGCGCTGGAAGGCGCGCTGAAGCTGAAGGAAGTGAGCTACATTCACGCCGAAGGGATCGACGCCGCGGAGATGAAGCACGGCCCCATCGCGCTCATCGACGAGAAGATGCCCGTCTTCGTGCTCGCGCTGCAGGGGCGGCGCTACGAGAAGATCGTCTCCAACATCCAGGAAGTGAAGGCCCGCGGCGGGCGCGTGATCGCGATCGCGAGCCACGACGACCGCGAGATCGCCGCGCGCGTGGACGACGTGATCCGCGTCCACGACGACCGCGGGATCATGAACTCGATCGTCTGCTCGATACCGCTGCAACTCATCGCCTACCACATCGCCGTGGGGCTCGGCCGGGACGTGGACAAGCCGCGCAACCTGGCGAAGAGCGTCACGGTGGAGTGAACCAGTGCAAATCGGCTATTTGTACATGGTGCATGGTGGACCCTGCCAAAGATTTGGCTGATAAAAAGATGACAGCCCCGCGTCGTTGCTTAAAATGGGACCCTTTGGGGGCAAGCCGGGGCAGGGCGGAGGCTTTACGTTATCCATGATTGCTACGGCGGATCCAGGATCGCGGCGCAGCGACATCCTGATCCAAATGCATGGCGTTTCGAAGGAATTCAGCGCGGGCCCCGAAGCGGTCAAGGCGGTCCAGCATGCCTCGCTGACGCTGAAGGCCGGCGAGTTCGTGCTCCTGCAAGGGCCTTCCGGCAGCGGCAAGACGACGCTGCTCTCGATCATGGGCTGCCTGATGAAGCCTTCGCGCGGGCGCTCA
>JAHCJK010000046.1 GCA_026184295.1 Planctomycetota bacterium
GCGCGCGGACGCGGGCGCCCGGGCGCGGTGGAGGTCCGGGCGGTCAGCCGTTCGCGGGGCCGCTCGAAAGCTGGCCGAGCTTCTTGGCCTGCCGGTCGCCCGGCGGTTCGGGCTGCGGGTTGAAGCCTCCCTTCTCGCCCGGCATGGTGAAGTTCAGGCCCTTCTGTTCGCCCGGCTTGGTAAAGTTGAGGCTCGAGGCCAGGTTTTTGCCCATGTAGATCGGCATGACATGCTCCTTCTTGACTGCGCTGCTCGTGACCCTGTGTCGCGCGCCCCCAGCGGGCGCGTTCCACCACTGGATGGGCAGAAAGCGCCGCGAGGTTACGCAAAATTTCTTATAAAGGATTAGCGCACAAGAGCTTGTGTTCGAGAAGACAACACCGCAAGGGAGGGCAAACGGAGGGCCAAGGGTCGGTAATTCCGCGCGCAGGTGCATCCGTTTGTGGGACAGGCGTCTCGCCTGTCCGCGGTCGCGGAGGCAGGAGTGGAATGCAAAAAACGCGTTTCGCGCAAAGACGCGAAGACGCGAAGACGCCAAGCACGGCCACGATTCCCGCGCCCGGCGCGTGCAACGATACAACCTGAAAGTAGGTACGTTGGGGACATGCATTGCCCCGCCTGTTCGAAGCGCGCGATCGCCTTTTACCCCTGGGCGAGGATCTCGCGGTTCTTTTCGTGCCCATGCACGCATTGCGGCGCGGTCCTCAAGACGCCGCGAAAGGTCATAGCCGCCTTGGCAGCAGCAATCGTGCCCACTGCGATTGGAATTTTCTTCCTCGAAAACGCCCTTCCTCCTTCGGCGCCGCTGGTGAACCTCATTGGCACGCGCGGGATTACCTTGTTGGTGGCCATCGTCTGGATGTACGCCCTCTTTTTCGTAGCCTGGTATTTCACCAAGGGGCAGCTCGACGCGAAGGCAGAGGTGAAGTCAGGGAAGTAGTGCCGAACTCGGCGACACCACAGTGCCTTGTCCTATCGAGCTAGTGGCAACCGAGAACGCCCCTGCGCCCCGGCAGGGGCGACGGGAAACTAGCCGGTGGCAAGCGCAGCGCGGCCACCGGAACGCGAGCCCCCTGCGCCGCACCCTGGAAGGGTGCCGGAGGCTCCGGCGCCCATTCAGGGCGCGCACGCTGGGGCGCGGGTCCCGGTGGCTCCGCTTCGCGGGCCACCGGCTAATTTCCGGCCGGCCTTCCAGGCCGGAAAGGGATGGGCGCGTGCACGAAGATATGCGCAGGCGAATGTGGATCGGTTGAAGTTGTGGCCGATTAGCGGCCAAACCAACGTTGCCAAAACGTTTTGGGGGGCGCGATGTAGACCAATTCTTCCATAGGAGGTGTGTCGTCAGTGTGATGATAACCGGTGCACGCTTTGGCCAACTCGATCGGTACGTCGTACACATAATCGGCGTCCTGCGCCGCGCGTTGTTCTTTGAGTAAGCGATCACGAATCGCTGCAAATCCGGCCGGCAACTGGCCACTCACTTTTAAATGCTCTTCGCCTTGGCCGGAATCGTGCTCGACCGACCATAGTTGAACGCCGTCGCGCCATTCTTCCGCAGAACTTACCATCACGTGGTCATTGAGACGGCACACCACGATCTCGCATGAACGCGACACCTTGGCAAAGATCGACGAATCGCACAATTCAGAATCGGGGATGAGCGTAACCAGACATGCGCCTGTGGGCAGGGACGCGACGTACATGGCATGGGACGATTGGAGTTCATCTGGGCCGGCAACTCTCAGGCCCAGTTCGGCCAGGACCGCGGCTTGCGGCTTTCCTTGCACGCAAACCCACGCCGCAGTGTCGCCCATTTCCCGGTCCCTCTAAAAGCACAACGCGCAGCACCGCCTCGGGCACTTGGTTGTAATCGCCCGGCGCTTCCTTTAACATAGCCGTGCTTGGTCACATTTCAGGAGCATGCCGCGCATGGCCGATTACCATCGTAAGTACTTTGGGTTGAAGAAGGAAGTCGCGCCGGTTCTGGAGGCCACCTACGCTTCCAAGATCGTCGATCTGCTGCGCCTGAAGGGCTTTCAAGTCACGCGCGACGGCATGACGATCAAGCTCGCCAAGGAGTTCGGGTTCTGCGTCGGCGTCGAACGCGCGGTGCAGATGGCCTACGAGACGCGCCGCAAGTTCCCCGGCAAGCGCCTCTTCATTACCGCCGAAATCATCCACAACGCCTACGTCAACAAGCAGCTCGTCGAGATGGGCGTGATCTTCCTCAACGGGCAGTACGCCAACGGCATGACCTGGAACGACATCGGCGCCGACGACGTGGTCATCCTCCCGGCCTTCGGCGCGGCGGTGAAGGAAGTGGAGATGGTGAAGCAGAAGGGCGCGTTCATCGTCGATACGACCTGCGGCGCGGTGGTGAACGTCTGGAACAACGTCCAGAAGTACGCCAAGGACGCCTTCACCAGCGTAATCCACGGCAAGTACAGCCACGAAGAGACGCTCGCGACGGCCAGCCGCGCGACGGGCGACGCCGACGGCTTTACCGGGCAGCGCCTGGCGCAGCGCGGCAAGTACATCATCGTCCGCGACCTCGACGAGGCGCAGCTCGTCTGCGACTACATCCTCGGCAAGAGCAAGCTCGACCGCGAAGGCTTCCTCAAGCGCTTCGCGCCGGCCGTCAGCGAAGGCTTCGATCCCGACACGGACCTGGAACTGATCGGCGTCGCGAACCAGACGACGATGCTTTCCAGCGAGACGCTCGCGATTCAGGCGCTGCTGAAGAACACGTTCATCCACAAGTACGGGCTGGCCGAGACCGCGCAGCGTTTCCGCAGCATCGACACGATCTGTTCGGCGACGCAGGACCGCCAGGACGCCGTGAAGGACATGCTGGTCGCGCAGCCCGACGTGACGATCGTGATCGGCGGCTACAACAGTTCGAACACGACGCACCTGGCCGAGATGGGCATCGAGAAGGGCGTGCCGACGTACCACATCGACGACGCCGCCTGCATGGTCAGCAAGACGCAGATCCGCCACCAGCCCATCGGCAAGCACGAGGAAGTCGTCGCCGAGAACTGGTGGCCGAACAAGAAGAACCTCGTCGTCGCCGTCACCGCCGGGGCGAGCACGCCCAACAACAAGATCGGGGACATCTTCATGCGCCTCTTCGAACTCCACGGCAGCAACGTGGACGACCTGATCGAAGAACTGAACGCGCTCCCCACGCCCGAACTGACCCCCGAAGAAAAGGCGCGCATGGAACGCCAGCGCCTGGAGCACGAGCAGCACCACCACTAGCCATTTTCGATTTCCGATTTTGGATTGCCGATTTTCGATCGCCGATCGCGCGCGGCCAAGCCGCGCGTTTTCGTTGAGCGACCGGCGAAGCCCCGCTGTTTGTGGGACAGGCGTCTCGCCTGTCCGCAGCGGAGGAGGCAGCCGCGGTGCTTGCAGGTTGCTCCTAGGTGCGAGGTTTCCGCGCATCCGAAGCCTTCCCCCCTCCCTGACCCTCCCCCACAAGGGGGGGAGGGGAACGCGGCGCGGCCGAGAGGGCGCGGGGGGCGACTCCGTTTGTGGGACAGGCGTCCCGCCTGTCCGGGCCGCGAAGCAGCAGCGGCGGACTACCGAGAGCGGCCAGCGTATGTAGCGCCGGCGTCCTCGCCGGCCGTGTCGCCGGCGTCCCGCCGGCAGATCGAAGGTGGAAGCCTTCGGGGTGCCGGTGCCGGCGAGGACGCCGGCGAGACTGCCGGCCGGAGGCCGGCGCTACAAACGGCCCGCGCTGGCCGCTCGCCATTCCACGAAGCAAGCGCGTGCGCGCGTGTGAAGTTTGTGGGACAGGCGTCCCGCCTGTCTGCAGCGGAGGGGGCGGGAGCGGTGCTTGTAGATTGCTCCTACGTGCGAGGTCTCTGCGCGGCCGACGTCTTCCCCCCATCCTAACTCTCTCCAATAAGGGGGGCGGGGAACGCAGCGCGGCTGAAGGCGCGTCGCGCGCGTGCACGCGCTCGGGCCAAGCGCTCGTTTACGATGACGAACGGCAGGAATATGGCGAAGTGGGCGACGATGTTCATGGCTTCCAACTCGGGAATGTACCATCTGCAAGGGCTTCTGAACTGAATGGGCCAACCGTGTCTTTGGCCGACCTCATTGGCGCAGTAAATCCCGATCAACAGCACCAGCAGGAGCACCACCGAGCTCGGACGAAGCTGAAACCAGCGATACCGGCCGCTCGCGGCCGCACGGCAGAGTTCTTCGAATTCTGAGCGCACCTCCGCGCGCCGGAGCCAGCCTTCCATCGCGCCCCACGTTACCAGGAGCAAGGTGCCCGCCGTTGCCGCATCGACCAGGATGTACCTAGGGCACATGCCGCCCCAGATCGTAGGCTCGTTCCGCACTCCGTAGAATCCACACGGCCATCCGAAGCCTTCGTCCAGATCTTGCGAGAGGTTCAGCTTCACGATCCAGCCCGCGAGGAGCATCAGCGCCACCGCCGTGATCAGGTGTAGGCGAAAGGGGCTGCCGGGTTGCGGGCTCATGGGCCGCGGGTTTCCGCGCGGTGGTCTCATGCGTGATATACGTGGGGACCGTGCGAACGGTTCGGAGGTCTGGCGGCCGAGAGGTCGGGGCAGCGCCCCGCCGTTTATGGGACAGGCGTCCCGCCTGTCTGCAACGGAGGGGGCGGGAGCGGTGCTTGTAGATTCGAGCCGTTCGTGGGTGCCACACCACGAAGTGGTGTGCGTTTCGATGTTCTTCCGTTAACCCTGCGCGGATGGTGAGGTCTCCAGACTTACATGTCCGCCATCGTCGGTTCTGACTCTTCCAAGGAGTGCAGACCTGGAGGTCTGCACCACAAGGGCGGGGCCTCGTGATACAGCCCATCCTCTTGGAGTTCCGAAAAAGCACACCGCGCTGCGGTGTGGCACCCACGGACGGCTCGAATCTACAAGCACCTCGGCTGCTTCCATGTTCCAGACAGGCGGGACGCCTGTCCCACATAAAGCGGCCGCGCTGGCCGCGCGGCGCGGACATGCGGGCAAACTTCGTGAAACAATCCGCGCTTCCACCGACAGCCATACGCGGGCGCGCGTAATATACCCTTTGGTACCCGCGAGGTTTCCCGCGCGATGAAGGATCCGGCTCCGAAATCTATCAAGCCTGAATCGGCGGCGGGCCATGGGCCGCCTGCGGGCCATGAGCTGCCTGCGGGCAACGGGCCGCCGGCAATCAATGGGCGCCCGCCTTCCAAGTGGACGCGGCGGCGCTTCCTCAAGATCGCGGCGGGCGGTGTCGCGGCGCTGGGGCTCGGACTGGGGTATTCGGCGGCCGAAGCGGGGTGGATGACGGTCGCGCCGGATACGATCGCGGTGCCGCGCCTGCCGGCGGTCTTCCGCGGCTTCAAGCTCGCGTTTCTCACCGATCTGCACCACGGACCGTACACGGGGCTCGATTACCTGCGCCAGGCCGTCGCGGCCACGAACGCGCTCGCGCCCGATGTCATCTGCCTGGGCGGCGATTACGTGCACCAGGACGGGAAGTTCATCCGGCCCTGCTTCGACGTGCTTGCGGCCCTGCGCGCGCCCATGGGCGTCTTCGGCGTGATGGGCAACCACGACGCGTGGGAAGGCCTGCCGGAATCCCGCGCGGCCATGCAGGCGGCCGGCATCCGCGAACTCACCAACGCCGGCGTCTGGCTCGACCGTGGCGGCGCGCGCGTGCGGCTCTGCGGCGTCGGGGATCTCTGGACCGACGAAGTGGACCTGCCCGCGGCGCTCGACGACGCGACCCCCGCCGACGCCTGCGTGGTGCTGAGCCACAACCCCGACGTCGCCGAAGACGTCCGCGACGCGCGCGTAAGCCTGATGCTGAGCGGGCACACGCACGGCGGGCAGGTGGTGCTCCCGGTTTTCGGCGCGCCCTTCACGCCGTCGCGTTACGGGCAGAAGTACCTGAGCGGCCTCTGCCGTGCGCCCGCGACGCAGGTCTTCGTCTCGCGCGGCCTGGGGACGATCACTCCGCCGCTGCGCTTCGGCTGCCGGCCCGAGATCAATCTGCTGACGCTGACCTGAGCACGGCGCGCGTGTGACGTTTGTGGGACAGGCGTCCCGCCTGTCTGTAGCGGAGGGGGCGGGAGCGGTGCTTGTAGATTCGAGCCGTTCGTGGGTGCCACACCACGAAGTGGTGTGCGTTTCGATGTTCTTCCATTAACCTGCGCGGGTGGTGAGGTCTCCAGACTTACATGCCCGCCACTATCGGGTTCGATTCTTCCAAGGAGTGCAGACCTGGAGGGCTGCACCACAAGGGCGGGGCCTCGTGATTCGGCTCAGCTTTTGGGAGTTCCGAAAAAAGCACACCGCGCTGCGGTGTGGCACCCACGGACGGCTCGAATCTACAAGCACCTCGGCTGCTTCCATGTTCCAGACAGGCGGGACGCCTGTCCCACATAAAGCGGCCGCGCTGGCCGCGCGGCGCGGCCGGGGTTACTTGGCTTTCAGGGCGTCTTCGATGGCCTTGGTGACGGCGGGGTCGTCGGGCTTGATCTTCGATTCGTAGCGGTCCAGGACTTCGCCGTGCTTGCCGATCAGGAACTTCTCGAAGTTCCATTTGATCTTGCCGGGCTTGGGGCTGTCGGCGGTGAGGTACTTGTAGAGCGGCGGGGTCTCGGCGCCCTGGACGTGGACCTTCGACATCAACGGGAACGTGACGTTGAACTTGGTCGAGCAGAACTGCTTGATCTCCAGGTCCGTGCCGGGTTCCTGCCCGCCGAAGTCGTTGCAGGGGACGCCGACCACCACCAGGCCCTGGTCCTTGTACTTTGCGTAGACGGCTTCGAGCTGCTTGTACTGCGGGGTGTAGCCGCACTTGCTGGCCACGTTCACCAGCAGCACGACCTTGCCCTTGTACTGGTCGAACTTCTGGTCCTTGCCGTCGTTGCCCTTCAGCGAGAACTCGTGGATCGAAGCCACTTTTTTCTCCTCCGCGCGAACGCCTTGCGCCCCGGCGCAGCACGCCAGTGCCGCCACCGTCACCGCCCAGGCCATGGTTCGAGTGCTCATATTGCCGGCTCCTTTGTATCCGTTGTATCTGTGTCTCTTAGCTATGTCGCCAGTGGGTGCGCTTATTCACCGCGGACCGTGCCTTGTGGAGAGGAAGGCTACGGGCGCGCGCGCAACCTGCAAGCGCCACTCCCGCCCCCTGCGATGCGGACAGGCGGGACGCCTGTCTCACAAACGGGTTTACTTCCGGGCGACCGCGGGGCGGGCGGTGAGGGATTCTTCGACCTTGCGGGCCTCGGCGTAGATCTCTTCGCGCGTCGCCTGGCGCGTGATGGCTTCGCGGAAACCGTCCACGCCCAGCGCGGCGGCCAAGTGCGCGAGCAGGTGCAGGTGCCCGCGCAGGGTGGGGCTGAGCACCGTGAACATCACCTGCACGGGCTGGCCGTCGAGGGCCCCGAAGTCGATGGGCTGCTCGAGAAAACAGAGCGTGACCATCGGGCGCGGGAGGTGCATCACCACCGGGCTGCGAGGATGCGGGATCGCCACGCCGCGGCCGACGGCGGTCGAACAGAGGTCTTCGCGGGCCAGCAGGACGCGGGTGAGGAACTTGCGATCGACTTCCTCGGGAAGCCGCAGGGATTCGACGATGGCCTTGAGCACCGAGTCGCGGTCGGTCCCTTCGACGCGGTAGAAGATGCCGCCGGCCTGCAGCGCGTCGTTCAACCCCGGGAGCGGCTCGTCGCTGACGGGTTCCTTGAAGATCTCGTCGGTCGCGTTGAGCTTCTTCGCGGTCGCCCACTGGAGGATTTCGGCGCGGTTGAAGCGGTACTGGTCGTTGATGCGGTAGACGGGCAGGTCGCCCTGGGTGATCCAGCGATAGACGGTCTTCTCGGAGACCTTCAGCAACTTCGCGACGTCTCGAACGGTAATCTGCACGCCCCGCCCCCTCGCACGCGCGTGCCCCCTTAATGGAATGCACGGGTGCGTTTGCGAATCCAGGAAGAGAATAACAGAGGATGTCTATAAATGTCAAAGCATGTCCCATAAATGGATAAAGTTTTTTAATTCGTTAAGTATAAATGAGTTACGCATTCACATCCGGCGGATCGCCACGAGCGTCAGGTCGTCTTCCATGTTCATCCCGTCGACATGCTTGCGCACGGCCGCGACGATCCCGTCCACGATCTCCTGGCTGCTGCCGCGCGCGAGGTCCAGCAGCAGGCCCTCCAGAAGTTCGTCCGAGAACTGCTGGTTGTAGGGGTCCTGCGCCTCCACAAGCCCGTCGGTATAGAGCAGCAGCGCCGAGCCGGGCTCGACCCGCACCTGGTATTCCTCCAGCCGCCGGGCGAAGGCTTCGCCGCGCGTCAGTCCCAGCACCAGGCCGGCGCCCTCGAGCTTCTGCACCGAATGCATCCTCGGGTTGGCCAGCAGCACCGGGTTGTGCCCGGCGCGCGCGCAGCGCAGCACGCCCGTGGCGTGTTCCAGGACGCCGTAAAACGCGGAGACGAACTTCCCGGCCGGGATGTCGGTGGCCAAATCCTGGTTCACGGCGTGGAGCACGGCGGCGGGCGAGGCGTGCTCCTTGCCGCGCAGCGAGAAGCTCTTCATGGTCATCGACATGATCATGGCGGCTTCGACGCCGTGCCCGGAGACATCGGCGATGAGCAGGCCGGTGCGCCCGGGGCCGGCGTCGATGTAGTTGTACATGTCCCCGCCGAGCTGCACGCAGGGTTCGTAAAAGGACGCGACCGCGTAGCCCGGAATCTGCGGCGGCTTGTTCGGCAGCATCTTCAACTGGACCTCGCGGGCCGCGGCCAGATCCTTGCGAATCTCCTGCACCGAGCCGGCTTCCTGGTTCAGTTCGTCCACGCGCTGGCGCAGGAACTTGAGTTCCTCCTCGGCCTCGGCGCTGATGGAGATCTCGCCGGTGTTCTGGCGCTGGGCGGAGAGGCGGCCGGCGAGGCGGCTGAGTTCCTCGACGGTCTTGTCGGTGCGCCAGCCGACGTGCACGCCGGGGCATTCGTGGCTGAGCAGGTATTCGACGATGAGCTGCTGGACGGGTTCGTCCCAGGGCAGGCGGTGGAGGTTGATCGTCTCGATGTGCCGTTCGGTAAAAGGGTCGATCCAGTAGCCCTCGTCGTCCACGACGCGGAAGATCGGTTCGCTGCGGACGCGGCGCAGGAGTTCCTGGCGCAGGTCCTTGTCGCCCAGGGCCGCGGCGCGGACTTCGAAGTCGCTGTAGGGATCGAGGGGCGCGGTGGCGTACGCGGGGCAGGCGTGGAAGTGCTTGAAGATTTCGCCCATGTACCATTCCTGCGGCGCGGGCGTGCCGTCCCAGTTCTTCAGGATCACGTCGGTGATCTTGAGGCAGTGCGGGCAGATCCAGTGGCCGTCGGCGTTGGAGATGGTGTAGTTCGGCCAGGCGCAGACGCGGTGGCGCACGGCGCAGGCGACGAGCGCTTCCCACGGCATCATGGCCGGGGGCGGGTCCTTGCGCAGCACCTGCGGGCACTGGCAGAGGTGTTCGAAGACTTCGGGCTGTTCGAGCAGGGTCAGCGAGGAGGCGTTCCAGGCCGGGGCGTGGATCGATTCGGCGCAGAACGGGCAGAGCCAGTCGCCGCCTTCGAGCGGTCGGATGGCGACGCGCGGGTCGCCGACGTCCACGAGGTCCTTCAGGCGTTCGGCGATCGGCTGGCCCAGCAGGTAACGCAGGCGCTTGGGGAGCTTGCGGGAGAGTTCGTCGAGCCATGTCGGCATGCGCGCCAGCCTCTCCCCGCCGCCCGTCGTTCGGTTCGATAGCTCCTGAAGTGCGCCCCGAGTAAAGCACGAACCGGGGCGTTTGGCAACGCGCGGGGCGTCAGCCCTGGGCGCCGCCCTTGAGGGGAATGGCCACGTCGGCGATCGGCTTGGGGTGGGTGCGTTCGGGCTCGGGCGCGCCCGGATGGCCGATCAGGACGAGCATAAAGGCGAGGTATTCGTCGGGGACGCGGATCTTCATGGCCAGGTCGTTGGGCGAACGCGGCATGATCGCGCGCGCCGCGAGCTGTTCGGCCGAGGCCGCCATCAGCAACTGGTGCGTCAGCACCATGCAGGACTCGCGCCAGAACGGTTCGTTGCGTTCGCCCATGATCAGGATCATCGCGCCGGCCGCCTGCAGGTCGCGGACGATGTTCTCGCCCTGCGAGGCCGAGAAGAAGTCTTCGAAGGCCGCGTTTCCGGCCAGGTCCACCATCAGGCCGCGCGCCGAGTCGCCGTTGCAGGTGGCCAGGAGCCAGGGCTGGCGCCCCGCGACCGAGGGCGTGTGGCGGGCGCATTCGAGGATGCGGTCGAGCTGCGCGGGGGCGATCTTGCCCGGCTCCAGGCGGCGCAGGCGCATCACCGAACGGGCCAGATCCTGAAAGGCCTGGCCGTCGAGCGCGGGCTTCCTGGCTTTGGGCGTCTTCCGGGATCGGGTGGGCACGCCGCTGATCTCCGCCGCTGGGATGGCCGGAGCATACACGATTTCGAGGAACTGCGAAGGCAGAACGAAAAACCCCGGGAGGCCCCGGGGTTTTTTCGCACGGCGTCCTGGCGGAGGCCGCGTTTATTCGTCTTCCAGCTTGCCCGCTTCCTTCTTCTTCTCGGGTTCGGCGCCGCCCGCGGGATCCTTCTTGTCGCCTTCGCCCTTGCCCAGGCCGGGAATCGCGCCGACGGTGTCGGGCTTCTTGACTTCCTCTTCCTTGGGGGCGTTGGCCGCGGCGACTTCCTGCGGCTTCTTCTGTTCGAACTGTTCGGGCGGGTTCTTGGCCATGCGGTCGGCGGCGGCCTGGTTGCCGGCGGCGGCGCCCATCGCCATGCGCGCGAAGACCGCGGCGTTGGGCAGGTTGCCCTTCCACCAGCCGCCCACGGGCGTGCCGTCGCAGGTCATGATGAAGCAGGCCGCGCCGTCCTTGCCGCGCGCGAGCAGTTCCACCGGCCAGCCGCGGTTGTCGGTGCGCACCATCACGTAGGTGAAGGCCTGCAGCGCGTCCTTGACGGCCTTGTCGGGGAAGACGTTCTGTTCGAAGCTGCGCGCGACGGAGTTGTTCTTGACCGAAGAGTCCCAGACGTACAGCACGATCGGCTTGCCGGCCTTGCGCGCGGCATTCAAGTCCACGCCGGTCCAGGTGTAGGTCTTGTCCGAGCCCGGCACGAACTTGGCGCCGCTCCCGCCCAACGACTGCGCCCACGCCTGCCCCGTCAGGAGCACCGCGCCGGCCACCAGCAACCCCCACAGCTTAGTCATCACAAAACCTCCTGTCGCTGAAAACTGGGACGCGCCACGCGCGACTTTATTCCGGCATACCCTAACTGGTTAGTGGACGTTTTTACGACCGGATCAGACCCGCAAAACGGGCTGATTTACTTTTTTTAACAAAGCACCTTACCCGTTGATTGTCAATTACTTACCTATGGCTTGGAGAAAAATCAACGGGCTCTTACAGCATTCGGACATCACGCACCGTGCATATATCCAGTATTAAGCCGCTTTAACCGGTTTAGGGGGCGTTCGTTACGCACCCGGCCCTATTTACTTACAGTCGGAAAGAATTTTTAAGAGGTACGCGATATCCGGCTTCAGGACCTCCAGCACCGGCTCGAGTTCGTGCCGCCCGTCGTATTCCCCGTGCACGCTCAGGTAGCCGTCGTACCCCGAACGCTTGAGCAGCTTCACCGCTTCGGTCCAATCGGCGAGCCCTTCGGGCAGCGGGCAGACGCCGCGCTTCCAGTGTACGCGCCCGTCTCTGGTCTCCTTGCGGTAGTGGCTGTTCTTCACCGCCACCATGGCCACGCGCCCGCGCAGGATGTCGAGGGCCATCTCGAGCGGTTCGCCGTCGATGCCCAGATGCGCGGGATCGACGTACGCGCCGACGTGTTTCGGGTCCAGGTCGTGGAGCAGGTGCATCAGCGCCGAGGCGTTCAGCCCGTAGTACGGATCGGAATGCGTGTGAAAGAGCGCCGTGATGCCGTGCTTCGCGGCGAGCTTCGCGTAGGCGGCCAGTTCCTTGCGGATGACCTTCACCTGGTCCCAGTAGTGCTGTTCGGGCGACCAGACCCAGTAGCCGAGCTTGATGCCCTGGATGCCGGCTTCGGCGCAGGCGGCCCAGGCGGCCTCGGTGGCGGGGTCTTCGGCCGGCATGGCCAGCCCGCCGACGGTGGCCATGGGCACGGCGAGCCCGGCCGCGCGCACCTGCTTCATGAAGACCGGCAATTGCGCGGCGATCTCCTTCGGCGTCACCGGATAGCCGTCGCGCACGCACAGGTCGAAACCGGCCAGCCCCGTCTCCTTCGCGAAGGCGATCAACTGTTCCGCGTTCCACGGCTTGAGCATTTTGGTGAAGACGATGGCTTGCATGCGAGCACGCTCCCCTCGGGTTTCCAGCTTCCCACGTGAGAGCGCGCCAGGCGCGCCGTTCCTTCGCGGGATCGCGCCCTTATTCGACGCGCAAGATCAGGCACTTCAAGTACTTGCCCTGGTCGAAACCGGGCGGCACGGGATGGTCGGGCCCGGCGCCGCGGCGTTCGAGCACGCAGGCGCGGCGGCCGGCCGAGGCCAGCCCCTGCGCCACCGCGCGTTCGAAGTCCGTCTCGCTCACGTTGCCCGAGCACGAGCACGTGAAGAGCACCCCGCCGGGTTCGATCAGGCGCGCGGCCTGCGCGTTCAAGTCGCGGTAGCCGCTCAGCGCCTGCGCCACCGCGTCCTTGCCGCGGGCGAACTTGGGCGGGTCGAGGACCACCAAGCCGAAGCTGCGGCCCTGCTCGCGCAGCACGCGCAGGCCCTCGGACCATTCGGCGCAGATCAGGTCGGCGTCGTCGATGCCGTTGCGTTCGAAGTTCGTCTTCACGCCTTCCAGCGCGGCCTCGCTGGCATCCACCACCGTCAGGCTGCGCGCGCCCGCGCGGCGCGCATGCAGGCTGAAGGCGCCCGTGTAGCAGAAGACGTCGAGCACGTCGCGCCCGGCGGCGAAGTCGGCAAAGCGCGCGCGGTTCTCGCGCTGATCGACGTACAGGCCGGTCTTCTGGCCCGCGCCGGGGCGCAGGTCGGCGCGCAGGCGCAGGCCGCGTTCGAGGACGTCGAAGGCCTCGGCGGGCATTTCGCCCAGCAGCGGCGCGGCGGAAGGCGGTTCGAGCCCTTCCAGCTTGCGCGTGCGCGCGTCGGACTTGTCCACGATCGCCTGGGGCGAAAGCAGCGCGGCGAGGATGCGTGAGAGTTCCTCGCGGCGGCGGTCCATCCCCGCGGTGCCGATCTGCACGGCCAGGCAGTCGCCGTAGCGGTCCACGATCAGGCCGCCCAGGCCGTCGCCTTCGGAATGGATCAGCCGGTACGCGGTGGTCTCGGCGCCCAGGCCCAGCAGGTCGCGGCGCAGGACCAGGGCCTGTTCGACGCGGCGCGCGAGAAAGTTGGCGTCGCAGGGTTCGTCGTTGCGCGTGAGCAGCCGGACGGCGATGGCCGACTTGGGGCTGAAGTACCCGCGCCCGAGGACCTGGCCCTGGTGGTCGGTGACGCGCACTTCGTCGCCGGCGCGCGGCGTGGGGCCGTCGCATTGCTCGATGGCGTCGGCGAAGACCCACGGGTGCCCGGCGTGGAGCGGTTTGACGCTGCCGCGGCGCAGGGCCAGCGTGGACGTGGCGGGCGAAGTCGTTTTCACGGCGTTCCTCGATGCGGGCGGGGCTAGCGGGCGGTCTCGAAGCCGTTGAAGTAGGCCTTGTTGCGCAGGGCCTCGGCGCGCAGCTTTTCGAGCAGGGCCTGGACCCGTTCCGGCTGTTCGTCGGCCAGGTTCTTCATTTCCATCGGGTCCTGTTCGAGGTCGAAGAGCATGTAGGTGCCGGAGAGCCGGTCCACGGTGAGCTTATACCGGAAACGTTCGAGGATGCCCATCATGTTGAAGTGCGTGGTCATCACCACGTCGCGGTTGCGGAACTGCTCCGCCAGTGCCGCGCCTTTTTCGCCGCGCAGCGCCGGCGCCAGGCTGAGCCCGATGGGCGCGCGGTCTTTCTCGACGGGCGCGACGCGTTCGCAGCCGGCGAGTTCCACCAGCGTGGGCAGGACGTCGAACTGGAGCGTCTCGAGGTCGGAGCGGAGCCCCTTGGGAAACCCGGGGGCCTTGATGATGAGCGGGATGTGCAGGCTCTGTTCGTACAGGTGCGAGACGTAGTAGAGGTGCTCGTGTTCGTACCACTGGCAGCCGTGGTCGCCGATGATCACGAAGATCGTGTCGTCGTACAGGCCCTTCGCCTTCAGCCGTTCGACCAGCGCGCCGATCTGCCCGTCCATGCGCGTGACCGTGTGGTAGTAGCGGGCGCGGATGTCCGAGGAAGTGTTCTCGAGCTTGGCGTCTTTCTCGCACCAGGCCAGGTCGTCCTCGAAGCCGAGTTCCTTCAGGCGCTTGAGGCTCGAACGCTTCCACGGGAAATGCGTATCGGTCATGTGCTCGGCCATGAAGAAGCGGTCGCCGGGCTTGAGCGAGTCGATGAAGCGCAGCAGGCGCTCGTTGCACTTGTCGCCGCGCATCACTTCGGCCTTTTCCTCGTCCTTCGACGGGATCGAATCGAAGTTCGGCTCCCAGTCCTTGGGGCGGTCGTCTTCGGGGCAGAAGAGCCGCGTGAACGGGCGTACCGACGGGTAGCACCAGCGTTCGATGCCCGCGAGCGCCAGGACCTTGTGGAGGCCGTTGTGGCGGCTGTAGCGGTCCTTCAGCGAGAGCGACGATTCCTTCATCTCCTGCACGCGCAGGAAACGCCCGGAGATCGTCGCGAACCAACCGTCCCACGTGCTGGGGTAGCAGCAGCGCGCGCGGGTGAAGATCGTGCCGTCGGCCGCGAGCGCATCCAGGTGCGGCGTGGCGGGGCGGTCGAGCTTGCGCTGGCCGTAGGCCGAGATCGAACGCGGCGTGACGCCTTCCAGCCACAGGACCACCACGTTGGGGAAGGCCAGCGCGCGGGCCTCGTCCTTGACCGCGTACTCGTCCACCGGCTGGTCGGGACCCTTTTCGGCGGGCTTCTCGCCCTGCCCGCCCTTGACCGCCACGGCGTCGCCGGGCTTGGCCAGGTACGGCGCGACGCGGCGGTCCACGAGCAGGTTGGCGTAGCCGTCGCGGTCGAAGTCCAGCATCCAGTGCAGGAACCCGATCTCGAACTTGTGCCGCGAACTGTACTCGTACGTGCGCGCCAGCACGTTGCGGTTGACGCCCGTGTAGCCCCACAGCGGCCAGAGCGCCAGCAGGAGCACCGCCAGGGCCGCGCCCAGGCCCAGCCGACCGCCCCAGCGGTAGGCCCACGAGGCCCCGCGCTCGAAGTTCCAGCCCAGGAAGATCCGCTGCACGCAGAGGTACCCCAGGCAGGCCACCGAGAGCGAAAGGACCACGCGCAGGCAGGGGAAGATCCCCGCTTTGACCATGTCGCGCCAGTCGTCGAAGGTGTAGTGCTTCTCGAAGTAGACCAGCCGGTTGAAGAGCAGCGCCAGCAGGGCGCCGGCGCAGAGCATCAGGCCCAGGTAATGCAGGCGCGCGAAGCGCGGGCGCAGCGCGCGCAGCAGCGGGTAGACCGGGCAGAGGAAGAAGGCCAGGAAGGCGTATTCCGAGCGGCGCACGCGCAGGTCGCCGAAGAGGAAGCCTTCGCCCGGGTAGTTCGCGCGCTGCTGGTCGAAGTCCATCTTCATCAGCGTCAGGCTGACGAAGATGAGCGGCATCAGCGCCGAGGCCGTGAGCAGCAGGAGGCCGGCGGGCATGATCCAGGCGCCTTCCTCGCTGATCTCGGGGTAGAGCTTCACCTGCCACGGGGCCATCAGCACCAGCGACCAGGCCGCGGCTCCGGCGAGCGCATGCCAGCGGCAGTCGGCCGAGGCCAGCCCCAGCCCGTAGCGCGGGCCCTGCCGGGCCAGCACGCGAAAGATCGCGTAGAGCAGGCAGCAGCAGAGGCTCACGATGGACGCGAAGAGCACCGAGGTGGAATAGAGCACCAGGTCGGCCTGGACGTGTTCGCCCGGCTGGAAGAAGGGCGCGTAGTTGTAGCCGCCGTTGGCTTTGGAGTTCCAGAACTTGAGGTGTTCGAGGAAGGCGTACAGGAAGACCGTGGCCGTGCTGACCAGGTAGACCCAGGCGACGCGGAAGTGGATGCGGTCGCGGGACTCGGGAGGGTCCTCGTTCAGGCGCAGGCCTCGGGCCAGGCCTTCCAGCGAGAGGACGAAGAAGACCGAGGCCAGCAGCGTGCAGGAGATCGCGACCCAGGCGAGCTTGGCCGGCGGGTGCAGGTCCGGGCGCGCGGCGCCTTCCGGAATCGTGTAGCGCAGGGTGTACAGGCCCAGCGAGACCGAGGCGGAGACCAGCGCAAGGAGCACGTTGCCGCGGCGGGTAGCGGAGATTTCGTCCCAGAGGAGCAGAACGAAGAGCAGCGCGGCGCCGCCGCAGAGGCCCATGGCCAGGTACAGGCGCCCGTAGTTCTGGTCCACGGCGTCGAGCAGCGCGAAGTTTTCGATGTGGATCAGGTTGGTGGCGGCGGCGGAGGTCTTCACGCAGCCGAAGGCGAAGAGCAGGGCGTAAAAGCAGACGAAGCCGAACCAGGCCAGGGCCACGTAATACCAGGCGACCGATTGGGATACCAGTTCGCGGAGCTTGGAACCAAGACCATCCATACGGACACCAGCCACCCCGGCTGCCTTCTTAAACGACGCAGAACCCACCGCATTCTAATCGGGAATTAAAAAAAGGAAGGGAGCCCTTCTGGGCTCCCTTCCCGAGGTCCTGCGATACGGCGCGGTCAGAACGAGACTACTTCTTCTCTTCGACCGACTTGACCGCCTCTTCGACCTTCTTCGCGCCTTCCTCAACCTTCTTGGCGCCTTCTTCAACCTTCTTCTCGACTTCGGACTTCTTCTCTTCGACCGTCTTGTCCGTCGGCTTGGTGGGCTCGGCGGGCTTCTTATCGCCGCCGCCACAACCAACCAGCCCGACCGCCAGGACGCCGGCCGCCATCATGCCAAACAGCTTGCGCATCATACCATTCTCCTCCTGAACAGGCGTCCTGACCACACGACCGGCGCGGTCACATGCCACGCCGTGGCCTGAAACCGTGCGGAAAGGACTTCATGAGCTATGAAAGCACTGGTTATCATGTAGAGGACCCCTGGGTTGTCAACCCCAAATCGAATCCAGGCAACGACCTGCGTTTCCTTTTTGTCGTGGAATCCTCATCAAGTTAATATATTCAAAGAACTTAGCTTTGCCTTTCGGCGTTTGTAGTAGGAGCCCCCCTCGGGGATGCTCATGTGCACCTGAGCGTCCGGGGTAGCAAAGGAACCTCCATGCGCGGCATCGGGCTCGCCACCAAGATCACCGTGCCCTTCGTGCTGCTCTTCGGCATCCTGCTTGTCCTTTTGGGCATTGTACTTACGCGCGAAATCTTCCGCGAAATCCAGGCCCGCGTCGAACGCGAACAGACCTTCGTCCTCGCCGTCGCCAGCGACCCCCGCATGCCGCGCGGCGAGGCCTCCCTGCGCGCGATCAAAAAGAGTTCCGAGGGCGGCGAAGACGACCGCGGGGCCGCCATGGTGGTCTTCGAAGAACGGTCTTCCCCCATGACCACCTTGGACTTACAGAATCGCTCCGACGCCGCGCTGCTCCAGGATTTAAGCACCGCCGTCCAGGACCCCAGCCGCTTTCCGGGCCTGCGCGGCGAGAACGCCGGCGCGCGGATCGAGTCCACTTTCTACAAACTGGCCGGTCAGAATTACCTCGTGCTCTACATCACCCGCCCCGGCCGCCTGCCGGGCGAACCGCTGCGCGACTACTTCCTCATCTATCCGCAGGCCAACATCGACGCGATCCAGAAGCGCGCGCTGACCCGCATCGCCACCTTTGCGGCCCTCGGCATCCTGCTCGCCGCGCTCCTCGGCCGCCTGGTCGCCCACTGGATCACCCGCCCGGTCAAGCGCCTGGCCACCGCCGCCGGCCGGCTGGCCTCCGGCGGCCTGAACGAACCCTTCGAACAGGGCAGCGAGTCCGCCCGCGACGAGATCGGCGAACTGGCCCGGTCCTTCGGGCTGATGGTCGAGAGCCTGCGGCGTTCGCAGAACGAGCTGGTCAAGGCCGAACGCCTGGCCGCGACCGGAAAACTGGCCGCGTCCGTCGCTCACGAGATTCGCAACCCGCTGACGAGCCTGCGCATGACCGTGCAGATGCTTGCCGAGAAGGCCGAGAAGAAGGGCGATACCGCCGACCGCGAGGCCTACCAGGTGATCCTGGGCGAGATCGACCGCCTGGCGCTCTCCGTCGAGGAACTCCTGACCTTCGCCCGCCCCCGCCCGGCCATGCGCGCGCCCACCGACCTGAACAAGCTCGTCTCGGACACGGTCAAGTTCCTCTCCCGGCAGCTCCAGCACGCCCGCGTGAGCGCCAGGACCGAACTCGAGCCCGCCCTCCCGCCCGATCATCCGCTGGACGGGAACAAGGTCCGGCAGCTCCTGGTCAACCTGGTGCTGAACGCGATGCAGGCGATCGTCCGCGAAGGGACGGTCACGATCCGCACGCGCTGGGACGCGGAGAAGAAGGTCGCGTCGCTGGAAGTCGCGGACACCGGACACGGCATCCCCGAAGAGATTCGCGAGAAGGTCTTCGATCCGTTCGTGAGCACCAAGCCCGGCGGCGGCGGCCTGGGCCTGGCCATCGCCAAGCAGATCGCCGAAGAACACGAAGGCACCATCCGCTTCGAGACCGGCAAGACCGGGACGACCTTTTACGTCCGCCTGCCCGGGTGATTTCCATCCCCTCGCGAGGCCGCCGGGCCCTTCGTCCTGCACTTGGCGGTGAGCGGCGGGGAATTAGAACATCCGGGACCGCCTTCCTTCTTCCCCGTTAAGGAGACACCATGTCATCCGCCGTGCGTTGCGCCGTCGTCGGACTCGGGATGGGCTCGGGGCACGCCAAGGGCTACCTCGAATGCCCCGACGCGAAGCTCGTCGCGGTCTGCGACCTCGACCCGAAGCGACTCGAGAAGTTCAAAGACAGCGTGCCGGCCGGCGGCATGTACAGCGACCATAAAAAGATGCTCAAGGAGGTGAAGCCGGACCTCGTCAGCGTCGCGCTCCCGAACTTTCTGCACGCGCCGATCAGCATCGACGCGCTGAAGGCGGGCGCGCATGTCCTGTGCGAAAAGCCGATGGCGATGACGGTCAAGCAGGCCGAAGGCATGCTGCGCGTCGCCGAAAAGGCCAGGCGCAAGCTCGGCATCAACCTGTCCTACCGGTTCACCGGCCCCGCGCGCGCGCTGAAGGACCTCGCCGACACCGGTTTTCTGGGCCAGGCGTACCACGCGCACACGCGCTGGACGCGGCGCGACGGCTTTCCGGGCTTCGGCGGTTGGTTCGGGCAGAAGAAGCTGAGCGGCGGCGGGCCGCTGATCGACCTGGGCGTGCACCGCATCGACATGGCCATCTGGCTGATGGGTTCGCCCGAGCCGGTCTCGGTGAGCGGCAGCGCGCACTACCGGGTCGGCGTGCCGCGCGCGAAGAAGGTGGGCAAGGCCTACGACTGCGAGGACCTCGCGGCGGGCTACATCCGCTTCAAGAACGGCGCGTCGCTCGTCTTCGAGATCTCCTGGGGCAACCACCAGGCCACGCGCGAAAAGATGGGCACCGAAGTGATCGGGACCCAGGGCGCGCTGGTCCACCGCAACGAAGGCGAAGGCTACGACTTCGTCGGCGAGTACTTCCACGAAGTGAACGGGCACAAGCTGAACGGGCGCGTGCATTCGCCCAGCGGCGCGATCGCGAACGCGTACGTCGAGATGGTGCGCGCCGTGAAGAACGACACGAAGCCGCTCGCCGACGGCCACGACGGCCTGCGCATCCAGAAGATCCTGAACGGCCTGTACAAGAGCGCCGAGATCGGGCGCGAAGTCCGGCTGTAAGTCGGGATCGGCATGCGAACATCTTGGCGCGCGTGAACCATTCGGCGCGCGGCCAGCGTGCCGCCGCCGTTTGTAGCGCCGGCCTCTGGCCGGCTGTATCGCCGGCGTCCCGCCGGCACAGGATGCGCTGAAAGCTCTCCCCTTCGATTTGCCGGCGAGGACGCCGGCGACACTGCCGGCCAGAGGCCGGCGCTACGTCGCTGGCCGCGCTGCGTGATCGGCAGGATTGGGGGTGCCGCAAGCTGCTCGGTCGGCAGGTTTTGGGGTGCCGCAAGCTGCTTCGCGACCCGGACAGGCGGGACGCCTGTCCCACATACAGAGCGGCGTTTGCTCGCTCGGCGGCCCGATGGGGCTTGTTTGTTCGGTCGGCGCGCGGCCAGCGCGCCGCGGCCGTATCGTCCACTGGGCAGGGCTCAGCGACTTCATGCCGGCGTACGCGGCTCGTTCGCGCGGGCCAGCGCCTGCTCCGCGGCGGCGACGCTCAGGCGCGTCTCGCGCAGGATCGCCAGGCACCAGAGCGGAAGATAGAGGATGATCAGCGCGGCGCAAAAATCCGAGGTTACCGTCTGCATCACGTCGGTCCATGTTAAGGCAAAGGCCAGCGACAAGTTGAGGATGCTGAGGAAGCAATCGTAGGAAAAGATCGCGCATCCCACGAGGCCCGTGAGGAGCAGCCAGAACGCGAGGTGGCCGTTGACGCCGGTCCAGAACGAGCCGGGCTGCGCCTCCAGCAGCGTCTCCTGCGCGCGGCGCCAGCGCGCCAGTTCGATCGCCAGCCGCCCCAGGAACAGCGCCAGGCTGCCCGACACAAGGCAAACGCCGCTGAGCATGAGCACGAATTCCGCGTCCAG
Source organism: Planctomycetota bacterium (assembly GCA_026184295.1). GTDB lineage: Bacteria > Planctomycetota > SZUA-567 > H5-PLA8 > H5-PLA8 > JACQFI01. Next base: position 20,726 of record JAHCJK010000046.1, read on the forward strand.
GTAGTTTCGCATCTGGTACGCGCAAAGGATCATCCACCCTGACCCGGACAGACAGTACAGGACCGGCAGGTACGCCACGGCCATAAGCAACGGGTCGCGGCGGTGCTGGGTCTCTTCGGCGTCGTGCCACGCGCGCATGCTCGCGGCCAGGTTTCTCAGGAGCAGCAGCGCGGCCAGGCCCACGGCGAAAAAGCCGCCGAGCCAGATCACTCCCCACGCGGCATTGAACGCTCCGTATCGGCGCGTGCGGTCCAGGATCATAACCACCAGCACGAGCAAGCCCGCCAGCAGCGGGAGCCACAGCAGGGTCGAGCCGTTCCAGGCGCGGGGCGGAGGCAGGTCGTTCAGGCCGCGCAGCCTTGCCGCCCACTGCACTTGACGCCACAGGAGCAGGCGCAGGTTTTCGGCGCTGAAAGCCGCCAGCAGCCCGGCCGCGATCGTCACCACGCCGGCCCCGGCGCGGAACCCGTTCTCCGTATTCAGTCCATCGGTCATCAGGTAAAGGCCCACCATGCCGCCCAGGCTCGCGGGGGGCAGGATGTACAGCAGGGAGGTGCCGCGCAGCGGCGCGAGCGGGCTCTTGACGCGCCCCCGCTGCCAGGCCAGCGCGCCGTGGAGTCCGTCCAGGCGGAGGAGGTCCCAGATGGTCCGCAGCACCATCGCGCCGGCCAGAAAACAGAAGACCGAACCCAGGCAGCCCAGGCTGACGCCTGTATTGAGGTCCCAGCGGATCAGCCGCGTGAAGGGCTCGTAGCCGGCCATCGCCAGCCCGGCCAGGCCCGTCAGAAACGCCAGGATGCCCGCGGCCCGCAGGTAGCCGTAGGCCGGTGGGACCGGTTCGGCCACGCGGTCGGCGGCTTGGGACGAAGCCTGCTGTTCCGCGTTCGAAGACGGTGCCGCGCCCGAAGGCGCGAAGCGCTTCCCGCAGTTGAGGCACAGGATGCGCCCGTCCGCGCCGGGTTCGGCGCGCTGCAACCCTGCTCCGCAGTGCGGGCATTCGGCCGCGCCGGATGCGGCGGCGGGCACGGCCGGAGGTTCCTGATTCAAAAGGAGTTCCACATCGCTAGGGTTTTGACTGGCCTGCCCAACCGGCATGGACGATACCCCACTCAGGGTCGTGCACCGCGAAAAATCGAAGACGCGTACTCATGTATACACGAAAACCGGGCATCTCTTTCCAAGCATGGCTGATCCGGGGCTTGGGACTGGGCGCCGGACTGGCCCTGGTGCTCGCCTGGGTCACCACCACCGGCTGTACCCAGGGCCCGGCCGCGATCGAACGCCCCACGCGCGCGCTCTCCACGTCCGGCTGGAACCTGCGGCTCGCCGACGCCCCCGCGCATCCCCAAAGCGCCACCTTTAACGGCCTCTACCGCCCCGGCGAACCGCTCCTGATCCCCGCCGGCACGGCCTTCTTCCTGGAACCCAACGGCGGCGTGCTGCCGCTCTCGATCACGCCCGAAAGCGCCTGGATCGCCCAGGGCGGGGGACTGGACCTCGCCGCGAACGCCGCGCAGGTGCTGGCCGGCCGAGCTCCGCGCGTGCCCGGCAGCTACCGCATCGACTGGAAGGACCCGCACTTCGCGCCCCGCCAAGGCAGCGTGCGCGTCCTGGTGCTCGAAGCCGCCGAAGCCAAGACCACCAACGACCGCCGCACGCGGCTCAGCGCCGGCGGCAAGTCCCTCGGCTGGTACCTCGACCCGGCCCAGGCTCCCGTCGCGCGCATCAAGGAAAACGCCGCCCGCTACGTGCCCCCCGCGTACTTCACGACGCTCACCGACGAGACCGCCGGCCTGCCCCTCGGCGAGGACCTCGACCTCGGCCAGATCGTCGCCTTCATGGACCACCGCGACGCCAACGGGCGCAAGGTCTTCACCACGCAACGCCACACGCAGGCGCTTCCGCCCAACCGCGAACTCTTCAACAAGCTGAACCTGCTGCGCGAGCGCCTGCGCCGCAAGGGCGTCAAGGTCACGCGCTTCTGGATCACCAGCGGCTTCCGCACGCCCGACTACAACAAGCAGATCGGCGGCGCGGCCTACAGCCGGCACTGCTTCGGCGACGCCGTGGATCTGTGCATCGACGAAGACGGCGACCGCCACATGGACGACCTGAACGGCGACGGCAAGATCGACCGGAACGACGGCATCGTCATCGGGCGCGCCTGCGCCGAACTGGAAGCCGAAGGCCTGGTGGTGCCCGGCGGCATCGGCGTCTACGAATGGGACGGCGAGGACTCCGTGCGCAGCCACGTCCACGTCGATTGCCGCGGCTACGCCGTGCGCTGGGGGCAGGCCGCGCGCGGGCGCGGCAAGACGGCCTTCGACTGGTGGTCGGCGGAGACGCCGCGCGACGTCGAGGCCGGCGAGGCCTCCGAGTAGCCCGCGCTTCTTTTGTCCTTTCTTTACCATCTATTACAATAATTTGATTCCGGGCTGGCAGGCGAGTAATAAGAACCCGCACGAGCGCCGGACCCCCGCGCATCGGAACGCGCCGGGCACGCAACCGAATGGGCATCCATGGAACTGACCGCGCACGCCAAAATCAACTGGGACCTGCACGTGCTGGGCAAGCGCCCGGACGGATTCCACGAAGTCGATACCGTCATGGTCTCCGTCGGCCTGGCCGACCGGCTGGTCGTGGAAGCGGCGGACGCCTTCACGCTCACCTGCAGCGACCCCGGGCTGCCCTGCGACGACAGCAACCTGGTGACGAAGGCCGCCAAGGCGCTCGCCAAGGCCGCGGGCGTCGAACCGCGCGCGCGCATTCATCTGGAAAAGCGCGTGCCCGCCGGGGGCGGGCTGGGGGGCGGGTCGAGCGACGCGGCGAACGCGCTGCTGGGGCTGAACGAACTCTGGCGCCAGGGCTGGACGCGCGAACGCCTGAGCGAGATCGCCGCGACGTTCGGCAGCGACATCGGATTCTTTTTGTGGGGCGGCTGGGCGCGCTGCCGCGGGCGCGGCGAAATCGTCGAGCCGATTCCGGGCAGCGCGGCGTGGCCGGCGGCGCGGCTCTTCCTGCTTCTGCCGGCGCTCTCGGTTCCGACGCCGCCGGTCTACAAAGCGCTCAACGCGCCCCCGTGGGACCCGTCGAAAAAACGTCTACGAAACTTGACATCGCTTGCGGATAATATTAACCTTTTATTAGTCTGCCTAGGCAAGGACGAACCTTTCGCGTCGTGGCCCGACAACGGGCTGCAGCAGGCGGCGTGCGTTGTGGAGCCGCGGCTCGAGGCGTTGCAGAAGGCGCTGGCCGAATGGTTCCCCGGGCGCTGGCAGATGTCGGGAAGCGGCGCGGTGCATGTGGTGCTGCCCGGCCCGAACGAAAAGGCGGAGGCGGTGCAGGACCGGATCGACGCAGCCATGCCGTATGCCGTGCGAGTCGTGGAAACGAATACCATCACACCTTGCTTCTCACCTAGGCCGTAACAACAGATGTCCGTCCCGGCTCGATGAGCCGTTCCGGACCGCAGATGAACAACGGAGACCTTCCGCGCCGCGTCCATGTTACGTGGCCGGAAAGGATACGGCATGAAGATCACCGAGGTGAAAATCAAGCTCGTCGAAAAGCAGGACGACAAACTGCTGGCGTTCGCCAGCATCACGTTCGATTTCTGCTTCGTCGTGCGCGACATCAAGATCATCCAGGGCGCGCGCGGGCTCTTCGTGGCCATGCCCAGCCGCAAGATCACCGACCGCTGTTCCGACTGCGGCGGCAAGAACCACCTGCAGGCGCAGTTCTGCAACCAGTGCGGCAAGCGCCTGGTGCCGAACCGCTCGCACACCGACGGGCGCGGCCGGGCCAAGCTGCACGCCGACATCGCGCACCCGATCAACAGCCGCTACCGCGCCGAACTCCAGAACGCGATCCTAGCCGCGTACCAGAAGGAACAGGAACGTTCGCGCCTGCCCGGCTACGTGCCGACGGTCTTCGACGACCTCGACGCCGGCCCCGAAGGCTTCGACCTCGACGAGCCGCTGTACGACCCCCCCGGCGACCCGCCGCCCCGCGTCCGCCCCAAGCCCCCCCAGCCCGCGCCGAAACCGCAGGACGACGGCGGAAGCGCCACCTAGATCACCTCGCCACGCCGCACGCCCGATCCGACCAAGCCGCCGCTTTTCATCTGTTGCATAATTTTCACACCCGCCAAGCCCGCATCCCTGCAAGCGCAAGCGCGCCGCCCGCAGCCGCACCTCCGCGCCCCCCAGCCGTTTCATGTGGGACAGGCGTCCCGCCTGTCCGGTCGAAGGAGAGGACTCCCGGACGCCCCGAAGCGTTGGCTGCGCAGGGCAAGCAACAGACAGGCGGGACGCCTGTCCTACAACGGCATGCCGTCCGCGGTGCTCCGACGCAATCGTTCCGTTGCTTGCCCCGCAGGGGCAACAGGTGAAAGCCCAGGGTTGCGCGCGTAGCGCGCTACCCTGGGTCCGCGAGCCGCACATGCGCTTCCCTAGAGGGGAAGCACCGGAGTCCCCACAGGGTTTCGCGGATGCGGTGCTTCCCTTGCAGGGAAGCGTCGTGGGTTGTCGTGCACCCAGGGTAGCGCGCTGCGCGCGCAACCCTGGGCTATCTTCTGCTACCCCTTCGGGGTAGTACCGCATGGTGGTGGACCTTCAGCGCGTTGGATGCTTTTCTGGCTCCACCTTCCACTGCCCACTGACCTGCGCAGGGAAAAGCGAGTCAGAGGTCGGTCTTCGCTGGTCAGTGGTCAACACAGCAACGGCCGACGGCTGCGCCGTAGGTGGGACAGGCGTCCCGCCTGTCCGGCTCATGGAGGTGAGCGCGGTGCTTGCCGAACGCAGTGTGATGCAGATCCTTTGGTTGTGCCGTGCTTGGCGTCTTTGCGTCTTTGCGCGAACCAATTCCGTTGGTGCTTGGCCGTATCCATTGGGTTCTTAGTTGCCGTGCTCCGTGTTTCCGTGCCTCCGTGGTAAAAACCGACGAGTCAGCGCGCCCGCACGCCCAGCCCCGGCCGGTCCGGCAGCAGCAGCTTGGCGTGCTTGTCCAGCTTCACGCCGTCGTACGGGTCGTCGCTGATCAGGATGTTGCCGTCCAAGTCGGCGTAATCGACGAGCGGCGTCAATTGCGCCGCGGCCGTGATCAGCACGCTCGATTCGATCATGCAGCCGACCATGATCTTGAAGCCGCACGACCGCGCCGTGTGGACCATCTTCAGCGCCGCGCGCAGCCCGCCGCACTTCACCAGCTTGATGTTGATGCACTTCACGCAGCCGCGCAGCGGCGGCAGGTCTTCCGGCACCAGGCTCGATTCGTCGGCCATCAGCGGCAGGCCGATCTTCTCCTGGATGCGCTTCAGCTTCGCGTTCTGCCCCGGCGGCACCGGCTGTTCGATGAACTCGATGCCGAGCTTCTCGAGAATCTTCGCCTTGGCGATCGCGTCCTTCACGCTCCAGCCGCAGTTGGCGTCCACGCGCAGGGTCTTTTTCGGGCAGAGCTTGCGGACTTCCTTGATGATCTCCATGTCGCCCTGCACGCCGAGCTTGATCTTGAGCACCGGAAAGCGCTGCGCTTCCTCGACCTTCGCGCGCACCTTTTCGAGCGTGTCGATGCCGATGGTGAAGCTGGTCTGCGGCGTCTTGGCGCGGTCGAGGCCCCAGTATTTCCAGAGCGGCAGACCGGTCTTCTGCCCGATCAGGTCGTGCAGGGCCAGGTCCACCGCCGCGCGCGCGCTGGGTTCCTTGGGAAATTTCTTCGCCAGGCCGTCGAGCACGCGTTCGAGGTCGAAGGGATCGGGGTCCTTCAGGAAGGGGGCCATGCGTTCGAGCGTGCGGCGGCAGCCGTCCTGGTTCTGCCCGTAGTAGCGCTGCGGCGCGGCCTCGCCCAGGCCTTCGTGCTTCCCGTCGCGCACGCGCAGGAGCACGTTGTTGGCGTAGTCGCTGGACGAGCGCGCGATGGTGAAGGTATGGCGCAGCTTCAGGTCCATGTTTTCGGCGGTGAGTTTCATGGTTGATGTATCCTTAACGAACTACATGGGGCGTAGGCTCTATGCATCTTGAAATGCTTTGCATCCCATGTGTTCAAATGTAAGTAGACCTGATCGAGGACTTTTGGGATTAAAACAAATGCCCCAGTCGAGACCTCGCTCGCCTTCCAATTTATGAAACCACACGCATTCGCAAGAGCAATCCGGTCCGAAATCATCATCTCTACTGCGCTTGCCATACGGCTCGAAATCCGAGGGCAGTTGTGTGGCTATTTCCCACAATTGTTCATGCGAAGCCTTAACCATAGTTAGCGCCCTCGTGCTATTGAAAGAAATGGGCATCGCACATCAGGTACATGCCAATGGAACTTACTTCAGCCCCAGCGCCTTCTCCGCCGCCGCGACCAGCTTGTCGCTGCCGTGCCGGATCGGGTCCTGCGCGGGCAGGCCGGTCTCGTCTTCGATGCGCTTCATCGCCGCGTCGGCCTCGGCGGGCGTCATGCCCACCGTGTTCAGGCTCACCGCGATCACCGGCGCCGGGAAGATCGGCTTCACCAGGTCCTCGACGAGCTTGATGGCTTCCGTCAGCGGCGGAATGGGGAACTGTTCGTAGTGGCTGATGTTCTTCCGCGCCGGCGCGTGCTGGAACATGATCGCGTGCGGCATCGAACCGTGCAGCATGCCGACGGTGACGCCGCTGTACGCCGGGTGGTAGACGCTGCCCTGGCCTTCGATGACCAGGATCTTGCGCTTGCGGCGCTGCCAGCAGAGCAGTTCCGCGGCGCCGTTGACGTAGTCGCTCAGCACGTGGTCGGTCGCGATCCCCGAGCCCGCGATCATGATGCCCGTCTGCCCCGTCGCGACGAACTCGCTGTCGTGGCCCTTCGCGCGCAGGCCGCGGTCGAGTTCGATCGCCGTGACCATCTTGCCCATGTTGCAGTCCGAACCGACCAGCGCGATGCGCTTCTGCGGCAAGGCGCGCAGGCGGTCCAGCGCGACGCCGACGTCCGGCGGCGGCAGGCGCAGGTCGGCGATCGTCACCTTCTTCTTCTTGGCCGCGGCCGCGAATTCCGGATCTTCGCCTAGGATGTGGTGCAGCCCGCTCACGATGTCCAGCCCGGCCTTGATTGCGTCGAGGATGATCTTGCGCCAGGCCTGGGGGAGTTTCCCGCCGACGGGCGCGATGCCGATCAGGAGCTGCGTCGGCTTATGCTTCAGGCCTTCCGCGACCGACTTCACGATCGGCACGCCCTGGCCGACCCCGATCACCTCTTCAAGCGGCTTGCCGGCCTTCGCGGCCTTCGAATCCAGCACGCAGACGGTCTCGTCCGGGCAGTACCGGATCACGCTCGTCGCGGTCTTCGACGAAAAGACCCCCAACTGTCCTTCGGTGAGGATCATCATGCGGCGCTTCTTGGCCATGGAGGGTATCCTTATTTGCTCTTCTTTTTGGGCGCGGCCGGCTTGGCCGCGGCCTTGGGTTTGGAGGTCGCCTTCGGTCCCGGCAGCGCGTCCCACATCGCGCGGACCTTGTGCGGGAAGTGCGGGAAGACGCGCTCGGGCGGCTCCAGTTCCGGGTGCCACTTCTTCTCCCACTCGAAGCTGAAGTAGCCGTCGAATCCGTCGGCCTTGAAGCGCGCCAGAATCTCGCTCACCGGCAGGTCGCCGGCCCCGACCATCACGTACTTGTTGTTCCCGTCCAGGCCCTGGTAGCCGTCCTTCAGGTGGCAGTAGCAGATGTGTTCCTTCACCTGCGCGTAGGTCGTGTCCCAGGTCTCCGTGCCGGCGTGGAACGAATTGAAGATGTCGTAGACGATCCCGAAGCCCTTCGTCCCCACCAGGTCCATCAGGCTCATCACCGCCTTGCCCGCGCACCAGTCGTCGTGGGTCTCCAGCGCCAGCGTCACGCCGCGGTCGGCCGCTTCCAGCGCCAGCGGCTTCAGCGCCGCGCCGACGGTCTTCAGCATCGCCTTGAAGTTCGAATCGACGGGAATCCGCCCGGCGAAGATGCGCACGTACGGCGCGCCCATCGCTTCCGCGTGCGCGATCAGCGTGCGCGTCAGCGCCTGGTTCTTCTCCACCTCTTCGCGCTTCGTGTACGCGTAATGCGGGTAGCCCAGCACGCTGATCACCGGCGCGCCCTGCGACCGGAACAGGTCCCCGACGCGGCGGGCCTCGTCGAGCGACGCGTGGGGGTCGAAGTGGTTGCCGTCGTTGTGCGTGCGCAGTTCCACGCCGTCGTATTTGAACGCGCGCGCGTGCTTGGCCACTTCTTCAAGCGACCAGTCGGGGCAGCCCAGCGTCGAAAACGAGGTCTTCATCGGCGCGCCTCCGGACATGCATGGCAGAACGCTCGAAGATAGCAACTCGCCCCCTCGGCGCCAGCGCGGATTGCGAATCGAAAGCCGCGCGCATTTCGTTTCAAAACCGCCCGGCCGCCCGCGGCCCCGCCGGCTTTCCTCATTCGAATCCGCGGCCCCTCGCGGGTATACTGGGCGCTTTGTCCTCGAGGCGCGCGCGTGAAATATTTCCTTCGGGCGATGAAGCTGCTCTGGCCGCTGAAAGGCAAGCTGGCGCTCTTCGTCTTCTGCACCGTCCTGCTCGGCCTTGTCGGCACCTCGCCGCTGGCCGTCGCGCGCGCCATCATCGCGCACCTGCAGAACCAGAACGACAAGCTCTTCAACGACAAGTTCGGCAACCTGCTCCACGAATTTTTCGTGAGCCTCTTCGGTTCGGGCGAAGGCTACATCTGGGGCCTCTGCCTCGTCTCCATCGGCCTCCTGGCCCTGAAGAACCTCTTCGATTTCATCACCAAGTACCTCGAATCCTGGATCGCCTACCGCCTCACCACCGACGCCGTCATCCGCCTCATGCACCACCTGCTCAGCATGGACATGGCCTTTTACGACAAGCGCAAGATGGGCGACATCGTCACGCGCGTGACGCAGAACACCCAGTCCCTGGGTTCCACCGCGCGCCTGACCCTCGATTTCCTCCAGCAGCCGCCGATGATCGTCTGCCTGACCGCCTACGCCCTGTACCTCAACTGGCAGCTCTTCCTCATCGCGCTCGCCGGCTTCGCGCTGGCCGTCCTGCCGGTGCTGCACCTGACGCGCAAGATCTACAAGCAGGCCACCAAGGCCCGCGTCGGCCAGGGCGAAATCTCGCAGAGCATCCTCGAGGACCTGTACGGGCTGCGCACCGTCCAGGCCTACGAAGCCGTGGACGCCGAAAAGGAGAACTTCTCGCGCAAATGCGAAAAGCTCTTCGGCTTTTTCATGAAGCAGCGCCGCTCCCGCGCCATGCAGGGCCCGCTCTCCGAACTCGTCCTGGGCTCCGGCATCGCCGGCGTGCTGCTGATCGGTTCCCTGCAGGTGATGCGCGGGCAGATGCCCTTCGCCGATTTCGTGATCTTCCAGGCCACCATCGGCATGCTCTACCAGCCCGTCAAGACCATGCTCACCCTCGTCGCCGAACTCGCCGAATTCGTCCCGCAGGCCGAAGCCACCTTCGAATACCTCGACACCAAGCCCGCCATCGGCGACGCCCCCGACGCCGTCGTCTGCCCGCGCCTGGCCCACGAAATCCGCTTCGAAAACGTGACCTTCGACTACGGCCGCGGGCCCGTCTTCAGCGGCCTCGACCTGTCCATCCGCAAGGGCGAACGCATCGGCATCGTCGGCCGCACCGGCGTCGGCAAAAGCACCCTGCTCTCCCTGATGCTGCGCTTCTACGACCCGCAGAAGGGCCGCGTGACCATCGACGGCGTGGACATCCGCAAGGCCACCCTGCGCAGCCTGCGCTCGCAGATCGCGCTCGTCACGCAGGAACCGTTCCTCTTCCACGCCAGCATCGAGGAGAACATCCGCTACGGAAAGCCCGACGCGACCAAGCAGGAGATCGTCGCCGCCGCCAAGGACGCCGCGATCCACGACGAGATCATGAGCTTTCCGGAACGCTACGCGACGCCCGCCGGCGACCGCGGCACCACCGTCAGCGGCGGCCAGCGCCAGCGCATCGCCGTCGCCCGCGCCATCCTGCGCAACGCCCCGATCCTGCTGCTCGACGAAGCGACGAGTTCGCTGGATTCGGCGAGCGAGAAGCTGGTCCAGCAGGCGCTCGACCGCCTGGCCGAAGGCCGCACGAGCCTGATCGTCGCCCACCGCCTCAGCACCGTCCGCGACGCCGACCGCATCATCGTCTTCGGCGACGCCGGCGAAATCGAAGCCGTCGCCCCCCACGACGAACTCCTCCGCATCTCCCACACCTACCGCAAACTGTGGGAACGCCAGGCCGGCGTCGCCGCCGCCGCGGACTAGCGCTGGTTCCTTGCATCTCACCGCGGAGACGCGGAGCACGCGGCGAACAGCGAACCAAGGCCCGAAGAACCAAGAACCAAGAACCAAAACAAGGATCGCGCAAAGACGCCAAGACGCTAAGCAACACACCGCCACAGCTAGTGCCGCAAACTCCGAACCCTAAACTCCGAACCCTGAACTCTGAACCATGAACTCCGAACTCCAAACTCTGTCCCCTGGCCAAACCTGTCAGCCATTGCGTGAGAAGGACCTGGCCCGCGCCAAATACGGATGAAAAGAAAAGGCTTTTGAACGTTCTTGCAGGTCTCCGAATGGCTTGACGTTGCGGCGTCGGGCGCGCGAAAGCCCCGCCGCGTGGCCCTCGTCTTGCACAGCAGATTCCGCGTTGGATTTGCGAACAAATTTTGTCAGCCGCGCAGGCGGGGGCGGGGGATTTCGTGTCAAAAATCGGCGTGAATACCCAAGGTGCGCGGCTGCAATACAACGTGCGCGAACTGATCTTTGTCACCGCGCTGACATTTTTCGGCATGTGCCTCTTCCTGCCGATGCTGCGGGCGTTGTTCGAGCACGCCCCGCGATGGTGGCGTCCGGTGGAAATCAAATGGACCATGCTGCTCGGTTTGACGCTTTTCATTTCCGTGGCGACCGCGAGCGGCTGCGTATTGGGCCGCGCACTCGCCCGGCGAATGCGCGTGGATGCGCTGCCTCGCTTGGGGCTGATGTTCGCAGGCGCGCTCTGCGGCTGGTCGGCGTTCGGTCTCTGCGCCGGAGCGTTCCAGCCCAGAAGCCGCATGGCGCCCTCGGAGATCGCCGGCGTCGCCTATTGCAGGACGTACCAGGAAGCCCAGGACATCTATCGCCGAACCGATTGGGATGGGGATGGCGTGCTGGAGTATGCGCAACACATTTCGGGCGCGAACAGCCTGTACGAGTTGACGCCGAATTCCGGGAATCTCTCCTTGGTGGACGCGAACCTGGCCCTGGCAGAATGCGGAGACCGGCGCACCTGGTTTCGGGTCAAGGTGCTCTACGGGCAAGGTCCCAACGTGCCGGGTGGGCGGCGCTCGTACCTGAAACCGAAATCCGACGGCCGCGCAGCGGATCAGACGGGCGGTTACGCGCTGGTACTCTGGCCCGCGAAATACACCAACGACAACGCTCCGTCCTTCCTCATCGATGCGCACGGCGTCGTGTATTTCAAGGACCTCGGTCCCGATACCGCCCAGATAGTCGCGAACATCACCGAGTACAACCCCGACGAAACCTGGGAGGTGGCCCCATGAATCTCCCGCCGCCCGCGCAACCGCCCCCGCCCGCGCGCTGGCAGTTCGGCATCCCCGATCTCATCTTCTTCGCGCTCGTCGCGCTGCTGGGGCAGGCGCTTACGGCGGTTCTTCTGGCGGCGCGTCTGTTGCGGCTTAGAGCCTCCGAGCGCGAAGGGGCCGTGGTCGTCACCCTGCTCCTGACGCTCGCGGGGGGCCTGGCCGGCTTCGGGCGCGCGCAGAAGCAGCGCCATCCCGAGCATCAGTTGAAGCCGTACCTCGCGCTGTACGCGTTTGGCGCGTTGACGCTGGGCATGGGCGCGTGGTGTGCCGGGCTAAAGCTGAGTCTCATCTGCGTGGGCATGTCGCTCCCGAGTCTTCTCGTGGCCAAAGGGATCATCCGCTGGAGAGGCTACGACGATCTGTGTCGCGAAGGGATCGTGCTGTCATGCCTAATGATGGGCTGGGCGCTGCTGCTGTTCGCGGGCATGTTCGGCGCGATTTTTAATATGACGATTACGACGAGATCACCTCGGATTCGTAACAACGAACTTTGCGCGGCCGCCGCGTGCCGGACTTACGTCGAAGCGCAGGAAATCTACCGCCGCACCGACTGGGACGGCGACGGCGTGCTCGAATACGCCAAGGCGATCTCGGGCAAGCACAGTCTGTACGAGAAAGACGCCGGTTCCGGAAACCTGATGCTCCTGGACGCCGCCATCGCTTCGGCCGAAGGCGCGCCGGGCGCCGCGCAGCCGAAAGCGGGGTACGTCTTCCGCATCCTCCGTAGTCAGGGACCGCAGGCGCCCGGAGGCGCGCGGTCCTACCTCGTGAACGGCCACCTGACCGAAGGCTTCGCGCTTGTGGCCACGCCGGCCGCATACGATTGCACGGGCTGCCGTACCCTCCTCGTCAATCAGACGGGCGTCGTCTACTGGAAGGACCTTGGGCCGGCCACCACGGCGATCGTGAACGCGATCACCGAGTACAACCCCGACGAAACCTGGGAGGTGGCCCCATGAATCTCCCGCCACCCGCGCCACCATCCGTACCCGTACCCGTGCCCGTGCCAAGCCCGCCCGCGCGCTGGCAGTTCGGCATCCCCGATCTCATCTTCTTCGCGCTGGTCTCGCTGCTGGGGCAGTCGCTCACGGCGGCCTACCTCGCGCGGCTGCTGGGCTATCACCCGTCCGAAATGCCCGTCGCTCTGATCACCCTCGCGCTGACGCTCGCGGGGGGCCTGGCCGGCTTCGTGCGCGCGCAGAAGCAGCGCCATCCCGAGGCGCAGATGCGGCTGTACGTATTGCTCTACGCGCTCGGCGCGTGGCTCCTCCCGCCGCTCGCGTGGTGGGCGGGCCAGCGCGCCAGTCTGACCGTCGGCTTTTGCTCGCTGCCGGGCCTGCTGTGGGCCTTCGTCCGCATCCGAAGGAAAGGCTACGACGACCTGCGCCGCGAATGCTGCGTCCTGGCCTCCCTGGCCGCGAACTGGGGCGTGCTGGCCGTGCTCTTCTGCATGATCGTGTTGCCCAACATGCGATGCCGTGTGTGGGGCAACGAATCCGCCGCCATCGCCGCGTGCAAGACCTACGCCGAAGCGCAGGATCTCTACCGCCGCACCGATTGGGACAGCGACGGCGTGCTCGAATACGCCCAGCACGTGACCGGCGACCACAGCCTCTTCGAAAAGAACGCAGGCCAAGGCGACCTGACGCTGGTGTGCGCAGCGTTCGCGGCCGCGGCCGATCCCGCGCAGATGAAACCGAAGTCGGGGTACTGCTTCAAGATTCTGACGGGCCAGGGCACGTTCGCGGCGGGCGGGCGCAGGTCGTACCTCACGGTGGGCGCGGACGGCGCGTTCAACATGACGAAGGGCTACGCGTTGCTTGCCTGGCCAGCCAAGTATGGTGATCGAGGTCAAAATACTTTTATCATCAACAACACAGGCACGGTGTACCAGAAGGACCTCGGCCCCAACACCGCCAACATTGCCGCGGGCATCGTGGAATACGACCCTTGGCCGGGGTGGGTGGTGGCCGAATGAACCTCCCGCAACCCGCGCCACCGGTCGCGCCCGCGCCGATTGCTTCCGCGCCTGCGCGGTGGCAATACGGCCTCGCGGACCTGCTCTTCGCGAGCGTGCTCGTGGCGCTGGGCCTGCTGATCGCCGCGCCGCTGAACGTGATCTGGCTGGGCGAACGCGAACGGTCGTTCGAGGCCGTCCTCGCGGTCCACGCGGCGCTCACCGCGGCCGCCTGCGCGCTCGCGTTGGCCCGCGCGCAGCGCCAGCGGGAACCCGGCCGCGACCTGCGCCTCTTCATGCTGCTCTACGCGGCCGGCGCGTGGCTGCTGTACGCGGTCTGGACGCGCACCCCCGACGGATGCGTTCCCGTCCTCGGGGCATTCTCGCTTCCGCTGGGATTGCTCGCGTGGGTGCGCATTCAGGCCAAGCGCTGCGAGGGCCTGCGCTGCGAAGCCTGCGCGGCGGCCTGGCTTTTTATCCTGTGGGGGCCGGCGCTGACGGCGATCTTTACGGGGACGCTGGACGACCGCGGATGCTTTGCGAACGAATCCGCCGGCATCGCCGCGTGCAAGAGCTACGCCGAAGCGCAGGATATCTACCGCCGCACTGATTGGGACGGCAACGGCGTGCTCGAATACGCCCAGACGTTCTCGGGCCGCTGGAGCTTGTACGAACGCAACGCCGGGGCCGGCGACCTGACGCTCGTGGATCAAGCCTTCGCGCGCGCCGATCTCGCGACGGGCGCGGCGGTGCCCAGGGCCGGGTACGTCTTCAAAATCCTAAAGGCCCAGGGTCCCGACGCGCCCGGG
>JAHCJK010000047.1 GCA_026184295.1 Planctomycetota bacterium
TTCCACGAGAGGTCGAAGGCGTGCCAGCCGGGCTCGGGCAGCGCGCCCTTGGCCTGGGTGCCCTCGGCCGGTTCGGTCTTGGGCGCGGGCGGCACGCCGAAGACGAGTTCCTTCTTGTCGCACGCGACCAGCAGCGCGCCCGCGCCGGCGTTCGCGCGCCCGCGCGATCCCGTGGACGCGAAGATCGGCCCGCGCGGATTCTTCGCGATGTTCGCGAGGAAGCGCACGCGCCCTTCGGCGTCGGTGACGTGCATGCGCGCGGAGATCTCCAGCCCCGCGCGCGCGTCGATCGCCTTCCCGCCCGCGGGCGCGTCCGGCGCGCCGTCCACGAGCGCCAGTTGCCGGCCCGGCGCCAGCCGCTGAATCGGCTGCACGGCCTCGTTGCCGAAGGCCTCGTCGGCCACCGCGCCCTGGTCGAACGACGCGTAAAAGCTGGCGCGGTCCTTGGGGCGCGCGGACTCGACGATCAACAGGGCGGTAAAATCGCGCTTCAGCACGGGCACTTTCAGGACCGTCTCGCCGAGCGGGATTTCCGCGCCGGTCTCGGCGTTCAGGACCACGCTCGCGGCGCGGTCCATGCCGAGCTTCGACCAGTCCACGGCGATCTCAGCCACGCGTTCCTCGCGCGAGGTATTCACCACCCACGCGAGCGCGCGGCGCGGGGTCTTGTGCAGGCTCACCGCGCAGCCGTCGGTCGCGGTCTTGAGCGCGTTTTCGGGCTTCCAGTAGCCGGTGAATTCCACGTCGGCCCGGTAAAGCCGCCCTTCCTGCGCGAGCACGTTATAGAAGGTGACCTGTTCGGGCAGGATGTCGTGCGCCATCACCCAGCCGACGAACTGGTGCGTGTGCTTGGGTTCAAAGACGGTCTTGTGCCGCTGCGACTGGCACATCATCGTCATCACGCCGCCGGCGCAGACGGAACTCCCGATCGCGCGCATGCGCCCCGCGGGCAGCACCTCGATGTAATCGAACTGTTCGTCGGTCGGCTCGACGTTCTCGCCTTCAAAGAAAATGTCTCCGAACCACGCGTGGAAGGCCGCGCCCGAGGAGACGTGCTGCCAGAGGTTCGGCGCGGGGACGTTGTTCTCCTGGAACATCGTCTTCATGCGCTTGAAGTACTCGCGCTCGCCCAGGTAGCTGTAGCCGGGCTGCAGGCGCCCGTCGGGCCGGTAATACGCGCCGCCGGTCAGGAAGTTCTTCTCGAGCGCCAGGTAGTTCTCGTCCACGTAGAGCCCGCGGAAGCCGGACTCGCGCACCCATTCCTGGTAATGGTACAGGCGGAAGTCGGCCGGGCCGCGCCCCTGCGTCGTGTTGGCGTTGCTCAGTTCGCCCGGGGTCTCGCCCCAATCGACGGCGTACGCGTCGAACTTGTGCTTCTCGTAATCGAGGTAGCGGCCCACCGAGTGCGCGATGGAGCCCACCATCGGGCGGTGCTTCCCGTCGAGCGGGAAGCGCGCGTACAGGCCCTTCGATTTCTCGTAGCTCCACGGGAACGGGCTGCAGTAGTACGGCCAGAGCACCGCCCAGTCGCCGTCGAACCAGAAGTAGGTGTTGCGCGCGTTCGGCAGGTCGGCGTCGTTGCCGCAGATAATCGAACGCCAGCCCGCCGGGAGCGGGCGCGACGGGAAGGTCTGGTAGGCGTACGTGAGCGTCGTCGGCGCCTTCAGGTCCGTGGGCAACTCGATAAAGTGCACGCGCAGCGTCACCGTGCCGTGGGCGCGGATGATCTCCTGCGTCGGGCGGCTGCGGTCGTCGTCGGTGATCCAGCCCTTGTCGTTATCGGCCACCCACAAGAAAGCGCGCTCGGAATTCGTCAGCCAGATGTACGGGACAAAGTCGCCGATGAGCATCCCCGAGGCCGTCTGCTGGCTGGTCCAGCGTTCGGGGGTCTTGTCGTGCACCGCGGCCCATCCGCCCGCGGTGGTGCAGAAGTGCGTCGCCTCGGCCTCGGGCAGCACCAGTTCCCAGTACAGCCCGTCGATCTTCGCGCCGGCCTTCGCGTCGGCGGGCGCGATGGTCAGGGTATTCTTCACGAAGCCGTCGAACTCCACGCGCGAGCTGGACGCCAGCGCCAGCCCCGCGCCCTCGCCCGTGCCGCTCAG
Source organism: Planctomycetota bacterium (assembly GCA_026184295.1). Lineage (GTDB taxonomy): Bacteria > Planctomycetota > SZUA-567 > H5-PLA8 > H5-PLA8 > JACQFI01. The sequence continues at coordinate 2,103 of JAHCJK010000047.1, forward strand.
GTCCGCGCCGGCCTCGACGAGCCGGTCGAGCTTCGGCGCGGAGGCCGCGATCGGCACTTCCTGGCCGTCCTTGAGCGCGACGAGGCGCATCGAGGCGATCTGGTTCACGCCTCCGTTGGCGATCTTCTCGACCAGCCCGAGGCCGTTCACCTTCATCGAGCGGTTCCAGACGCCCACGTCGCCGTTCGCGTAGGTCACCGGCGTCCACGGCGCGACCACCTTGTCGGTGATGCCGATGCCGTTCTCGGACCACTTGAACTTCGAGCGCACCAGGCTCACGTCCACGCGCTCGGTCTTCAGCGCCTTGCCGTCCTTGTCTTCGACGGTCACTTCGACCTTCACGGGCATGGGCTCGGGAAGATTCAGCGGGCGCAGTTCCAGCAGCGGCTTGCCTTCCTTCTGGAGTTTCTTGTTCTCCTTCTCGATGTTGCGGTTCTGTTCCTCGACCTGCGCGAGGCGCGCGAAATCCTGGAGCGGAATCTTGAGGCTGTTCAGAAAGAGGTGCGTGTTCGCGTAGTCGTGGCGGAACTCCGGGAGCTTGCTCGTCAGCAGCACCTTTTCGTTCTGGTTCGGGTCGAGGATGCGCACGGTGCCGCCGGCGGCCTGGGCCTTCGCGGGCAGGTCGAAGATGTCGGCGCGCAGCACGAGCACGTTCGACTCCGGCCCGTACTTGGCGACGACCTCGAGTTCCTTCGCTTCCTTCGCGTTCTCCGGGCGCGTGGGCGCCTTGGGCGTCCAGCCCGTCGCCGAGTACGCGAAACTCTGGCGGAAGACCGCCGCGCCGTCCTTGCCGAGCACGCTTAGCGTAAAGTACCCGCCGCGCGCGCCGTCCTTGCCCACCGTGGTGTTGGCCTCGGGCAGTTCGCCCGCGAAGGCCAGTTCCTTGCGTTCGCCGGCCTGAAGCGTCAGCGTCTGCTTCTCGACCTTGTCGCCTTCGCCGGCGACGGGTTCCTTCTGCCAGCGCAGTTCGACGTTGACCTCCGCCGCGGACTTTTCCGGCGCGAGGATCGCGACCGGGAAGGCGTACTTCCCGCTCAGCACCGTCGTCGCGCCGCGGAACTGCACGACCACGCCGTCGTCCACGAGCTTGACCGGCGGATGTTGGCCGAGCTCCGCGAAGCCCTGCGTCACCGACCACGAGGCCTGCGGGGCTGGCTGCGCGCCCGGGCAGGTGCGGCAGAGCAGGAAGCGCCAGACCTCGCCGTTCGCATACGCGCGTCCGTTGAAGTCCTTGAACGGAACGGAAGCCTCCATCGTGTATTCGGTCTCGCTCTCGGTCACCGCGACGTCCCACGTGCCCTTCCAGCCCTGCGCGGTGTAGCCGCGCGTGGGGATCATCTGCTGGTCGAGCACCGCCGGGTACGTGTTGATCACGCTCTGGTAGGTCTCCGGCACGAGGCTCGGCGGCGTGACCCAGATTTCGATGGAAGGATCGCCGAAGGAGTAGTCGTCGTTCTCGCGCACGCTCTTCCAGAGCTTCCATTCGTGATCGCCGCGCGTGCACTGGAAGAGGAAATAGATCTTCTGCTCGTCGAAGCCGAGCGCCATCGTCGTCGCGGCCTGCTGCATCTGATGGCCGAAGGGCGTCATCATCCCCGAGGTCGTCAGGACCGCGTCCCATTCGCCCTTCTCGGCCTTGCCGTCGATCTTGGGGGCCTGCTTCATCCGGCGCGCGGTGAACTCCCCCACCGGCAGGCGTTCCTTGGTCTCGGCGCCGGGCAGGTTCGCCGCGAGGCCGGCCAGGAAGGCGAGCGCGCAGGTAAAGGCAAGAGCGTGGCGCATGGCGGACTCCTTTTTATGAAGCGTGGAGGCGGCGGAAGTTCGGGCGGCGCGGGGCTACTTCGCGGGCTTGGCGTCCGCGGGTTTCGCGTCCGCCGGCTTGGCCTCGGCGGTCTTGCCCTGGCCTTTCACTTCGTCGTACAGGGCCTTGGCTTCCTTGTTGCGGTTGGAACCGAACCAGCCGTGAATCATCAGGATGTCGCCGCGCGCGACGGCGGCCTTCAGTTCCTCGCGGTGCTTCACGAAGTCGCCGTCGCAGACGTTGACGACGCTGAAGGCCTTCGGCAGGAGCGCCTGAATGCCGGCCGGCGTGCCGTAGCCGCCCATGTCGAGTTCCATGTACTGCGCGCAGAAGGCCCACTGCGCGGCGTGCCAGGCGAAGTTGTCGTGCGGGAGTTCGGGAATCAGCAGCACGTCCGGGTGGTCGGCCTGAACCTTGCGCCAGGCCATCGCGTTCACCAGCATCCATTCGAACTTCTGTTCCTCGCCGACGGGCTGGAAGGTGCCGTTCGTGTCGATGTAGAAGATCGTGCAGCCCCAGCGCTTCTTCGCGTACGCGACCTTGTCGCTCAGCCGTTCGGCGATGGGGAAAAATTTCCACCACGGCACGTCCTTGGGATGGATCGCGGAGTAGTGGTTGCCGCGTTCCTCAGCGCCGTCGCTGCCGGTGCCGTGGTTCCAGGTCTTCTTCTTTTCGTCCCAGTACACCTGCGAAGGCCGGATGCAGACGCCGGTGCGGATGCCCGCGTCGGCGAAGACCTTGAAGTAATCGTCGGCGATCTCGTCGAACTCCGGCGCGAGCTTCTTCGCCAGGCGCGCGTCGCCGAGGTACGTGATCGGATGCGGGTTCTCGCTGCCTTCGACATCCCAGAAGATCATGCCCTGCGCGTCGGCGGCCTTGAGCGTCTTCACGCAGTTGGCGGCATCCTTGAGCGCCAGTTCCTTGAAGTTGGCTTTGCCATCGGGCGTGGTGATGTCGATCTTCGGGTTGTTGAACCAGCCGCGCGGATTCGTCGCCGACTTGTGGTCCTTGTAGTTCGAAGAACGCATCAGCATTCCGATGGGCCGGCGGTCTTCCCAGGCGCGCATCGGCGCGTAGTGCTTGCGGAAGGCCTCCGCCGCCTCGCCGACGGCCTCGTACGCGTTCGCCCCCGCCGCGGCCACGCGCACCGTCACCGAAAGCGTCAGGCGCTGGCCGGCTTCCACGCGCGGAAGGCCGTGCGGTTCCACCGTGTACGCCCCCGGCGCGGCCACGTACACGCCTCCGCGCAGCACGACCGGCAGGTCCAGCGGCGCGCCCGCGGCCGGCTTGGCGAAGCCGAAATAGAACGGAGGATCGACGCTGAGGTTGCAGAGCAGCAGGCGGGCGTCGGGAAAGTCGCAGGTCGTCAGCGCCAGGTTGTCCAGCGCCGAGGCCGTGCGCGGCGGGCCCTTTTTCCAATTCGTGGGCGCGGACGGCAGGTGCAACTGCATCAAGGCGAGGTCGAAGTCCGCGAGCGTCTTCTGCGACGTGTTCGTCAGCGTCACGTCCAGGTCGAGCCGGTTTCCCGCGGGCTTGTAGAGCACCTCCACTCCGCCCCACGCGTACTCGGCGCGCCACGTCTTCTTCGCTTCGTCGAAAGAGACTTTGCCGCCGGTGAGGTCGGCCTTCTCGAAGGCGTACTTCTTGTAGCCGTTCTCGTCGAGCGTGGTGCTCTCGAGCGTCACCGAGGCCAGCGCGGGCACGGGCAGTTTGGCCAGTTCGGCGTCGCCGGTTTTCAGGCTCTTCAATCCGTTCGCGTCGAAGGCCGCCTGGAGCGTGGGCTCGGCGGCGCGGGCGGTGGCGCCCAGCAGGATAAGCGCGCAAACCATCGGCATGACGTGGCGCATAGAAAAGATCCTCCTTGATTACGCTTCATTACGATCCGTGCTGCGTGCCGGCCGGCTCACGCCAGGCCTCCAGGAGTTCGGACGTGTCTTCGGTCACCAGGCGCAACGGCGAGAGCATCTCTTCGGGCACGCGCGGGCGGCGTTCCATCAGATCGCTGAGAATCTGGCCCATCGCGTCGGCATAGGCGTCGGGATCGACCTCGATCTTGGCGACCGGGAACGGCGCCGGATAGTTCGCGCCCCGGTTGGCATGCGTGACCACCAGCAGTTCGGACGGGACGTTCACCCGCAGTTCCAGCAGCGCCGAGCGGACGTCGGAAAAGAGGATGTCGTCGGTGACGATCAGGGCGTCGGGCTTGGGCCCGGGCGCCGACCAGAGCGCCCGGAACGCCTTCCAGCCCGCGCCCACCATGGCGGGATGGATGCCCGCGCGAATCCATTCGGGGCGCGTCTGCCCCCCGGCGGCCTGAATCGCGGCCAGAATCGGTTCGGGTTCGCCCCAGCCGATGCAGGCGATGTTCCTGCGGCCCAGCGCAATCAGGTGGTCCAGTCCCAGGCGCATGATGCGCTGCAGGTCGATCACCACGCGGTGCTTGAAGGCGCTCGTGCCGCCGACCACCGGCACCCCGGCGGCCTCGACGGACTTGAACCAGGCCTTGCTGGGATCGAGCGCCACCGCCGCGACGCCGCCGATGCGGTGCGCGCGCAGGTCTTCGACGAAATCTTCGCAGGTCAGTTCGCCGTTCCAGGGCTGGTCCGGAGCCAGTTCGCCGAGGTACAGCCGGGGGCTCATGTTGCGCTTGCGTAGCGCGACGCGCAGTTGCTGGACCACGCGGCGATAAAAGATCGACGTGCGCGGGTGGGCGATGTCGAGTTCCATCAGCACGGCCGCGGCGCGCTTGGCACCGCGCGAACTCACGTAGGTCCCGCTCCCCTGGCGGCGTTCGATCAGGCCTTCTTCCACCAGCGCGCTCAGGGCCTCGCGTGCCGTCATCACGCTCACGCGGTACTTCTTCGCGATCTCGTTCTGCGAGTCCAGCCGGTCGCCGGGATGGAGTTCGTCCAGGATCTGCTGGCGCAGCGCGAGCACGATCTTGCGGTGAAGCGGTTGATGGGTCTGCGTTTGCATCGCGCCGAAGGCTCCAGGTACAAGTTATCTGTTCTATTTTGAAGTTGTCTACTCGCCGCCGACCTCCCTGTGTACACCAGCCCGTGGTTTGATGTCCACACATAACCGTATATTTTTAAACATACTGTAAAATACTCGCCTAGAAGACCCTGGGCCGCAGCATAGGCGGATATTCGTTGTCTCCGGCAAGTTATCTGATAAGTTATCTACTAACTTGGCAGAGTTAGAGGCTTGCCGGTGTTCTAACCAAAGATGGGTGTGTGGTTTGAGGCCGGTTACGTCGGAAGCATGAAGTAGCTGTTGGTGTTGTTCATCCAGGCGGCGATGAGCTTCCAGAAGAGCGTCGCGCAGGCTTCGCCCACGACCAAGCCGATGAAGAAGCGCTTGGTGGTCATGTACGTGCGCGCCCCGCCGAACTTCACGATCATCAGTTTGACCGCCCAGCCCAGGAAGAAGGAGAACCAGAGGCAGACCAGCGGATACGGACCCATCCAGAAGACGAACCCGATCGGGTGCGGGAACCAGAAGAGGAACTTGCGGATCGAGATCGCCGCCGTCATCAGCACCGTGCCCGCCACGATCCAGCCGATCTGCGTCCAGTCCCGCCGCGCCGCGATCGGATACTCGCTCTCGGGGACTTCCCGCCCTTCGGCCTCCGCCTTCTTCTGCTTCTGCTCGAACGCCGCGATCTGCGAGGCCATGTTCGACATCTTGTCGTACTCGCCGCGCGGGAAACTCTGGTAGTACCACGCCATCTGGCTCGCCCCGCCCGGATTCCGGTACGCGGTCCGCAGGTGCGAATAAAAGGTCACGCCCAGCGACGTCACCACCGCCAGGGCCAATCCCGCGACCAGCGTGCGCCGCCGCAGCGCCGTCCGCCCGGACAGGTGCATGGTGGTCATCACGTTCGGCATAAAGACCACGCGGTACCAGTCGGCGACCATCACGCGGTCCCAGATGGCCAGCTTCACGAACTGCGAGGTCCCCATCACGGCCGGCGTCTGGACCATGCCCAGAAAGTGCACGGGGAAGACGTACATCTGCATGAAAAAGAGCCCGCCTTCGCAGGTCAGGCGCGTCATCCCGATCATCGCGATCAGGATAATCATCAGGATCATCGCGGCGTACACGAAGTGGATGCCCGACCACATCATCCAGGCGATCGAACCCACCACGCAGACGGCCAGCAGCGTCCACCAGAAACGCGGCGTCACTTCGCCCGGATCGTACTCGCGCTTGCGCGCGCCGATGGCTTCGAGGAAGGACCCGCCCAGTTCCTTGCGCGCCGTGTACAGGACGCCGAGCGAAAGCGCGACCAGCGCGCCGGTGCCCATTTCCATGTAGGGGCTGTTCCAGTAGGTCCGTTCGGACGTCAGCAACCCGGCCTGGATGAAGAACATCGCCGAGACGCGCGAGACGATGAAGAAGAACCAGAGGCTGAACGAGACTTCCAGCGAGATCAGGTACGTGAGCCCGATCACCGACGGATAGATCATGCACGCGACCGGGTTGAGCCCGTTCCAGGGGGGCTCGGTGAGGTACTCGTTCATCCACTTTCCCTGCGGGATCCGCGGGATGTTCGAGTAGTAGTCCGCCAGGTTGTTGTAACTGTGGAAGAGGAAGACGATCGCGATCCCGCACAGCGCCATGCGGTCCTTGAGGAACGGCCCGGGCCCGGAGCCGTCCAGGCCGGCGACCATGTCTTCCGGCAGCTGCGCCAGAGGGAACGAGAGCTGTTCGTGTTCGGACCACTGCCGGCGAAGCAGGCCGCAGAGCGCGAAGATCGCGCCGAACATCATCAGCAGCGCGCCGCTCCACAGGGCATACGGCCCGGCCCACGCCCCCCAGGGGATCGATTCGCCCTGAGGCAGTCCGGTGTAAAACCATTCCAGCGGGCGCGACGTATTCGTGTCGTGCGGCGACCAGAACGACGGGACATGCGGCAGGACCATCTTGGCGTAGTTGTTTTCCGGCGTGGCGTAGTGGAACCCGCCCGAGACTTCCGCGACCCAGAAGGTGAAGTACCCGCACCCGGGAATCGCGTTGACCACCATCGTCATGCAGAAGACCAGGACCAGGTCCTGGCGCGTCAGGCCCAGGCGCGACTGGAACTTCGCCAGCGTCAGCGTCACCGCGCCCGTCAGCACGAAGAGGAAGAAGACCGCTCCGGCAGGGAACATGTTGTTGGAAAGCGTCGTGCCGCGCAGAACGAAGTCGAAATATGGGATCACCAGCGAGATGGCCGTGACGCAGATCAGCCCCAGCGCCCAGCCGCGCCAGGTTGCGCCCTCTTCGGCGCCCAGCGGGAGCGTGGCCGAAGGCTGCGCGGCCGCCTCGACCCGCCGCCCTTGCAGGTGTTCAGGAATCAGCTTGTCGCCGGGGTTCGCCATCGCACTTTCTTCGCAATCCGAAAGCTTGCCGGACCGTACCGCATCCATGGAAAAAGGCCCGGCTTTCCGACTTACGGAAATGTCACGGGCCTTAACCTCACTTCGAAAGCGGAGTTGCTTTGTACCAAAGGCACGCCTGAAACCAAACGACAATTCAAGTACCCCGGTTTTTCTTTAACCAACCTGACAAAAAGCCATTAAAGCACCTGCCGAATTTCGATCATGCCTCCAAAAAGCAAAAACCCCCGTTTCCGGGGGCTTTTGGTACGGCTCCGGAGACTGGCGCCGGATCAGAAGCGGAAGCCAAGGCCCACGCGGACGGCCGGGCGGCTGCTTTCGACGTAGTACCCAGGCACCCACACCTGCACGACCTGAGTCTCGTAGCGCGCCGGAACGTAGACCTTGGTCCAGTACCCGTCGGCCACCTTCACCGTCACTTCCATGCCGTCCTTCAGCAGCAGGGTCTTGTAGGTCGCGGGAACCCAGCGGTCTTCGTAGTGCGCCGCTTCGACCATCACCGTCTGCGACTGCGCTTCGTAGTGACCGGGGACGTAGGTGCTGCCGCCGCCGAAGCCCAGGCCGATCCCGACGTGGTTGTCGTGGTGGTGGTGATGGTTCTTGTCCTTCGAGAAGTCCTTCTTGTCGAACGCCTGCGCGTTGGTCGAAGCCGCGAAGCAGAGGACCATCGCCATCGCCAGAGCCGCACCCATCCACGCCTTCGGAGCCTTCTGCATCGTTTCCTTGGTATCCATCTTGCACTTCCTTTCCGGGCTTGATAGCCCTTTCGTATCTCGGTCGGAGCCCCACATTGGAGCGTCCGTTCTCTTCATGGAATGGATAAAAGCGACCTCTGTGCCAAAACCCGGCACATTCACAACCTGTTGAAGCCAAAGGGGTTGATTTTCAGACCCTTGGGCGAGCCCCCGGCATGCGTTGTCCACGCGAACAACCGTTCAATTTCGACCGTTCGATCAGGCACCGTTCGCCTTTTTGAAGTCTGGCACGCGCCGTTCGGGGCCACTTAAAGGTGAATGCAGGCAGGACCGGAGGACTTCTTATGCGCACGTGGCAGCGTTCGAATCGGAACCGGCGCGGCTACACGCTGCTGGAAATCCTGGTGGCCGTCGCGATCCTCGCGACGCTGCTGTCCTTGATGGGCGTGGTGGGTTCGATGGCAATCAAGGGCACCAAGAAGAAGAGCACGCAGGCGACCGTCGAGCGCGCGCATGCCGCACTGGCCTACTTTTACGCCACGCACGGCAATCAGTATCCGCCGGAAACCTCCGAGACCTGGCCCGCACCGTACGACCCCGCGGGCGTGGAGTTCGACCGGACCTTGATGCCGGACCAGTCCGTCCCCGCCTGGAAGCCCGGCGAACTGGATGCGAGCGACGACCGCTACGTGCTCGACGCATGGGGCCACCGCCTGCGCTACCGCAAGGCGAGCCCCCACCGCGTGCTGGTATGGAGCTGCGGGCCCGACGGCATCGACCAGACCGGCGCCGACACCGCCGGACGCAAGGTCCAGGCTGGCGACGACATCACGAGCGCCGCCAACAACCCGTGAGCGCCGACCGAAGGCCTGTCGCGTTCCCGCCCAGCCGCACTTTTCCCTTCCGTGCAAACCGCGCGCGCTTCGCTAAGATGCTCCCGCCGACCTTGCCCGGGTGGCGGAACTGGCAGACGCTGGGGACTTAAAATCCCCTGGCCCTAAAGGCCGTGCGGGTTCGAGCCCCGCCCTGGGCATCTCTTCAAACGAAATCGCGTCCGCGCCTCTTCTCCTTATAGAGACTTCGCGCAGGTCCGCCGCAGACCGCTCATCTGGAGGCCGCATGCCCGAGACGCCCTCGCGCCCGAACATCCTCGTCATCCTGGACGACCAGCACCGCTTCGATTACCTGGGCTGCGCGGGCGCGTCCTGGGTCCGCACGCCGAATCTGGACAGCCTCGCCGCACGCGGCGTGCGCTTCACCAACTGCTGCACCAACGCGCCCGTCTGCGCGCCTGCCCGCATCGCGCTCTCGTGCGGATTGCAGCCGCATCGCCTGGGGGCGCTGGCCAACGACTGTTTTCTGCCGCGCGCGGTGCCGACGTACTACCAGCACCTGCGGGACCACGGGTACTACGTCGGCTGCGTGGGCAAACTCGACCTTGCCAAGCCCGAAAGCTACAACGGGCGCGACGGCGACCGCCCCGCCGCGTTCATGTGGGGCTTCACGCATCCGGTCGAATGCGAAGGCAAGATGCACGCGGGCCAGTCGCCCGAACCGCGCGGGCCGTACGGCCACTGGCTGCGCGAACGCGGTCTCTACGAGGCCTTCCAGCAGGATTACCGCCGCCGCAACGAGGAAGGCTACCACGTCTCCGCGCACGATTCGGTGCTGCCGACGGAGGCCTTTGAAGACTGCTACATCGGGCGGCGCAGCGCGGAATGGATCGAACGGACGCCCGGCGATTTTCCCTGGCACCTCTTCGTGAGCTTCGTCGGCCCGCACGATCCGTACGATCCGCCCGCGGCATACGCGGAACGCTACCGCCGCGCGGAGATGCCGCCGGCCCTGCCGTTCGTGCCCGAACGGCTCCCGGCGTACGTGCGCGGGCGCGCGCAGGCCTATGCGCCGGAAAAGATTCTCGAGACCCGCCGGCAGTACTGCGCGGCCATCGAGGCCATCAACGACCAGGTCGGCCTGATCCTCGCGGCGCTGGAACGGCGCGGCTGGACGGAGAACACGTACGTGATCTTCTCCAGCGACCACGGCGAGATGCTCGGCGATCACGGGCTATATACGAAATCCGTGCCCTACGAGGCCGCGCTGCGCGTCCCGCTGCTCGCCGCGGGCCCGGGCATCGCAGGCGGGCGGGTCTGCCACGCGCCGGTGGAACTGATCGACCTCAACCCCACCGTCGCCGATCTGGCCGGCCTGCCGGCCCAGCCGAACCTGGACGCGCGTTCGTTCGCGCCGGTGCTCCGCGGGGCCACGCACGAGCACCGCGGCGAATGCCTGAGCAGCCTGCGCAGCTTCAACCTCGTGCGAACCGAACGCTTCAAGTTCATCCGACACACGAACCAGGGCACGGAACTCTTCGACCTGCAGGAGGACCCGCACGAGACCCGCAACCTCGCCAAGGACGACCCCAAGCGCGCGCGCGAAATGGCCGGCCTGCTGAGCCGGCGGATGCTGGAAGGCGCCTGGATGCGCTGAACATTTGCCCGGCACGGGGAACGCGTGGTATCCTTTCCCCGTACGGCAAGGAGCCACCCATGAGCGATACGACGGGCATGAATCCGGGCCCTCACGACCTCGACGCGCTCATGAAGGATCTGGAAGGCGCCGACGACGGCCCCGGCGACCCCTTCGCGGAATCCGAAGTCGCGCCGCCGGCCGTGCGCGTGGCCACGGAGATCGTCCGCAACGCCATCGACGAGAACGCCGAAGAGATTCACCTCGAACCGGGCGAACATGACGTGCGCGTGCGCTACCGCACCGGCGGCGTGCTCCGCACGGTCCGCAGCCTGCCCAAGAGCATGCGCGCGTCGCTGACCGCCCGGCTGAAGATCATCGCGAACCTCGACATTGCCGAACGCCGCCGACCGCAGAACGGGCGCGTGACCGTGCTCCACAAGAACGCCCAGGCCTCGTTCGTGCTCGAGACGCTCCCGACGCCGCTGGGCGAGAAGCTCTTCTTCCGCCGCATCGAGGACCCCTGGACGATTCCGGCGCTCGGCGAGGTGGATTTCTCCGCCGAAATGCTCGCGCGGTACCGCACGCTGCTGGAAGCGCCGAACGGGCTGATCTTGCACGCGGGGCCGAGCCAGGGCGGGCGCGATCGGATTCTGCGCGCGGCCATGCGCGACTTGCCCGCGCAGGACCGCAACCTGATCACGGTCGAAGAACCGGTGCTGGGCCAGCTGCCGGGCGTAACGCGCACGGAAGTCTGCACGGCCGGCGGGTTCGGCCTAAGTGCCGCGATCCACGCGGCGATCCGGCAACGCCCGGAGGCGCTGATGATCGGCGAGATCCGCGACCGGGAGAAGGCCGAGCAGGCGCTCGACGCGGCCCTGGGCGGCACTCTGGTGCTCGCGGGCCTGAACGTGCCCACCGCCGCCGCCGCGGTGCAGCGCCTGCGCGACATGGGGCTGGACAGTTACCTGGTCGCCGACGCGCTTCGCGGCGTCTGCGCCCACCACGCCCTGCGCCGGACCTGCCGCGCCTGCGAGGCGCGCGGCTGCGCCAAATGCCACGGCACCGGCGGACGCGGCACGCTGTACGTGCACGAACTCCTTACCGTAGACCGGGCCGTCGCCGAACGCATCCGTGCCGAAGCGAACGAAAGCGCGTTGCTTGCGACCGCGCGCGAAGCCGGCTTTGTCTCGCTGCACGAAGACGCCGCGGCGAAGGTGCAGGCCGGCGAGACCAGCGAACGCGAAGTGCGGCGCGTGCTGGGTCCCCGCGAGACGCCCTAGCCACCCGCGCGCACCCAGGCGCGCCATTCGGCTGCGACGGCCGCGGCCCTGGGCCGGGCAAGCGGGTTGCGCTCCAGCAGGCGCTCAATGGAAGCCCGAACTTCCGCCGGCCAATCCTTCAGCCACGCCTTCGGCAGCGGGGCCTCGCGCACGGCTTTCAAGATCTCATGCGGGCCGTCGCCGCGCAGGCCGAACGGCCGCGCCCCGGCGAGCATCTCGAACAGGATCACGCCCAGCGCCCAGACATCCGCGGGACGGCGGATGGGCGCGTGCGCGGCGATCTCGGGGGCCATGTACGAAGGCGATCCCATCAGCGCGCCGTGTGGCCGGACTTCGCCTTCCAGCACGGCCAGGCCCAGATCGCAGATCACCGGGCGCGTCCCGCACAGCATCACGTTCGGCGGCTTCAGGTCCGCGTGGACGATCTCCAGGCCGTGCAGGTGCGCGACGGCCTCGGCCAGGTCGGCGGCGATGGCCAGGGCTTCGGCGACCGGGAGCCCCTGGCCGGGCGAAGTCCGTTCGCGCAGGATGCGGTGGAGCGGGCGCCCGTGGAGGAACTCCTGCACCGCGTAGCAGCCTTCCTCGATCTCGCCCGACGAATACGTGCGCACGATGCCCGGGTGGTTCGCGCGCAGCGAAAGGCTGGCCTCGTGGCGCAGGCGCGCGCGCTGTTCGGCGTAGTCGGGGCGGGCGCGTTCGACGAGCTTGAAAGCCAGTTCGGCGCCGCCGCCTTCCTGAAGGGCCCGGTAGACCGTGGCGGTGCCGCCCTGCGCGACCTGCTCTTCGATGCGGTAAATCCCGATGCGCTGCCCGATCATGCCGGCCTCCTCGCGACATCTTGCCCGGATGGGCTATAATCGCAACCGGGGGACGGCTCTTCGGACACCGGGGCATTCATGGCCAAAGCAACGCAGCCGCCTCCCCTTCCCGCCCACGGCCAGCGCCTGTTCATCGCCGACCTGCACCTGGACGGGGAAGACACGCCGCGCGCGCTTAGTTTCCGCGCGATGCTGGCCAAGCTGGCCAGCGAGGCCTCCCAGGTCCCCACCGAACTCTACATCCTCGGAGATCTCTTCGACTTCTGGGAAGAGTACCACCGCCAGGTCGCGGAGGTGTACGCGCGCGACCTGAAGGCGCTGGAAGAAGCGAACCGCGCAGGCGTCTCCATCGTACTGCTCTCGGGAAACCGCGATTTCCTGTACGGGAACTACGTGAAGCGCCGCCTCAACGCCCATCTATGGGGCGACGGCGGGGAACTGACGCTCCAGGACGCGCGCAAACTCTGGATCGAACACGGAGACCTGCTCTGCACGGCCGACAAGCGCTACCTGCGTTTCCGCAAGATCGTGCGCAGCTTTCCGGTGCGGCTGTACTTCCGGCTGCTGCCATGGTCGAGCGCCCTCGGGATGATCGAGCGGCTGAAGGCGAAGTCGCGCCAGGACAAGGCCAAGAAGGACAAGAAAGTCTTCGAGATCGACGAGGCCTTTTCGCGCACGCGCCTGGAAAGCCGGGGCTGCAACGTGCTGATGTGCGGGCATACGCACCGGCCGCTGGCGAGCGACCTGGGCGCGGGTTACCGCCTGCTCGTGCTGCCCGCGTGGTGCGATGTGCCGGCCGGCTACCGCGAACGCGACCGGGCCCTCGTGCCCATGCGCGTGGCCGACGACGGCACGATCAAGCCCGCCACCGAGACCTTCGAGTTCCGGCCCGAGGTTCCGCCCAAGAAAGGCCTGCGCTGGTAACGGCCGAAAGGTTTTCGGGCCTCCCTGTAATAAAAGAAATACACGAGGACGCCGCCGCATGAACACCCCCTTGATGTCCGAAGGCATCGACATCGGCCGGTTCTTTGAAGCCGCGCTCAAGCGCGGTGCCAGCGACATCCTGCTCACGGCGGGCGTGCCGCCCTGCGTGCGGCTGCACGGCGCGATCATGCAGTTCGACCACGCGCCGCTCACCGGCGAACAGACCCAGCGCCTCCTCTATTCGGTGCTCACGCAGGAACAGATCGCGCGCTTCGAGGCCGACCTGGAACTCGATTTCAGCATCCATTACCAGGACCGCGCGCGCTTTCGCGGCAACGCGTACCTGCAGCGCGGAGCCGTCGCGGCGGTCTTCCGGCTGATCCCGTCGGTGATCCCGCGCCCCGAGGACCTCGGCCTGCCCACGGTGCTGACCGACCTGGTGATGCAGGCGCAGGGCCTGATCCTCTTCACGGGACCGACGGGGCACGGCAAATCGACCTCGCAGGCCGCGCTGATCGACCAGGTGAACGAACGCCGCCGCGCGCACATCATCACCGTCGAAGACCCCATCGAGTACCTGCACCGCTCCAAGAACTCGGTCGTGGACCAGCGCGACGTCGGGCAGGACACGCACAGTTTTTCGGCGGCGCTGAAGCACGTGCTGCGCCAGGACCCGGACGTGATCCTGATCGGCGAATTGCGCGACCTGGAGACCATGGCCACGGGGCTGACCGCCGCCGAGACCGGCCACCTGGTGCTGGCCACGCTTCACACCAACAGCGCGATGCAGGCGGTGGACCGCATCATCGACGTCTTCCCGCCGTATCAGCAGAACCAGGTGCGCACGCAGCTCAGCTTCTGCCTGCTGGCCATCGTCGCGCAGCGCCTGGTCGCCCGCGCCGACGGCAAGGGGCGCGTGGTGGCGGTCGAAATCCTCCGCAACATCCCGGGCATCGCGAACCTGATCCGCGAAGGCAAGACGCAGCAGATCGCCTCGATGATGGAGACCCACGCGAAGTTCGGGATGCAGACGATGGACGCGGCGCTGAAGGACCTGTACCGCCGCGGCGTGATCTCCCGCGACGAGGCCGCGCGTTACATGGCCAACCCGCAGGGCCTGAACAGCGTCACCGCCGGAGGCTGAGGCATGCTGTGCATCCTGGGATTTGTCGCGGTGGCGGGCCTGGGCGTCCTGGGCGCGGCCAAGACCGCGCGGCTTTTCCTCGCCGGCGAACACGGCCAGTTCATCTTCCGCCCGCTCGGCGCCCTGCTGTACCTCAGCGCCTGCGCCTTCGCGTTCTTCTTCTACCTGCTGGCCGAGCGCGCGGCGACGGCGGGCTCGGGGACGGCCGGCGCGCTGCCGCTGGTGGTGGTCGTCCCCGTGCTGCTGATGCCGTACGGCCTGTACCTCGCGGGCCTGATCGTCGAAATCTGCTCCGGCTTCTTCAACGCCAGCGCCTCGCAGGGCGAACTTCGCACCTACGATAAGGGCGACGCGGCCCTGGCGCGCGGCGAGTTCGAACGCGCCGCCGTCTGCTTCCGCGAGGATATCAAGCGCTGGCCCGGAGACACCGACGCGATCCTGCGGCTCGCGCGCGCCCTGGAGGCCGCCGGCCGCACCGAACTGGCCGCCTCCGAACTGAACGCCGCGCGCCTGGACCTGCTCAATGAGACCGGCGACGCCGAGGCCGTCGCGCGGCCTTCGCTGAGCGGCGGGGGGCTGAAGCGCGACCGCAACGAGCGCGTCCTGCTGCTCACTTTTGCCCTGGGCGACCTGTACGAAGGCCCCCTGGCCAACCCCGCGCGCGCGAAGGCGCTCTACGAAGAAACCCTGGAATTGAAGTACGGCGAGCCGCGCTCCGAGCCTCTGCGCGACCGCCTGCGCAAGCTGGAGACCCGCCTGCGCGAAGCGGAGGCCGGCGCGCCGGACGCCGCCGAGGCCGCCACCGGACGGCTCTCGCTTGATTGAGTCGCGCGTCCCCGCACGATAGCCGCTCCGGCCGGGCAAGGGGACCGGCGTCCCTCACGGTCTGCAAAGCCGCTGGACCGTTCGCAAGAACGGTCGCTTGGTTCGACTCCAAGACCGGCCTTTATCGAAGCAGGGAAATTCAGGCGCCCGAGGCAGACGAGGCGGAGGACGACGACGCGGACGACGAAGCCGGCCGCACGATCCGGTCGTACAGGTCGGCGATCTCCTGCGCGGCGCGGCGTACGTTGAAGAGTTCCGAGACGCGCACGATGGCGTTCGTGCCCAGGCGCGCGCGGCGTTCGTCGTCGGTCAGCAGCGTCAGGCAGGCCTGCGCGATGGCCGGGGCGTCGCCGGGGGGCACCAGCAGGCCGGTCTCGCCGTCGCGGATCACTTCGGCCTTGGCGCCCGAATGCGTGCTGACCACGGGCACGCCCGCGGCCCCGGCTTCGGCCAGCACGCGCCCGAAGGGTTCGCGGTCGCTGGGCGAGACGAGCACGTCGGCGGCGGCGAGCAGGTCGGGGACGTCCTCGCGCTGCTGAAGCACCAGCAGGGCGTCTTCGCCCAGGCCCGCGGAGAGCGCCCGCGCTTCCAGGAAGTCAGCGTAGCTCGCGTTCTGCCGGAAAAGATCGCTGCCGACCAGCATGCCGATGGTCTGCGGCATCTCCTTGCGCACGAGGCCCAGCGCTTCCAGAAAGAGTTCGTGGCGCTTCCAGGGCACCCAGGAGCCGACGTCGATCAGGAGCGGCGCGTCGAGCGGGACGCCCAGGTACGCGCGGGTGCGGTGGCGCACGGCCAGGCGGTCGGTGGGCGCGTGGAAGCGCGCCACGTCGATGCCGTTCTCGATCAGGCAGATGCGTTCGCGCGGGGCGCCCTGGGCTTCCAGGTGTTCGGCGACGGCCTTGGAGATCGCGATGACCGCGGCGGCGGACTTGGCGAGCACCTTGGCCAGCGGGCCGAGCGGGCGGAGGTCGCGGCAGTGCCAGACGAACGGGACCTTGGCTTCGCGGCTGACTTCCCACGCCACCAGCGCGGCCGAATCGGTGTTCGCGTGCAGCAGGTCGATGCGGTGCTTCTCGACGATCCCGCGGATCGCCTGGGAAGCCTGGTACATCGCGCGCACCTGCCCGGCGAGCAGAAACGGCGAGAGCGTGCGTAGAAAACGGCGCAGCGGCACGGGGTAGACGGGCACTTCGGCCAGGGCGCACAGCCGCGCCAACTGCCCTTCGGGCGGGACGCAGGCCGCGGCTTCGACGCGGTCTTCGGGGAGGGCGCAGAGCAGTTCGTAAAGCGAGCGTTCGGCCCCGCCGATCTGGCCGGCGGCCGAGAGAAAGAGGACGCGCACCGGAGGAACGCCGGGCGTCTCGTTGACCTCGCTCATGCCGTAATCCCCGGATTCGTGGGCCACCCTATCCGTTCGGGCGAGTGTACGCAACAGGGCGATGCGCACCTGTGTCAATTGGGGCTTGACCCTTCCGGCATAAAAGGTTATCAACAAACCGTCGGCACCACTCGCCTTTCGTCGGAGGACCCCCGTCATGACGCAGCGCCAGAGCGCAAGGGCTTCGAGGACCAGCGGACGAACTTCCGGGCGCGCGAGCGCCGGCGGAAGCAAGACGTCCGCGCGGGGCGGAGTCGGCGGCGACCCCAAAGACAAGAAAGCCAAGCCGCCCAAGCGCAGCCGGGGCGGCGGCACCGAGCTGGCCATCGGCCTGGGCGTGCTGACGCTCCTGATCGTGGTCTGCGTCGTCCTGTACGTGCAGCGCAACCAGGAAAAGCGGGACTTCGAGGCCGAAACGAAGGCCAACAACCGCGCCAAGGAAGAGAACATCGACAACGCCATGGCGGCCTTCCGGCAGGCCGAGGCCGCCGGCATGGCCTTCGTGACCAGCAAGAACGAGAAGGCCACCGAGGACGAACTCTTCGCGCCCTTCCGCAGCAGCAGCAACGTCTACAACGTGGTCTACAACCGCCAGTACAAGGACAAGAAGCGCGCCGTCCAGACCGACCAGCACGCGCTCCACAAGGAACGCCTGACCAGCGTCGGCATCGGCGCCACGCTGGCCATGAAGGAAGGCGTCGCCATCAACCTGGGCAAGGCCGAAGGCAACTCGCTCGACATCGTCATCGCGCGCAAGGCGTACCTGCCCGACAAGGACGACAAGAGCAACAACGGCGGCGAGATCCTCGTCATCGTCAACGCCGTCAAGTAGCGGGCCGGCCTGGGAGGGCCTCCCGGTGACGTCACATCCCCGCGCTTCCACGGGTTCGCGCCCGTTCCTGTTACTCGTCGCGTCTATCGTTGCTTTGGGCTGCGCGTCGGCCTACGCCGACATCGTGGTGCTTAAGAACGGCAAGCGCCTGGAAGGGCGCGTGGTCGAGAACGGCGACGAAGTCACCGTCTACACCCGTTTCGGCACGATCAAACTCGAACGCAGCCGCATCGAATCGATCCTCCCCTCCAAGACGGTGCTGGACGAATTGGAAGAACGCGTCGGCGCGCTCCAGGAAAAGATCGCCGCCGACAAGCCCGACGCCGTCGCCCAGGGGCAGCTCTGGTACGCCCTTGCGCAGTGGTGCGGCGAGAAGCAGCTCGACCGCGCGCGCGAAGAAAACCTCCGCCGCGCCATCGCCTCCGACCCCGAGCAGCCCCTGGCCCGCCAGGCCCTCGGCTATACCAAAATCAACGGGCGCTGGCTGACCGGCGAGGAACGCCAGCAGGCGCTCGGGCTGGTGAAATACCAGAATCAGTGGGTGACCCCCGAGGCCCGCGACGACGCCGAACGCGCCGCGTCCGAAAGTCGAAAACGCGACTTGGAAAAGGCCCGCGACGAGGCCGATATCCGCCTGAAAAAAGCCGAAACCGACAAACTGGAAGCCGAACGGAAGCTGCTGGAGGCCCAGGCCGCCCAGAGCCGCACCGAACGCGACCGCCTCGACCGCGAATGGGACGAACTGCAGCGGGAGCGTTCGCGCCTGTACGACCAGCAGCGCTATTACGGGCCCTACTATTATTATCCATGGGGGGGCTACACGAACCCGAATCATGGCAACGGCCAGGGGCCCAAGACGGCGCCTCAGCAGTCGTACCAGCCCTACCAGCCGGGCTCGGGCCTGAATAACGGCGTTTCCGGACCCGGAATTCCTCTTTTGAAGTAAGCCGCGCGCGTTTCGATATTGAGCCCCTCGCAAAGTCCGTTACACTCTGTTTCAAGGCTTCACAACCCATCCAAGCGAAGGAATCTGACATGGCCAAGTCAGCCAGAGCGTCCGCGTCCAGCAAGAAGAAATCGGCGGCCCGGTCGGGCATCGCGACGGTGCTGTGCGCCACCGACCTTTCCACGAGTTCGCAGCACGCGCTCGCGACCGCGGCGGAGATCGCCGAGGCCTTCGACGCCAAGCTCGTCCTGGCCCACGTCGTGGAACTCTGGGACAGCCGCTACGACTTTCTCGTCAAGGACCTGACCAAGCGCCTGACCGAGGAAGCGCTGGAACGCGTCGCGCAGGAACTGAAGCACCTGGGCAAGACCGAGAGCGTGCCGGTCGAAGTGGTCATCAAGAAAGGCCATGCCAGCACCGAACTGCTCAAGATCGTCAAGGCCACCAAGGCCGACCTGGTCGTCGCGGGCAGCCACAGCAAGGGCGCGCTCGACCGCATCCTCCTGGGCAGCGTGGCCGAACGCCTGCTGCACGCCTCCCCGGTCTCGGTGCTGATCTCGCGTCCCGGCGCGCACGCGGACATCAAGCGCATCGTGGCCGCCGTGGACGGCTCCGCGACCGCGCAGTCGGGCCTGGATCTGGCCGTCGAACTCGCGCGCCGCGAAAAGCTGGACGGCGTCACCGTCGTCAACACCTACGAAGTGCCGACCGGGTACCTCGAAGCGGGCATGAACTACGAGACCGCCCGCGACCGCATGAAGGCGATCCACGAAAGCGACCTGGCCAAGGCGCTCGGCAAGCGCAAGAAGGACGCGGTGAAACTGGACGTGCACGTCGAGGAAGGCCCGACGGCCGAGACGATCGTGAAGTTCGCGCAGCAGGAAGACGCCGACCTGATCGTGATCGGCACGCACGGTCACACGGCGCTGACCTCGTTCTTCCTGGGCAGCGTCGCGCAAAAGGTCGTGCGCGCCTCCCCGATCTCCGTGCTGGCCGTGAAATCGGCCCAGCACCGCATGTCCATCCTGGAATGGCTCGACCTGGCCTGAACGCCGGCGGGACGATGCATCGAAGGACGCGCGGGGCCGCTCAGGTCCCGCGTTCTTTTTTCCACTGGCCCTTCATCACCCAGTCCACGAACCCGGGCGAGATCCACTGCGCGGCGATGCCCGCCTTGCCCGCCGCGGTCAGGTACACGTTCCTGCGCGGCCTGCGCACGCAGGCCAGCACCGAGCGCGCCACGGTCTCCGCCGGCATGCCCGTCGCAGGGCGCAGGTAGCTCTTGGGGCGCTCGCCCTCGGCGGACGCGTGGAATTCGGTGCGCGTCAGGCCCGGGTTGACCACCGAGACCGAGATGCGTTCGCCCGCCAGTTCGACCCGCAGGGCCTCGCTGAGGCCTTCCAGCGCGAACTTGGTCGCGCAGTACGAACCCATGCCCGGCAGCGCGCGCCGGCCCACGAACGAACTCACCATCACGATCGCCGCGCCCCAGCGCCGCGAGGACTTCGCCGCTGCCGCCCGCAGCAGGGGCATGGCCGCCTGCGTGCAGCGCAGCACGCCGAAGTAGTTCGTCTCCATGTTGGCGCGGAAGACTTCGACCTTCGTCTCGGCCACGGTCCCGTAGGCTCCGTAGCCGGCGTTGTTGACCAGCGCGTCGAGCCGCCCGAAGCGTTCGCCCACGGACTGAAAGGCTTGCGCCACCGAGTCGTCGCGGTCCACGTCGCAGACCACGGGCAGCACCGTCGCGTTGGGATATTGGGAGGTTGTTTCAGTCGCCAGGGCCTGCAGGCGGTCGAGGCGGCGCGCGCCGGCGGCCACGTCCCAGCCCGCGGCGGCGAAGACCTTCACGCACGCGGCGCCGATCCCGGCCGAAGCGCCCGTGACGAAGGCCACGGGCCGGGCGCCCGCCGAATTCGTGGACACGCTGGCAGGATTCTCCGGCTTACTGGCCGCCCGAGGTCTCGATGCTCTGCCCGATCAGTTCGTTGTTCAGGTACACCAGGCGCAGGGTCTCGCCGTTCACCGCGCCGCGGATCACGTAGTAGTGGATCTCGCGGTCGCCGTCCTTGTGCACTGCGTCGGGCTTGCGCCCCATCGCGGCCTCGGCGACATCGGGCGCCGAATGGTTGGGGATGCGCTGCATGCGCTTCGCGTCGTCGCGCACCATGTTGGACTGCCGGATGCCCTCCTTCGTGCCGCCGCACGCGGTGAAGAAGAGCGCCGCCAGCGAAATCCCCACCAAAGCCACCACGCGGAAATGCATCGTCGCTCCCTCCATTCCAGGGCTGGGAACATGCTACGCCTTTTCGCGGGCGGGCTCAAGGTTCTCCCGGGATTCTCTCCCGCGCCTTCCGGAAACTTCTCCTCGCTGCTCCGGGAGCGCCGCGCTACCATGGGCGGACCGATCTTATGGAAGCGGCGTAACGCATGCGCGGATTTCCCCTGCTCTGCCTGGGCGTGGGCGTGGCTTTTCTGCTCACCCTGAGCCTCGATGTCTTCCAGCGCAACCTCGCGCATCCCGGGCGCGAGACCATCATCTTCGCCAGCATGTGGGCCCCCGGCGAACCGATGCAGGACGCTTACGCGCGCCTCTTCGAAGCCTTCGAAAAAGAGTACCCGCGCTACCGCGTCGAGCCGCGCTGGGATGGCCGCTGGGTGCTCCCCGCCATCCGCCCGCGCCTGCTCACGGGCTCCGACGTGCCGGACGTGCTCGGCACCGACCGCGAAAGCCTGCGCATCCTCGCGCAGGAAGGCTTCCTCGAACCGCTCGACGCCGAACTCGACGCCCTGCCCCACCCCGACGACGCCGGCAGGAAACTCCGCGAGGCCTTCGTCCCCAGTTTGCTCGAACGCTGCACCCTGGAGCCGCCGCCCGAGGCCGCCGCCAAGATGCGCAAGGGCACCTACCTGCTCCCGTCGGGCACGTGGACGACCTTTATTTTCTACAACCGCGCGCATTACGAACGCTTCAAGCTGCCGATTCCCAAGACCTGGAGCCAGTTCCTCGACAACTGCCGCCTGCTGGATGAAGCCGGCATCGCGCCCTTCGCCGCCGACCGCGACGTTTACGCGGGCCTCTGGTCCGACGCGCTGCTGCGCCGGGCCGTCCCCGAGGAGACGCTGCAGGCCACCGTCGAAGGCGCGCCCGGCGCTCCGCGCTTCGACATGGACCCGCGGTACCGCGCGGCCTTCCAGGCGATCCGCGACCTGCACCGGCCCGGCTGGCACATCGAAGGCTGGCGCGGCTCGCAGTGGCCCGCGGCGCAGCGGCTCTGGGTCGGCGGCAAGGCCACGCACCTGATCTGCGGCTCCTGGATCATCCGCGAGACCCTCGAGTACAAGCCCAACGCAAACGTCTTCCGCATCGGCGGATTTCTCTGCCCCGCCCTCGACACGGTGGACTCGGACGGCCGTCCGCTTCCGCTCGGCGATCCCAGCGCCGTGGACGCTTCGCTCTCGGGGCACGCGCTGCTGAAGGGCGGCCGCCACCGCGAGGGCGCGCTGGAACTGCTGCGCTTTCTGGCGCGGCGCTCGAGCGGCGAGATGCTCGCCAAGATCGGCAAGGAGATTCCCACCATCGCCGGCGCGCCTTTTCCCAGCGAACTCGAAGAAATCCGCGCCGACCTCCAGGCCGCCAAGACCATTTACAAAGGCGGCGCGAACACCTACGCGCCCAAGTGGGCCAAGTTCGTCTGGAACGACCTCTACCAGCAGTTCTTCATGCACGCGGACGAGCGCGATCCGCGGTACCTCTCGGTCGAGGCGTTTCTGAAGAAGCTCCAGCAAAGCACCGACGCCTACCGCGCCCAGGGCGGCGAAGCGGGGATTCGCTGATGGCCTCCACGCGCTCCAACCTGATCGGCGGTCCCGGCACGCTGGCCGTGCTGCTCAGCCCGGCGCTCGTGCTCTTCACGCTCTTCCTCGTCTGGCCGGCGCTCAACGCGCTGCTGGTCTCGATGAGTTCCTGGACGGGGTTCTCGCCCGAATCGAAGTTCACGGGCCTCGAAAACTACGCCAACCTCGCGGGCGACGCGCGCTTTTGGAAGAGCCTCAAGAACACCTTCTATTTCGTGATCGTCGGCGGCATCGGGCATTTCTTCTTCGCGTTCCTCTTCGCCGTCGCGCTGCACCGCCCGGGCTTTAAAGGCAAAAAGGTCTTCCAGACGATGATCTTCTTTCCCTCCTTCGTCTCGGCGGTGGGCGTCGCGATCCTGTGGGCGCGCCTGTACGACTACAACGACGGGCTGCTCAACCGCGTCCTGCGCATTTTCAGCGGGCAAGGCGTGAACTGGCTGGCCAGCGAGAATGCGATGGACGCGATCGTGATCGCGTCGATCTGGGCCGGCGTCGGCGGGCAGATGGTCCTGCTGCTGGCGGGCATGAAACGCATCCCTTCCGACATCCTGGAAGCCGCGCGCATCGACGGCGCGAGCGAGTGGCAGGTCTTCCGGCACGTCACGCTGCCGATGATGAAGGACGTAACCTACGTGGCGCTGTCGCTCTGGCTCATCGGTTCGATGCAGGTCTTCGGGCTCGTGCAGGCGCTGGCCGGGCCCGGCGTGCCCGTGGACATGGAAACGGTGAGCACCTACCAGTACGCGATCTCGTTCAACGCGCGCGACAACATCTACATGATGGGACGCGGCACGGCCATGGCCGTCGCGCTGGTGCTCTGCATCGTCCTGATGGTCGGGGCGCTGCGCCTGGCCTTCGGCAAGCGCGAGCTGGAGTACTGAGATGAACGCGATGAAGGCGCAGATTCCCATGCTGCTCTGGATCTACTGCGCGCTCAGCATCCTGCTGCTGCTCGCGGTGCGCCGCACGCGCCACTACCCGCTGTACATCCTGAAAAGCGTCTGGATCGGCTTCACCGTGCTCGCGTTTGTGTGGGTGGTGCTGATGTCCGGCGCGACCAACCAGGAATTCGCGCTGCGCCCGGCCAGCGTCTTCGGCGAACTGAGCGAGTACCCCTACACTTTCCGGTCGCTTTACGGCTTCCACTCCTGGTACCTGCCGCTGCTGCTCTGGCTGCCGCTCTGGTCCTGGGCGGGCAAGGCCGAGCGCGGTTCGCGGCTGCGCAAAGGGCTGTGGGTCGCGCTCGGCGCGCTGACCCTCTTCTTCCTCGTGCCGCTGCTCCTGATCTTCAAGCGCTTCGACTGGTCGGCCTATTCGCACTTCGGCGAAAACTACGCGCACGCCTGGCGCGTCGCGCGCATGGGCGATTACTTCTTCAACAGCATCCTCGTCTCGGCCTGCGCCGTGGGGCTTTCGACCATCGTGGGCTCGATGGCCGCGTACGCGCTGGCGCGCCTGCCCTTTCGCGGGCGTGAGGCGCTCATCGCCGCGCTGGTCGGTTCGATGGCGATTCCCGGCTTCCTGCTCGTCGTGCCGCTGTACGTGATGATGCGGAGCTGGTCGGTGGGCAACTTCAGCTTCATGGACTCGCGCGTGGGCCTGAGCATTCTCTACGCGGCGACGAGCCTGCCCTTCACCATCTTCCTGCTCACCGCCTTCTTCCGCAGCCTGCCGTCCGAACTGGCCGAGGCCGCCGCGCTGGACGGCGCGACGCCGCTGCAGATCTTTTCGCAGATCTACTTCCCGCTCGCCGCGCCGGGCCTGGCGACGGCGGCGATCTTCAACTTCCTGGGCGTCTGGAACGAGTACAACTTCGCGCTCGTCTTCGTGACCAACCCGGAATTCCGCACGCTCCCGGTCGGTCTGTACAATCTTCAGGTCTCGCAGCAGTACGCGGTCAACTGGCCGGCGCTCTTCGCGGGCATCGTGCTGCTGTGCCTGCCGACCTTCGCGATCTTCGTGGCGCTCCAGGAAAAAATCGTCGCCGGCCTGACCGTCGGCGGTGTAAAAGGCTGAACGGCGGTTTGGTTTTTCCGCCGCGGCGGATACCCTTTCTTCGCGCATGGCCCATCTTCCGGCATCCTCGCCTTCCCCGGTTCGAAGCTCCCGCGTCCTGAAAGACGGCATCTGGGACCGCTGCGAATGGATCGAGACGCTCTCGGGCGAGCCGCGCGTGCGCAAGACGACCAAGGGCACCGGGCCGTGGGGCGTGAACACCCTGCGCGCCGAGATTCAGTACCTGCTCCATCTGCCTCCGGGGCTGGCCGAGTCTTTTCCGTCCGTGCTCGCCGCCTGGGGCCTGGGGCTGGGCGATCGCGAGGTCGGCTACGAGATGCCGTACTTCGACGGCTGGCGCGACCTGGGCGACTGGATTCGCTCGGGCAAGCTCTTCCAGCGCGACGCCGACGCTTTGCAGGATGGACTGGCCGAGCTGGTTTTCACGCGACTGCACCGCGCCGACCCCGGCAAGCACGCGCTGGCGTCGCACATCGAAGACGTGCTCCGCGACGCGCTCGCGCAGCTCGACCGCGACCCGGAGTTCTCCGCGTTGATCCGCGCGGAGGAGATCGTGCTGAACGGCCACGCCATCGCGGGGCCCGGGCGCGCGTTCCAGCGACTGGTCGCGAACGGGGACCTATTCCGCGCGCTGGCGCAGGCGCCGTCCTTCCGGCTGCACGGCGACCTGCTGCACGAAAACATCCTCTGGCGCCCCGACCCGCCCGCCGGACGCCCCGCGCTGGTGCTGCTCGACCCGGTCTCGGTCGCCGGCGTCTACAGCGGCCCGCCGCTCTTCGATCTGGTCAAATACGAGTCCTACGCCACGGGGGAACTGTACGCCCTGCGCGCCGGCAAAGTGGATGCCTGCCGCGTGGAGGACGCCGCGCCCGGCCGCCCGGCCTGCCGGTTCCGCATCCAGTGGGAACACCCGGAATTGCGCCCGTTCCGCCTGATCGACCTGCATTCGCGTTTCCGCGCGGCGTACACGGCGCGCCACGGCGCACACGAGCGCGCGCTCTACCGCCTGATCGACGCCTACTTCGCGCTGGTGATGGCCATGAACACGCAGGGACTCCTGCGCTGGGCGCGCGTGCTGAAGGGCGCCGAGTGCCTGGCGCAGGCCGTCGCGCGCTGACGGTCCCGGTTCCGCCCGAAAACAAAAAAGCCCCGGTTGCCCGGGGCTTTTTTCACGTCCGCCGAAGCGGGACGGTTACTTTTCCTTCTTTTCGCGGTCCACGCGCTTCTCGCGCAGGAAGTTGTAGAGCTGCCCGTTGCGGCGGACGAACGCGCCGAACTCTTCCGCGGCCACTTCCTGAACCAGGTGGCTGCGGTCGGTCTGGAGCTTGGTGTACTCGGCTTCGAACGCATCGGGCTTCACGCGGCCCAGGGCGCGCACGGCGTTGACGCGCAGGAGCGCGTCCACCGGCGTGCCGGCGGGGGCGTTGGTCTCGTCGATGTTGTTCATGTCCTGCACGACGCCGAGGAGCTTGGCGGCCACGTCGTCCTTGTCGTTCCCGCCGCCGACGTTGCCCAGGAAGATCGTCGCCGGATTGCGGACGTCGTCCTTGCGGTTCGTCAGCGCGCTCTTGCAGTGCGGAACGGCTTCGATCAGCGTCAGGTGCGTCGCGCGGGGATCGACCTTCGAGAGCGCCGTCGCGCACTTGACCGAGATCTCGTGCGCCTTGCGCTTGGGCGAGGCTTCCGCCGGGCGCTGGCCTTCGAGCTTCTCGATCTGCACCTTCAGGTCGTTGTCGGCCATCTCGCGTTCCACGAGGGTGATCTCGGTGCCGAAGCGCGCCTGCGTGAGCGTGCGTTCCGCGCGGCTGTGCAGGATGCCGGTGGGCATGTAGCGCGTCCGGACGTCCGCGCGCAGTTCTTCCTGAAGCTGCTCGGGGGTCAGGTCGCGGCGCAGGCGGTCGGAGATCAGGACGATGTCCTTCGGCGGGAAGGTGCGCGCCTTGATCAGGGCGTCGCGGCCGCTGCCCGCGTCGGTGACCAGGTAGCCCAGCTTTTCCAGGTGCCCGCGCACTTCGTTGCGGACGTTCTGGTCTTCCTCGGCGACGAGGATCTGCAGCGGCTGGTTCTCGCTCACGCCGCGGCCGAGCAGGCCCGCGACCTTTTCCGAGCCGACCCACGGCTGCGGGAAGCGGTTGATCTTGGCCAGCGAGACCGCGCAGGCGTACTGGATGATCTGGTCGGGGCTGTCCAGGCCGGCGATCAGCGCCGAACCGGGCGCGTAGGCGTTGTCGCCTTCGCCGGGAAAGGGCGCCGGCTGGTGGCCGGGCAGGACGTACAGGGTGTAGCCGTCGCCGGGCTTGGCGGGCGGTTCCGGCGCGACGTCGGTCTTGGCTTCGGCCTTCGCGATGCCCGCTTCAGGCGCGCCTTCGGCCTGGGCGTACACGCGGTAGGGGCCGCCGGGGACCGGACCCGCGGTGAAGAGGCCGGTCTCGTCGATCTTGCCGCCAGCGCCTTCTTCGGTGAACCAAGTCAGCTTCATGTTCTTCATCGGCTTGCCGTACTGATCCTTCACGATCGCCTTGAAGAGCTGCGTGCCGTGCACGGGCACCACGGCGGTCGGGGGGACGATGTCGATCGAGGTCGCGACCGAGGGATCCTTGCCGCCCGCGGGAACGACGGGCGCCGGCGCGGCCGGCAGCGACGGCGGGCGCAGCAGGTCGCCCTTCTCGTCCAGGAAGGCCAGGCGTTCGGCCAGGAACGCGCCGATGCCGGGCAGGCGCGCGTGGCCGGGGTACTTGGCCAGGTCGCGGTACACCTTGAAGAGCGCTTCGTTGACGTAGTACTTGCCGCACGCGCTGCTCAGGTTCAGGCAGTCGATGAGCTTCTTATCCCACGCCATGATCTCCTGCTTTTCTTCCTCCGAGAGGAAGTGGCGGGTGGGGTTCTCGTTGGCGATGTCCACGAGGTCCTTCACTTCGGTGTACTGTCCGGCGTAGATGCTGGCGAGCAGCGGGTAGAAGTCCGACTGGTCCATGTGCAGGCCGGCGCCGCGCAGGGCCAACTCTTCGGCCATCTGGTCGTTCCAGGCCCAGATCGGGTACTGGACGGTCACCAGGTCGCCGCCCTCGTTCAGGTGCCACATGAAGCCGTCGGCGTACTCGGCCTCTTCGGCGACGCCCGCGCGTTCGATGTAGTAGCGGTTGGCGGCTTCGTAGTAATAGGTGGCGGCCGGCTTCAGGCTCGCGGCCGAAACGCCGGTCAGCTTTTCCAGCGCGCGGGTCGCGAAGCGTTTGGCGGTCTCGGTCTCGTTGGGGTCTTCCAGGCGGGCCTTCAGGGCCGGGATCGCGCGTTCGTCGGCGGGCTCGATGTCGGTGATGGCGAGGATCGCGTTCTCGCGCATCAGGACTTCCTTATGGTTGAGCAGTTCGATCAGCGGCAGGATGGCCGTGGGGCCCATGCGAGCCAGCACCACGCGGGCGTAGGTGCGGAAGTCTTCGTGGTTGGGATCCTTGAGGTACTGCGCGATGGCCGGGACGGCGTAGTGGCCGAGTTCGGCGAATTCGCGGTAGAGCAGCGCGCGTTCGTCGTCGCTGGTCGCCGGATCGACGACGCGGGCGGCCATCTTGGCCATGCGGTCCTTGTCGGCGAGCTTCAGGATGTAGTACTGGCGATAGAGGGTCCAGATGCGCGTGGGTTCGCTGCCCATGCGCGGATCGGCCATCATCTTGGCCATGTACTTCGTGCCGGCCTCGTCCACCAGGCGCGCCGCCAGTTCCTTGCGCGGTTCCAGGGCCAGGAGCTGGCGCAGCTTGATCTGCGCTTCGGAGTATTTGCCCTGCTGGTAGAGATCCAGGCCTTCGCGGAAGAGCGTCTCGATCTTCGCGACGCGGTCTTCTTCGGCGTGCGCGGAGCGCACCGAGCCGGCCACGAACGCCAGGACCAGCAGGCACCCGATCAGCTTACCCATGGCAGCGATCCTCATCTTCATTCCTCCGAGCGGAGCGAAGCAAACCTTCGCTCGACTACACCCCCAGAAGTCCGTAATCCGGAACCGGTTCAAAAGCGGCCGGCGAAGAGCCTTGCGATGAAAGCCCAGCGCAGACCAGTCTTTCGGACCGGTACTACCGCAATCATGCGTTAATTCAGAAGCGACACGAAGATGCTAGTAAGATATGGTGGGGTGTCAAGGATGAAAACTCAAGCCTACCAGCCATTTAGCGCGCTTCGAGAACCGGCGTAACCGAGCCGTTCGCGGGCCTCCGGCGCAGCCTTTTCTCCGGATATATTCTTCTAACATTATGCCGTACAAGGCCCTTACTGGCGAATTTTCGGCCGGGCCGCCGACGGGCCTTCCCCGATGGCTCCCTTTAAGAGGTTCCGCGGCCTCCGGGGGCCCTTCGTTGAAACAAATCCATCCGGAAACGGACGCCCGCGGCGCGAAAGCCGGCCCCCGCGCGCGGCTGCCGTTGCACCGGCCCCTGGCCCCCGTAATCTACGCAAAGCGTTTTACAGAGGGGAACGCAAGGCGTATCGGCGGACGCGCCGCGCGGGCCGGAAAAAGAAACAGATGAAAAGAACGAAACGTGTCCAATCCAGCGTATTGACCATGCCGGGAATTGTCTTATTAGAGGTTGTTGTACCTGCTGATTCCTTGCCTTGCGCCGCGCCTTTGAGGGGCATTTGTGTCATCCAACAGCAAACATCCGGACCCCCGCACGGACCTGATTACATACCGCATCCGCCTGGGCATGACGCTTCGGGAAATGAGCAGGAAGACCGGACTGAGCCCCGCGACGCTGCACCGCCTGGAGCGCGGCGTCATCGAAGCCAGCCCGCGTTCGCGCGTGCGCCTGCAGGACGGCCTGGGCCTCACGTCCGACCAGATCGATTACCTGCTGGGACAGAGCGCCAAGCACAAGAACCGCCAGGCGCGTTCGTAGGTCCGCCCTTCCCTAGCTAATAAAATAAAACAGCGCCCTTCGTGAGGGCGCTGTTTCTTTCGTATTCAGCCGGCGACGACTAGAACGTGCAGGAGTCCTGGTAGGCGCGGAACTTCTTGCGCAGCACATCCAGCACCTGCGCGTGGATCTGGCAGATGCGCGACTCCGAAAGCTGCAGTTCCTCGCCGATCTGCTTCATGCTCTTGCCCAGGAAGTAGTACTGCTCCACCACGGCGCGTTCGTTCGCGTGGAGGCCGCGCAGGGCCATGTCGCGGATCTCGTCGCGCTGGAGTTCGCGGGTCGGTTCTTCTTCCTCGCGGCCGTCGAGCATCTCCAGGCGCAGCAGGTCGCGTTCGTCGGCGTTGTCGGACGCGCCGCCTTCGAGCGAGATCTGGGCCTTCACGTCCAGTTCCTTGCGCAGTTCGTCCAGGCGCGGCAGGTCGATGTTCATGCGCTTGGCGATCTCTTCCTCGGAAGGCTCGCGCCCGAGCTGCGCGGCGAGGTCGCGGACGAGGCGTTCGAACTGGTGGTTCTTGTTGCGGATCAGGCGCGGCACCCAGTCGCTGGCGCGGATGGAATCCAGCATCGCGCCGCGGATGCGGGGCACGCAGTAGGTCTCGAAGCGCACGCCGACCTTGGGGTCGAACTTGGTGATCGCGTCCTGCAGGCCCAGGTGCCCGGCGCTGATCAGGTCGTTGACGTCGATGCATTCGGGGAGCTTGGCCTTCAGGCGCTCGGCGATGTACTTCACCAGCGACTGGTAGTGCACCCACAGGTCGTTGCGCAGGTCTTCGTCGTGGGTCTTCTGGAAACGCGCCCACATCTCGTCTTCCATCTGGCGCTTCTTGGCCTTCACTTCGGCGCGCGCGCGTTCTTCCACCGTCTGTCCGCTGGCGACGCCGTGAATGGGCACGATCGGCCTTCGGAAGGTCAGGGGCGCCGTGACCGGGGAGGCCACGCGCCGGCGCAGGGGGCTCTTGTCGAGCAGGTCGGAGCGCAGGGCTGCCTTGGGCATGGCCTCGCTCTCATCTTTGCTCTTGAGCGCTTTTTTTCGCTTCGCCATGGCTGCGTCTCCTTACAACGTCCCGCCCCGGGATCAGAAAAAGGGTTGAGTCGTGGGCGCCGGTCTTCGGGTGCTTTGGACTCGCTTTAGGAAAAATTCACTCTGCTTGTGTGCACAATGATATAGACCGTAATTGACGTTTGTCAATATAGGTGAAACGCAGAAAATGCACCATGATACTCATAAACTCAATGATTTTAGGGGAAGATGGACCTAAATCCCCAATAGTGCACCCGTGGATGTTAGGGGACATCCATAAGAAGATTTTTTGTGAATTTTTTAAGAATTTTTCAGGCCGGCCTGGAAAAATTCTTTCGCGGTTGTCTGTGCTGCGTAGACACGCCTCGGAAATCGTAGACAACGCGGCTTGAGCCCAATGAAACGGGCAAGCTTGCGCTTGCCCGTTGTACCACCGGAGACGGTGCCTGGATCAGGCCTTGGCCTTCTCTTCGGCCGGAGCGGGCTTTGCCCACTTCTTCTGGAAGCGTTCGATACGCCCCGCGCTATCGACGAACTTCTGCCGCCCCGTGTAGAACGGGTGGCAGGACGAGCAGACGTCGATGGAGAAGTCCTTGCCCTTCGTCGAGCGCGTCTCGATCTTGGTGCCGCAGCCCATGCAGGTGATCACCACGGGCTTGTAGGTCGGATGAATGCCAGCCTTCATGTCGTACGTCCTCCTTTTGGAACGCAATACCTTAGCGCGGATTGGGGCGATTTCCAGCGCATCTGAGCCCGGAATTCGCGCGGAAGCCCTAACTATTTGCGCTCGGCCAGGTTGAGTTTGACCTCCAGGCGTTCGTCGCCGCGTTTGACGATCAGTTCCAGCGGGTCGCCGACCCCGAAATCGATCATGGCCATGTGCAGGTCCATCGGCTGCGAGAGCTTCTGGCTGTTCACGTGCGTGATCAGGTCGCCCACCTTCAGGCCGGCCTGGTCGGCGGGGCTGCCGGGCGCGACCGAGCCCACCGGGAACCCCTTGGCGTTGCGCGCGCGAACCATGTCCGCTCCGACGCCCAGGTACGGGCGCTTGTCGTTCTTGACGAACTCGGGGCGCGCGTCCTGATCGGCGAGCTTGCGCAGCAGCGCGCAGGCCAGCGCGGCGGCGGCCTCGGCCGCGGGCGCGTTGATCTTGTCCCACGTGTCGGTGGGCGTGTGGTAATCGTCGTGGATGCCGGTGAAGAAGAAGAGCACCGGAATCCCGGCATGGTAAAAGGTCGCGTGGTCGCTGGGGCCGTCGCCCGCGGTGCCCAGGAAGAGCCGCAGCTTGCTCTCGGCGCCCGCGCCCAGGACCAGATCCTTAAAGCCCTTGCCCGTGCCGATCCCGGAGACCTGCAGGCCGTTGTCGGCCGAGCGGCCGATCATGTCGAGGTTCAGCATCGCCACGGTGTCCTTCAGCGGCGCCTTCGGCTTCTTGACGTAGTGCTCGCTCCCCAGCAGACCCTTCTCTTCCCCCGAGAACCCGATCAGGATCACCGAGCGGCGCGGGCGTTCTTCCGGCTTCAGCCCACCCAGGAACTGCGCGATCTCGAGCAGCCCCGCGGTGCCGCTGGCGTTGTCGTCGGCGCCGGGGTGAATCTTGCCCGCGCCCTGCGGGCCCAGGCGCGAACCGGCTTTGCCAAAGCCCACGTGGTCGCTGTGCGCGCCCAGGATCACGAACTCGGACTTGAGCTTCTCGTCGCGCCCTTCGATCCAGGCGAGGATGTTGCGCGTCGGGTGCGCCTCGATCTTCAGGTCCACCTTGGCCGAGATCGTCACGTCCTTGATCTCGAACGAGTGGCAGCCGAGGTCCTTGTCGATCGCGCCTTGCAGGTCGCCCAGGGTCTTCTTCGACGACGCCAGCAGCGCGTTGGCGGTCTCGCGCGTGATCTGAATGAACGGAATCGCCGCGTCCGTGCCGGCCGGCCCGCGCCCGTCGGTCAGGCGTTCGGCCTCGTTGAGATGCCCCGACGCCCCGGTGACCATCAGCACGCCGGCGGCCTTGCGCTTGGCGCAGGCCGCGAGCTTGGCCGGCAGCGCCGCGTGCGGCGTGAACTGCCGCCCGGCGAACTTGCTCGCCGCGTCCTGTTCCTGGGGCTCGTAGCGCATGATCAACGCCCACTTCCCTTCCAAATCCACGTCTTTGAAGTCGTCGTACTGGTACTCGGGCGCCGCGATGCCGTACCCCGCGAAGACCACGCCGCCGGAGACTTCCGCATGCGCCTTCCCCACCGAGAACGGCGCGAACTGCTTGCGCAACTCGAAGCGCGTCTCCTTGCCGTCCGCTTTCAGGACCAGTTCGTTGCCTTCCCCCATCCCCGCCGATTCCGGCAGGTCGAACTCCTGAAAGTACGTCCGCGCGCCGTCCTTCTCGTCGCCGAACGGAGCCAGCCCGTAGCGCTTGAACTCCTCCGCGACGTATTCGGCGGCCTTCAACTGGTCCGGCGTGCCGGCCTCGCGGCCGTGCAGGTCGGGCGATGCCAGGTACTGGATGTGCCCGAGCAGTTCGCCTTTGTCGATCTCCGCCTTGGCGGACGGGCGCACCGGCGCGGCCGTGGGATTCCCGGCGGGTTCGGCCGGGAGCGGAACGAC
>JAHCJK010000048.1 GCA_026184295.1 Planctomycetota bacterium
CGACGCCGTGAACTGCCTGACCGCCCGCGACCACGGCTTTCTCGAGACCGGCGCGCGCCTGTTCGGCCGGCCGGACCTGCTCGCCTCGCCCGAAGGCCCCTACGCCGGGCGTTCGCGCAGCTTTCCCGACGCGGGCTTTCACGTCCTGGCCTCGGGGACGGGCGGCGAGGCGCGCTGGGCGCTCTTCGACGCCGGCCCGTTCGGGGCCAGCCACCAGCACGAGGACGCGCTGAGCCTGGAACTCTTCGCGCTGGGCGTGCCGTTTCTGGTCGATCCGGGCATCTCGAGCTACCTCGACGACGCCTGGACCGCGTACTACCGCCAGACGCGCGCGCATTCGACGCTGCTGGTCAACGGCGCGGGGCAGTGGCGCCAGCGGCTGGGCAGGGACGCGCACACGGCCAGCGCCCGCGGACGGCACCGCGCCGCGTTCGGGCCCGTCTTCGACTACGTGCGCGCCGAATACCGCGACGGCTACCGCGGCCAGCCCGAGGGCATCGTCCACACGCGCACGCTGCTCTTCCTGCGCGGCGGGTACTGGATCGTCTTCGACGAAGTGACGGGCGAGGGCGCCGAACGCATCGACGCGCTCTTCCATTTCTCGCCCATGCGCGTGGAAGCCGACCCGCGCACGCGCCGCGCGCTGACGCGCCGCTTGAAAGGCGCCAACCTGGAGATCGTGCCGCTCGAACCGCGCCAGGGCCTGAAGCTGGATTTGCTCTGCGGCGAGACCGATCCCGTGCAAGGCTGGGTCTCGGTGGCCGGGGCCGACCTGCCCGCGCCGGTGGCGGACTACTCGGTGCGCGGCAAGGCCCCGCTGCGCTTCGCCGCCGCGCTCGTGCCGTTCGCCTCGGGCGTGAACGCCGGCGTGGAGGTCGCGCGCCTGCCCAAGCTCCCGCCCGACGTCTGGGGCATGAAGCTCAGCTTCGCGGATGGATCCGCCGACCGCGTCTTCCTAAGGCTCTCGGCCGGCGCGCGCATCCCCCGCACCGGCACGCCCCTCGACGCCGACGTGCTCGTCGAACGCCTGGACGCCCACGGCCGACGCGCCGGCTGCGCCTGGGTGCGCGGAGACGAGATGACGCTGGAGGCGTGACGGCGGGGGCCGGGCCGGAGCCCCGGGCTCCCGTTCACGATTCGTTCATTCCCCCAGCGCCTTCGCCAGCGCGATGCGGAGCTGTTCGAAGTCTTCGGGCTTGAGCTTCTCGAAGGACTCGGTGACGGCGCCTTCGGCGTCGAGCTTGCCGAGCTTCTTGGTGGCCTTGATCGCGTTCGAGACCAGGTGGCCGACGCGCAGGCGGTTGGGGTCGCCCTTCAGCAGGCCGCGCTTTTCGGCCAGCAGGTAGACGTACTCGACGTCCTGTTCGGCGCGGCGGTAGCTCTTCAGGCGCAGGCTGGCGCAGGGGCCCATCACGCCCATGGGCTTGCCGGTGTAGAAGACGCAGTTGCCGTCGTACTTCGTCCAGGCGCTCTCGCCGCCCAGCGTCAGCCAGGGCACGAAGCCGTCCACGCCGCGGCCGTACAGGTCCAGGGCATGCATCACCGTGCCCAGGCCGCTGCTGGTGATGGCGGGCGCGCCGCCGTAGGTCCAGACGCGCTGGCCGTAGCGTTCGCGCCACTCTTCCAGCCAGGGGCGGTATTCGCCGAAGCCGCCGCAGACGTTGAGGTCGGTGATGCGGTCGAGCGTGTCGCGGCCCCACTGCGGGCGCGAGACGTCCACGCGGTAGTGCCCCAGCTTTTCGGCCGCGGGCCCGGCTTCCTTCTTGGCCTGCTGGTAGAACTTCCCGAAGAGCGCCAGCGCGGTGTAGTCGTCGATGTTGGCGGGTTCGTCGAGCAGCCAGAAGCTGGTGCCCTGCCCGCGCGCCTTCTTGTTCCCGTCGTACTGCTTGTAGAAGTACTTGTCGTTCAGGTAGACCTGGAAGTTCGACGTGTAGCCCTTCTCGACGAAATGCTTGAGCATCTCGCGGGCGGCGGCGACCCACTGGTCCTTGTACTGCTGGCTGAAGCCTTCCTCGACCGGGCCGGCGACCTTCCAGTGGTCTTCCCAGACCGAGTCGTTCCACTTGTAGCCGTCCTGCATCGTCGTCGGATAATTCTCGCTCAGCACGAGGTAGAAGTGGTCCATCGCCGTGCCTTCGCGCGGCGTGCCTTTGAAGATGCTGCCGTCGAGGATCGGGCCGAAGCGCTTGTCCCAGGCGCTCCAGTCCTTGACCTTCAGGTCCTTGCCCGAGCCTTCGAAGGCCAGCGCGGTGCCCGGGGCCTGCCGGCCCGAATGGCTGTAGTGCAGGATCGCCAGGCAGGTGCGGTGCAGGTGCGACATGCCGTAAAAGGCGTGCTCCGCGGCGATGAATTCGTCGCTGCCCACCGCGCCGTAGGGCGAGGCCGGCGTGCCGTAGGCGTTCATCGACCAGACGAAGTGCGCCGTGTCGGGGATGACCGCGCCGAGCACGGTCAGGCTCACGTTCAGCGCCAGCGGCTCGCCCGCGCCGGCCTTGACCGTGAACGTGCCCTTGTATTCGCCCGGGGCCGCGTCCTTGGGGACGAAGCATTCGGCGTAGACGGCCTGGTTGGCCTGGCCGGGGACGGCGTTCTTTTCGTCGGGCACCTTAAAGGATTCGCCGGCCTTCAGCGGCAGCAGCGGGTCGGCGTACCAGTCGCGGTCGGTCTTGCCGGCCTTGATGTAGAAGGCGCGCGAAAGCTGGAAGGCGGCGGCGGGAATCGCGGCGTCGCCGGGGCCTTTCAGCGCGCCGGGTTCGACGCTGTATTCGACCGGGTCGGCGCCGGCATTCTGGCAGACGAGTTGGAAGGCGATCCATTCGCCGCGCAGCGCGTTCAGGCTCACCGTGCGGTCCTTGCCGCTCCAGGCCGCGTTGGCCTTGGAGAAGGCGCCCGCCGCGTCGGCGCCGTAGTTCACGCCGGGCTCTTCGAGCACGTTGCCGGTGACGGGGTTCGCGCGGTAGACGTCGGGCATCGCCCAGACCCTGCCCTGCGCGTTCGCGGGCGGATCGCCGGCTTCGCGCGTGATCGGTTCAAGCGCGATCGCGGCGGGCGGGGCGAGCTTCTCGCTCACCTGGCCCTCGGCCGTGCCCACCGCCATCACCACGCCGCCGCGGCCGACGGATTTGACTTCGACCTTCACCTTCGCGCCCGAGGCCAGGCCCTTGATCAGCGCGCGCGCCGCTTCGCCCTTGGGCGCGACGGGCGGATGCTGCCAGCGCGGGAGTTCCTTGCCGTCGAGCGTGATGCGGTAGCCCAGGTCCGCGCCGGAAGGAATCACGATCTCCAGGCCGCCGGTCTCGAAATCGCTGCCGCCGGGCCAGGGGTTGACGGTCACGTCCAGCTTGCCGGCCTGGGCGATCTCGGCGGGGGAAACGGTGAGCACCAGTTCGGGCTGGGCGTTGTTCTGTTCGCGCGAGAAGAAGAAGTTGTTGCCGAAGTTGCCGTCGCCGATCACGTCCTTGTGCGTGCGCGCGGTCTGCCCGTTGTCGTCGCTGACCGCGAAGCCGTGGGAGAGCCCCGCGGCGCAGGCTTCCAGGATGCGGCCGTCGAATTCCATGTCGTACCAGAGGTCCGCGCCGGGCTTCACGTAACTCTGCATCCAGAACGTGCTGCCGCGCCCGAAGACCGCCGAGAGGAAGTCCGCGCCCGGATACGCCCACGCGCGGTCGCTCCCGGTCTCCGGCGACTTGAACGTCGAATCGCCCTTGTTGGCCGGCGCGTCGCCTTCGATGCTGCCTTCGTTCCACGCGGTCGCGATGGTCGAGAAGCCCACCTTGCGGACCATCATCTTGTTGTCGCTGCCCTTGATATGGAGCACCGCCTTCGTGACGACCTTGCCTTCCAGCGGCTTGGGGTCGAAGTTGAAGATCATGATGTTCTCGATGCCCTTCATCTTGATGCGCGCCGACTTGCCCATGTTGTTGCCGACTTCGGAATGGTGCGCGCAGATCGAATTGTCCGCGGTGATCGCGACGCGTAGCTCTTCCGCGCGCAGCCCGGCGGCAAGGCCAAGGGCAAGGCACGAGACGGACAGCAAGACCTGGCGCATGAGGACGTTCTCCCGATTTAGAGGGGCCGGCAATCCGGTTGGTGGACTGCTATACTACGTCTATTCCTACACCTGAAAAGCCCGAATGACCCTTAGTATCGCCCGGCGCCACGGGTTCAATAGAAGTTCACGACGCAAGGCGCATAACATCCGGCAGGGCTTCACCGCCGCCTTGAGCCACCGAACCGCCAGTGAACTCCCAGCGCTTTTTGGCGGTGACCATGCTCCGCGTTGAGCGTACGATGCGTGCACCCGGCGCTGCGGTGCAACGCCCTCGAGGAAAACATGGCGAAGAAAAAAGCGAAACCGCCCAGTCCCGACGCGTACTCCATCCACAGCCAGTTGATCCACGGCCGCTCGCGCGACGAACACTGGGACTACCGCCACCACGTCGTCCCGCCGCTCTCTTCGTCGAGCACCTACCGCCTGGAAGGCGCCTCGCGCGGGGCGCGCGGCTTCGCGGAATTCGCCCAGGAGCAGCACGATCCGGAGAAGCGGCGCAAGGCGCCGATCTACATCTACGACCGGCTGGCCGAACCGACCCGCGACATGCTCGAGGAGGCGCTCGCGCTTTCGGAGCAGGGCCAGGCCTGCGTCACCTTCGCGACCGGCATGGCGGCGATCGCGGCGGCGCTGGGCATCTGCGTCTTCAGCGGGCACCACATCGCCGCGCACCGCACCATTTACGGGTCCACGTACAGCCTGATGACCCAGTGGTTCCCCAAGCTCAAGATCTCGACGACCTTCGCCGACTTCACCCGCCCGGGGGCGCTCGAACGCGCCCTGCGGCCCACCACGCGCGCGATCTACCTCGAAAGCCCCGCGAATCCCAATTTGCAGCTCGTGGACATCGCCGCCGCGCGCCGCGCCGCCGACGCCGTCAACGCCAAGCGCCGCGAACGCGACCGCATCCGCATCGTCGTGGACAACACCTTCGCCACGCCCTTCTGCCAGCGGCCTCTGACGCTCGGCGCGGACCTGGTCGTCCACAGCCTGACCAAGAACATCTGCGGCTTCGGCACCGACATGGGCGGCGCGGCGATCGGTTCGTACCGCGACCAGAGCGCGCTGCTTTCGTACCGCAAGGACTTCGGCGGCGTGCTCTCGCCCAAGGGCGCCTGGCCGATCCTCGTGCACGGCGTCCCGACCCTTTCGCTGCGCGTGCGCCACCAGGAACGGACGGCGCACGAGGTCGCCGGTTTTCTGGAACAGCACCCGGCGATCGCGCGGGTGCTCTACCCCGGCCTGCCCACGTTCCCGCAGTACGAACTCGCACGCCGCCAGATGGTGGACTACGACGGGAACTTCGCGCCGGGGAACATGGTCTACTTCATCGTCAAGGGCCCGCACGCGAAGGCCCGCGCGCGCGCCGAACGCCTGATCGACCGGCTCGCCCGCGACGCCTACACGATCACGCTGGCGGTCTCGCTGGGGCAGGTGCGCACGCTGGTGGAACACCCGTCGAGCATGACGCATTCGTCGGTGCCGCTGGACAAGCAGGTGAAGGAAGGCATCGACCCCGGCGGCGTGCGCATCAGCATCGGCCTGGAAGACCCGCGCGACCTGATTCAGGATCTGCGCAAGGCGCTGGCGGGGATTTGACGAGCGGGCCCGGGCGGGCATCGCGGGCGAAGTTCGCGTTGGAAACAGCCATGCGATCTGTGGGATTGGCCGTCCCGCTTCTGTCGTCCCTACGGGACTGCGCCGCTTGCGCGCATTCACTCCCAGGACTTACGTCCTGGGCCACAAAATGACGCCGCTCCGCGGCTAAGGTCCTTTGTCGCTTTCTGGAATACAAAAGACAAGACTCGCGATGGCTTTTTCACATGCCTCTAGTTCCAAGCCGCGGTGCTCCCATTCGCAAACATACGTCGCAAAAACCACGCTATCGCCATCGCTCAGATACCAAATGCGCACCAAGTCGCCCTTGTGGCGGGCACTACACCCGACGATCTGAACCGCTCCTCGACGCGCAAGGCGGTCAAAGGTGTCTACCATCGAGTTCTTGCTGCAAAAATCGACCAATAATGCTTCCAGACCGCTCAGTGAAATCTGGGGGCTTTTTCCACCTTCATAAATGGCCGTGGTAAACTGAAGTGCGCCCACTCCATTTTCTTTTTCAAACGAGACGGGCCCATCCTTGGGCGTAGTATTTTTCCATGCCTGTGGCAGGTCGATTTGGACCCCTCCAAACTTCCAAAACAGTTTTTCCATGGCCGGATCTCCCCGCCATCGCGCGAATCGTTTACTTCCGCTGCATCAGGATCGACCAGGCCAGCGGGCGGAAGTCGTCGATGTTCGTGCCGAAGCGGAATTCGCGGAGGTCCAGGATTTCGAAGAGCGGTTCGAGTTCGGCGCGCAGTTCGGGTTCGCTGACGGTCGGCGGGCCGGGGTCGTGCTTCTCCTTCGCGTTCGCGGCCAGCGAGAGCCAGCGCGAGCCCTTGCGCGTGGAGCGTTCGAGCACCTTCAGGAAGCCCTTCAGGTCCACCGTGCGGATGTGGTGGTAGACGCCGCGGTCGAAGAGCACGTCGTACGGCCCGCCGAAGTCGTCGCGGGTCGCGTCGCCGACGCGGAAATCGATCTTCGCGTGCGCGGCCTGGGCCTTGGCGCGGGCTTCTTCGACGGCCTGCGCGACGAAGTCCACGGCGGTGACCGTGTAGCCGCGGCGGTGGAGTTCCAGGGCGTTGGTGCCGGTGCCGCAGCCGAATTCGAGCAGCGTCTTGCCGGGCAGGTTGCCCGCGTCGAGCACGCGGACCAGTTCCACGCTGGGGACGCCGGAGTCCCAGGGCTTCTGCCCGATCGCGTAGGCCTTGCTGAACCGCGTCTGGTCGTCGCTCATCGCTTGGCTCTCCTCTTTTTACCCAACGTCCGACCACCTTACGCCCGGCTTTGCGCGGGAAAAGCGGATTCCGCGCAAAAGCCGGGTCGCATTGGCGCGCGCGCGGTCGTACAGTACGCATATGGGCGACGAGCGCGCGAAACCCAAGCCGAGCGCCACCAAAGGCGCGGCCCGCGCCGGCTGCAGTTGCATGGGCGCGGCGGTCTTCCTGGCGCTGGGTGCCGCGACCGTCTTCGTCGCCTTCGCGCTCGGGCGCGCGTACGAACGCAAACCTTCCGACCGCCAGACCATCACCGTTGACGAACTGCGCGACGCGCTGAAGGACACGGGCGCGGAAGCGCGCCGCCGCGCCGTCGAGGCGCTGGGCGAGCGCGGCCCGGAGGCCGAGAAGGCCGCCAAGGACCTGGGCGAACTGCTCGGCGACAAGAGCGAAGAAGTGCGCAAGGCCGCCGCCGAGGCGCTCGAAAAGATCGGCCCGCAGGCGCGCGAGGCCGTCCCGCAGCTCCGCAAGGCCCTCGAAGACGGCGCCGAAGAAGTGCGCGAGGCCGCGCGACGCGCGCTGGAGAAGATCGAAGGGAAATCGCCCGCGCCGCCGGCGGAAAAGTTGCCCACGCCTCCGGCGGAGAAGCCGCCCGCCGCCGCGCAGAACGGGAAGACCGCGCCCGCGCCTCCAGCCGAAACGTCGTCCGAGCCTGCGCCGAGCGCGGAGCCGAAGAAGTAGCGGAGACTCTCCCAAGCTTCGCACGAACGCCCGTCGGTCGCGGAGCGCGCGCGTGGCGCTTTGCGGTTCGAGGCCGCGCGGATGCTGTCGTCCCTACGGGACTCCATCTATGGCGCGCATGCACTCCCAGGACTTACGTCCTGGGCCACAAACCGACGCCGCTCCGCGGCTGTCTTCGAGCGAGCTTACTGTTCATAGGCGAATCGGGGGATGTTGTGTCCTGCTGCGCATGCGTTGCTGTTCGGCTGCAATCAGGTTGGCTGCGGCTGGCTCTGTCGCGAGCAGATCGGCTGCGACCGGCTCTGCAGCGAGCAGATCGGCCGGAAGCAATTCGGCGCGCGGCCAGCGCGCCGCGGCCGTTTGTAGCGCCGGCGTCTCGCCGGCACGGAATACGATGAAGGCTCTCACCTTCGTTCGGCCGGCGAGGACGCCGGCGACACTGCCGGCGGGGACGCCGGCGCTACGGCGCTGGCCGCGCTCCGGGATTGGCAGGTTCGGGGGTGCTGCAAGCGGCTTCGCGACCCGGACAGGCGGGACGCCTGTCCCACATACGGAGCGCACCGCGACATACGCCGCTGGGCGGCGCGGTGCGGGCGCTTAGGTGATCTCGAGTTCCTTCATCTTTTCCCACAGGTTCTTGCGGGAGATGCCCAGCACTTCGGCGGCTTTGGTGCGGTTGCCGCGGGTGTAGTCGAGCACGCGCTGGATGTACGCCTTTTCCGCGTCGTGGACGACGTCGCGCAGGGGGCGGAAGGTGAACGGGTCGAGGCCCGTCACGTTGGGATGGGGGAGCACCGCCGCGGGCAGCGCGGCCGGCGCGGGGCTGGGCGCGCCCAAGGTGGGCCCGGGCCCGGCCGGCGCGGGGGGCGGCACGTAACCTTGCGAGAGCATGGTCATGCCGGCGACGGGGGCGCCGGCGGCGTCGGGGCGCATCGCGGCGGGCGTCTGGAGCAGGTAGCGCCGGTCGAGCTTCTCGGATTTGCCGGACATGGCGATGGAGCGCATCACGGAATTTTCGAGTTCGCGGATGTTGCCGGGCCAGGCGTACTGGCACATCTCGTGGAGCGTCTCCTCGTCCACGATGTAGCGCCGCCCGCCGCCGTGCACGCGGGTGAAATGTTCGACCAGCAGCGGCAGGTCTTCCAGGCGTTCGCGCAGCGAGGGCAGGTTCAGTTCGACCACGTGCAGGCGGAAATACAGGTCGTCGCGGAAGCGCGCCTGCCGCACGAGCATCGAGAGGTCCACCTTCGAGGCGACGATGACGCGCACGTCCACCTTGATGGTCTTGGTGCCGCCGATGCGTTCGAACTCGCGTTCCTGCAGCACGCGCAGGAGCTTGACCTGCGTCGAGATGCTCATGTCGTCGATGTCGTCGAGAAAGATCGAGCCGCCGTGGGCGAGTTCGAAGCGCCCGAGCTTGCGCTCCTTGGCGTCGGTAAAGGCGCCCTTCTCGTGGCCGAAGAGTTCGTCTTCGAGCAGGTTGTCGGGCAGGGCGGCGCAGGAGAGCTTGATCAGGCGCTTGTCGCAGCGCGGCGAGTTGCGGTGGATCGCCTGCGCGACCAGTTCCTTGCCCGTGCCGGACTCCCCGCGGATCAGCACCGTCGCGTCGCTGGGGCCGATCGTCTCGATCATCTGGTACAGTTCCTGCATGCGCGTGGACTTGCCGACGATGCGGTCGATCTTGAAGCGCCCCGTCACCTGCGTCTTCAGGGCCTCGATCTCGTCCTTCAGCTTGCGCACTTCCTCGATCTTGGCCAGGCGCGCCAGCACTTCCTCGTTGAGGAACGGCTTGACCAGGTAATCCGCGCCGATCTTGGTCGCATTGATCGCGGTGTCGATGGTCTGGTGCGCGGTGATGACCAGCAGCGAGACGTCGGGGTTGTGCTTGCGCGCCACCGGCAGCAGATCCATGCCCGAACCGTCCGGCAGGTTCAGGTCCGTGACCAGGATGTCGAAGCTCTGGTGGTCCAGCGCTTCCAGCGCTTGCGCGTGGTTTTCGCAGCGCACGACGGTGTGGCCGACGTCGAAGAGGTCGTCGCCGAGCGTCGTGCGGATGGTCCGTTCGTCGTCCACGAGCAGGATTTTCAACGCCATGGGTGTTCCCCGGTTGTTCTCACGTGGCCGTCCTGGCCGGTCCGGCCGGCGCGCCGGCCACCGGCGCCTCCAGCGGCAGGCGCACGATCGCCGCCGTGCCCTGCCCCACGGCCGATTCCAGGTCCAGCGAGCCGCCGTGTTCGGCCAGGATGTGCTGGACGATGGCCAGCCCCAGGCCGGTGCCGCGCCCTTCGGCCTTGGTGGTGAAGAAGAATTCGCCTGCCTTGCGCCGCGTCTCCTCGTCCATGCCCGGCCCGTTGTCCTCGACGCGCAGTTCGGCCTGCGTGGCGTTCTTGCGCAGCACCAGCTTCAGGCGCCGCGGGCCTTCGCGCCCTTCCATCGCGTCCAGCGCGTTGACCACCAGGTTCAGGAAGACCTGCCCCAGTTCCGCGCGGTTCCCGGTCACCTCGACGGGCTCCGCGTGCGGCGGGAACTCCCGCGCCACCTCCACGTTCATCCCGCTCAGCCGGTGCTTGCTGAACAGCAGCGCCCCGTCGGCCACTTCGTCCAGCCGCACCCGCGCCCGCTCGTTGCTCGGCCGCGCGAAGCGCAGCATCGACGAGACGATGTTCTGCACGCGCCCCAGGCCTTCGACGATCAGCCCCAGGTATTCGGCGTCGCGCCCGCCGGGTTCGGTCTTCTTCTGCAGCGAACGCGCCGCGTTCAGCATCCCGCCCAGCGGATTGTTGATCT
The DNA here is from genome assembly GCA_026184295.1 of Planctomycetota bacterium. Lineage (GTDB taxonomy): Bacteria > Planctomycetota > SZUA-567 > H5-PLA8 > H5-PLA8 > JACQFI01. The sequence continues at coordinate 10,396 of JAHCJK010000048.1, forward strand.
CGTGCGCCACCCCCGCCGCCAGCCGCCCCGAAACCGAAAGCCGCTCGCTGACGATCAGCTTCTTCTGCGCCTGTTCCAGGTCGTGCACCGCGTCCTGGACGCGCTTCTCCAGGTTCACGCGCAGGTCGTTCACCTCGTCCACCATCGTGTTGTAGCTGCGGATCAGCGCGCCGATCTCGTCGTTGCGTTCGCTCTGCGGAACCTTGGGCAGCAGCCCGCGCGAACCCGCCGCCGCGCGGCTTGCCGCCGCCAGGCGTTCCACCGGATTGATGACCAGCCGCAGCGTCAGCCCGTAGACCGCGAAGCCGAGCATCACCGTGCCGACCAGCATGGTGATGAAGAGCGACCAGAGCTGGTGGTCGAAGGCGATGTCCATCGGCGGCGGCGCGACGTACAGGGTCCAGGCCCCGCGGTCGTCGCGTTCGGGCGTAAGATGCCGCGCGATCGAGAGTCGGTTGCGGTGCTTCTCGTCCAGGCGTTCCGGCGGCGCCTCCGGCAGGCTCCACGCGACCACCCGGTCCTGCCCGTCGCAGACGGCCCACAGTTCCGGCGCGGGCTGAATGGCGAAGAGTTCGCGGCGTTCGGCCAGCACCTGGCGGCGCTGGTCGCGCGGGACGAACTCGAGGATCGCGGCGAGCGTCTGCGCGGCGGCTTCGCCGCGGTCGCGGCTCTTGCGCACCAGCGGCCCGGCGAATTCCGGCAGCACGGCCGCGGCGACGAGGATGTACAGAATGCCCATCATCGACGCGATCACGACCAGGATCTTGGCGCGCAGCTTCATGCTTCGATCCTTCCAGCCGGTCCCGGGGCATCAGGGCGCCTTCGGTTCCACCTGCAGCGCGGGCGGGTCGGGGAAGATCAGGTTGGGCGCGACGCGTTCCAGCGCCGTGCGCACCAGCCGGTATTCCTCGGCGGCGCGTTCGAAGTCGGCCTGTTCGAGCGGGCGGTTCACGTTGGGATAGCGCACGAATCCGTCGGGCCCCGCGTCGGCGCTCTCGGGCTTCAGTTCCTTGCGGAACTCCGAGGCGTCCTCCGCGACCAGGATCTCGCCCTCGTTGCCCACGCGCACGGTCTTGCGGCGGTACGGATTCAGGCGGTTCTGTTCGTCGCGGGTGCGGTTGGCCTTGGCGTAGTTTTCCTGGCAGACGGCCATGCGCTTGAGCAGCCCCTGCAGGACCTTGGCGAGCGCGTTCACCGCGCGCTGCTGCTCGTCGCCGCGCGCGCCCACCGCGATGCTCGTGCGCCCCTGCAGCGCCTCGACGCCGATGTTCAGCGCCTTCAGGTGCGCCGTCGCCAGCGGCAGGTCGGTCATGATGTCCAGGCGGCGCGGTTCGGCCGAGGCCGGTTCGGCCGGGCGCGGCGTCACTTCGCCCGCGGGCAGGTCCACGCGCGCGGGCCCGGCCAGCGCGATCTCCAGCCCGTTGATCAGGCGCATCACGCGCAGCTGGTCGGCCAGTTCGGCCGTCGCCGTGGACGCGCGCAGGTCGGGAAATTCCAGGTGCCCGGGCTTGAGCGCCGGGACGCCGGCTTCGCCCGGCAGATGCATCACTTCCGTCGAACCGTCGGCCGGCGCGGCGAAGACTTCGCCGTCGCCCTGCGGCCGGGCGAGCTTGGTCACCGCCAGCCGCCCCAGCGCCTTGGTGGTTCCGTCGAGCAGATTCGCGGTCACGCGGCCGTCGGCGCCGATGAGCACGCGCCGCGCTTCCGCCGGCACGGGCAGCAGGTCGCCGTCGAGCGTCCCCGCGCGCACGCGCAGCGCGCCGTTCGCATCCAGGTACACGCGCCCGCCGCGCGCGAAGGCCCGCGCGCCTTCCTTCAGGTTCAGCGCCTCGTGGTCGGCCGAGACGCGGATCGGCAGGAAGAACTTCTCGCTCCCGCCTTCGCCCGCGTCGGGCAGCGCCAGGTCCAGCGGCTGCCCGGTGTAGACCAGCCGCGCTTCCAGGAACCACGGGCCGCCGGCGTTGCGCGTCTCGTTCAGCAGCAGGCCCGGCTGCGCGGCGCGTTCCAGGCGGTCGCGGATGCGCAGGGCGGAACGCGCGGCGTTCTCGCGCGCTTCTTTAAGCAACGCGATGAACGCGCCTTTCTCGGCGCCCTTGATCGCGCGGCTGAGCAGCTTGCTGCCGTCGGGTTCGTCGCGCGCTTTTTCGAAGCCGAGTTTCTGGATCAACTGCGCGGAGGGCGAGCGTTCGTTTTCGGCGAAGAGCGCCACGTTGACGTGCGTGTCGCCGTTGGCGCGCACCGACGAATACGGCAGCGCGTCGGGCACCAGCGCTTCCAGCAGCGCGTCGATGCGGACCTTGTCGAGCGATTCGCCGGAGGTCTCGTCCGAGAAGCGCAGCGCCATGCGCGCTTCGCGGTCGGTGGAGGTACCATGGTCCTGTTCGGCGCTCGGAGGCGTCTTGGTGCGCTCGCCGTCGCAGCCGGCCAGGAGGAGCATCGCGGGGAGCGCCAGCCCCGCACAAATCCGCCGTTGTTTCCGCATGCTTTCTCTAAGGTACGTTAAAAGAGGAAGTTACACAAACCGGACGGAGTTACCATTTCGTTACAAAAGGTAGTACTCGGACCCTCCAATTGCAACTGCAAATTGATATTCGGTCGTTTTTCCAGTCTTTTCGCTAAACTCGGCTAGCAAACATGCCGACTTAGGACTATGTTAAGACATTTAGGAGAATACTTGGACATGGATCGGTCAAATTAGGGGACCGATTGGCTGGCAAAAACACGGATCACTTTTCCCTAATTCGCACCATTCAAGTCGCGCATCGAGGACAAGCGGATGAACTACACGCCCAAGCAGCTCCAGATCTTACGCCTGATTTACGACTACCAGCAGCAGCACGGGTTCTCGCCGACCTATGCGGAGCTGGCCAAGGACCTCGGCGTCTCGACGATTACCGTCTTCGAGCACCTCGAGGCGCTGGAACGTAAGGGCGCGATCCGCCGCCGCAGGCACGAGGCGCGCTCCGTCGAGATCATCGAACCCAACTTCCTGCGCGAGCAGGGCAACCGCAAGACGCTGCCGCTGCGCGGGTCCATCGCCGCCGGCAAGCCGCTGGAAGCCGTCGAGACGTCCGAGGAAGTGCCCATCGGCGACGTCTTCGGCCCCTCGCACAACACCTTTGTGCTGAAGGTGAAGGGCGACAGCATGATCGAAGACCACATCGTGGACGGCGACATGATCGTCGTCGAAGGCTGCGAGTCGGCGCGCGACGGCGAGATCGTCGTGGCGCTGCTCCCCGACGGCCAGGCCACGCTGAAGCGCTACTACAAGGAAAACGGCCGCATCCGCCTCCAGCCCTCGAATTCCACGATGCAGCCCATCTACGCCGAAAACGTGAAGGTGCAGGGCATCTACCGCGGCCTGGTGCGCAAACTGCGCTGATCGTACAAGGAACTGGTTGGCTGGTTGGCTGGTTGGCTGGTTAGCTGGTTAGCTGGTTAGCTGGTTAGCTGGTTAGCTGGTTAGCTGGTTAGCTGGTTTGGCTCGATTGGTTCTTTGGTTCTTCGGTTCTTCGTAGTTCTTTGGCTCTTCGTAGTTCTTTGCGGCTCTGCGGCTTTGCGTGAGAACGTTGGGCCCGCGGCCGAAGAACGCGCTACGTCAGCAGCAGGACCAGCCGAAGGCCAGCCGGCGAGGGTGGTTCCTGCATTGGGTGATGTGTCCGCAACCCATGTCGCCGAACATGTAATCCAGATTCTTTTCGGAATCGAGTTGGAAGAGGTGCTGCATGCGCGCGCCGCAGTCGGGGCAGTTCGGGTATTCGACGCCCTGCACCCATAGCGGCCAGCCCAGCAACTTCTCGCCTTCGCGCGGGAAGCCGTCCATCTCGCCCGCGTCCCCGACGTCGATGCCCAGTTGGCGGCGTTCTTCGCCGGCCGGATAGTCGTAATCGGCGGTCCAACGCACAATCTGCCTGGGCGCGATGGGTTCGGGAACGGGGCTCCGCGCGAACCGCCTGGGCGCCCCGGCCGGTTCGACGACGCGCAGCAACACCGTCGAGCCGAACGGCGCCCACGCTTCGCATTCCACCTCGCACTGGGCCTCCTTGTTGGTGCAGTAGAACATCTGCAGCAGGCCCGTTCCGAAAGGCTGGCCCGCGCCGGGCGGCAGGGAACCGGCATTCAACTGGACGAAGAGCTGCATCGGTTCGCCGCAGTTCGCGCAGGCCGGCCATGCTTCGCCTTCGCCGAGCCACGGGATGCCGGAAAACTTGGAGCCGTCCAGCGGGCCTCCGCCCTCCTCCGTTTCCGGCAGCCAGCAGGGCCTGCGCAAGGGTGCAACCCGTTCCCAGATATCCATGGCGTTCCTCCACCGTTCTTCCCGCACGGCCTCGCCTGCGGCCGGCCTCGGGCTTACGCGTCGTCCCCAAAGTCCCGCTTCTTCCGCGGGGGGCTCGCGGCGGCCGCCGCCGCGTCGAGCGCCCCGTAGTGAGCGGCGCGCGCGGCGAGCAGTTCGGGGAGGCCGGGGGCGCAGGGGGTCAGCCAGAGGCAGTTCGTCTCGTTGGCGGCGATGCCGGTTTCGACGAGCGCCAGGCGTTCGGGCGGCACCCAGGAAATCAGCAGGGCGCTCGCCTGCGCAGGACTTTTGGGCACGAAGGCGACCCACGTGTCCCACGGCGCGACGTCGCAGCCGTTGAAGTAGCCGCCCGTGGCCTGCTCGGAGGCGCCGTCGAGTTCCGAGCGGTCGTCTTCGAAGAAGAGCAGGTGGCCAAGGGTGAGATCGGGCGTGTACGCGGCGAGATCGGGCCGGCGCGCGGCGAGATCGGGCCGGCGCGCGGCGAAGTCGGGCGGGTGCGCGGCGTGGTCGGGCGGGTGCGTGGCGAAATTCGGATGTGCGGCGAGGTCCGGCTGCGTCTTCTTCAGTTCGCCGATGCGGCGTGCGGCCAGGTCCGCGACGACGTCGGCCCAGGAGCGTTCGCCCGCGCCCATCAGGAACTGGAACCAGGTCTCGGCCTTGGCCGCGTCGGGGCGCTGGTCGGGCGGGAGTTCGCGGTCGTGGATGAGGACGGGCTTGAGCGCCTCGGTGCGCAGCCCGTCGTTCGGATCGGCCGCGCGCGGCAGGCACCACGCAATCGTTTCGGCCAGGCGCTGCGAGAAGAGTTCCGGTTCCATGGGCCTCAGTCTAACGCGTACGGCGAGCGCGTCACCAGCAGGGCCTTAGGGCAAGGGCGTGCGGAGACCCTGCGCATGTGGGACAGGCGTCCCGCCTGTCCGCGCCATGGAAGGGAGCAGGGTGCTTGTAGATTCGAGCCGTTCGGTGGGTGCGAACAAATACGGCCATGTTTCGCGCCAAGACGCAAAGACGCTAAGAACTGCAAGAAACAGCAGAACGGATGATCCACGAAGGACACGAAGGCACACGAAGAACGGCCACTGCGTATTTCGCGCCAAGACGCAAAGACGCAAAGAACGGCCACGCACTACCAACTCCAACGCAGTCCTTCGTGCTCTTAGTGTCCTTCGTGGATGAGCCGTTTGCCGTTCTGCAGTTTGTCGTTCTGCAGTTGAGCAGTTCTTGGCGTCTTAGCGTCTTTGCGCGAAACAGGTCGTACGTTGTAGTGGCCGTGCTCCGCGCCCTCCGCGCCTTCGCGGTGAACCGCACCGAACGGATGGTTCAGGCCGGCGGGTGGGCTTCGCAGCCTTGCTTGCCCTGCGCGTGCAGGATCAGGCGTTCGACGGGCTTGCCGCCGAGCAGGTGGGATTCGACGATCTCGGGGATGTCCTTCGGCTTGACGCCCTTGTACCAGACGCCTTCCGGATAGACGACGATGTTCGGGCCCAGGCCGCACTGGCCCAGGCAGAGCGTCTTCGTCACCCGAATCTTCTTCTCGAATTCCGGGCCGAGCTTGCGGCGCAGCAACTGCTGCATCTGCAGGCGCAGGCCGAACGGATCGCCCTCGGAACAAGTGGTGGAGGTGCAGATGAAGACGTGGCGGATGTACGGTTCCATGTCGCCCGCTCGTGCCAGAATCCAAGTATCGGCCGGCGGAGGCCCCGGACCCCTAGAATTCCTGGATGTGGCGGACGAGCTTCCAGGCGCGCAGCACTTCGTTCTTGGGCACCACCTGGTCGGGGTAGCGGACGTTCAGGGCCGAGAGGCGCAGGCGTTCGCCGTTCTCTTCGATCGTCACCTTGCGGAAGACGGTCACGTTGAGCGTGTGGACGAGCGCCAGGTCGCCGTTCTGCACCGGCGGGCGGTCGGCGAAGATGACCACTTCGTTGTGCTTGAAGCTGATCGTCCCGGAGTTCGCGGCCTGCATGCTGTCGTCGGCGACGCGCAGCGCAAACGTGCGCCCGGCCACCGGCAGGAGCTGGAGGGTCAGTTCCATCTTGCCCGCGGGCTGATGCGAACCGTCCAGCGCGGCGTTGTACCCGTTGTTCGAACTGAAGAGGGGCACCGGGGTCAATTTCCCGGCAAAAAGCTGCCCGGCGTTCTTGGGCGAAAGCATCGCGCCCCACTTCGCTTCGACTTCGCGGGCCTTGTCTTCGCTGAGCAGGTCGCGGACCTGGACATCGAGGGCCATCGCCACCTTTTGAAGTGTGCTAGGCCGGGGTACGACGAGGCCGTTTTCGATGCGGGAAAGATTAGGCTGCTTAAGTCCGGTCAGGGCGGCCAGTTCGGATTGGCGCATGCCCTTCTCTTTGCGCATTACGTGAATAATGCGGCCTACATAGCGGTGCACGGGAGGAAGGTTGTCGTCAGCCATAACGTAGATTTTATACCACACTCCTCGGGAAAAAGAAACACAAGGTGCAGATTTTCAACCTCTGTTATCGCAACAACTTAAGCACACCACCTTACGCCCTGTTGCAACCTCTCAGGGTCAAAAACAGGTGCATGGCCCCTGCCCGCATCCATACTCAAAGCGTATTGAAAAGCTATCACCGCGCTATTTCGAAGACAAGTGCAACCCTTGAGCCATGTTTCATCATGAAGGTACGTTTAGCAAGTAAAAAAGTGCGCACGTGCAGCACAGGTGACCTCGACATGCGTTAAGCGCATTTTTACCTAACCCGCCCATCTCGTGTAGACGTTACGAATTAGGAAATACCCAGGCCCTCTTCGGGCATCTTTGGTCTTAAGGAGGCTCGAACACCATGCCGCGATGGTCCATGATGGTCCTCTGTACGATCTCCACGTTCGTGGGCTTGCTTGCCGGGTGTGGAGAGGCTAAGCCACCGCAGGTCAGCAGCGAACCGAAGCCCGCCGCCGAACGTCCTGCGGAGCCGCCCGCGTCTCAAGCTGCGGCCGCCCAGAGCGCTTCGCCCGAGGCGGCCAAGACGGCGGCGTCCGCCGAGCCGGCCAAGACCGAGACCCAGGAGCCCGCCGCCATGAGCGAGAAACGCGACCTGCCCAAGACCGACGACGAGTGGCGCAAGATTCTGACGAAGGAACAGTTCTACGTCACGCGCCAGAAGGGGACCGAACGCCCCTGGACCGGGGCGTATTGGAACAACCACAAGGCCGGGACCTACCGCTGCGTCTGCTGCGGCGAGGAACTCTTTACCAGCGACTCGAAGTTCGATTCGGGCTGCGGCTGGCCGAGCTACACCAAGCCGACCAAGGACGCGGCCGTGAAGGAGACCGAGGACCGGTCGCACGGCATGGTCCGGACCGAGGTCACCTGTACGAAGTGCGGCGCGCACCTGGGCCACGTCTTCGACGACGGCCCCGAACCCACCGGCCTGCGCTACTGCATCAACTCGGCCTCGCTGACCTTCGAGGAACGCGCCAAGAAGCCCGCCGAACCGAAGGAAGAGAAGGACGCGAAGAAGTGACCCGGCGGAAGGCTATTCCTTCTTCCCGAGCATCGCGTTCTGCGCGACCTGGTTGAGGACCAGGGTCACGTCGAGCTGCGACTGGGTGAGGTTGTCCTTCTGGGAGAGCTTCTCGCTCAGTTCGGCGATGCGGCCGAGCGATTCGCGCATGCGCTGGCTGACGATGCGGGCGAGGTTGTAGGAGATGCGGTAGGCGGTGTGGTTCTGTTCGGCGATCTTCTTCTTGAAGATGTCCGCGGGCAGGAACGCGCCGACCACCTTGCTGCACGCGACGACGTTGGCCGAGCGCGAACCGCCGGCGAGGAAGCCGAGTTCGCCCAGCGCGGTGGGGCCTTCGAGCTTGGCCAGCGAGATGCGCGTCTTGCCGGCGTCCTTGTACGCTTCCACCGTGCCGCGCGCGATGATGTACATCCCGTCGGCCTTGTCGCCTTCCTTGAGCAGCAGGTCTCCGGACGCGAAGTCCTTGCGTTTGACCCAGGAGAACAATTCTTCGAACTGTTCGCGCGTCAGGCCTCGAAAGAGGGGCACTTCGTTCAAGTCTTCCGTCATCGTCGATACTCCGGCGCCTTCCACCACCCGTCGAACGATTCAATCTACCTTCCGTTGGGGCGTTTGTCATCAGGCAAGCGGCACGGCGCGTTCGGGTTGCGCACGGACGTTCGACGGCGCAACGATCCCGCGCGGGGCGCCCGTTTGGACCTATGCTTGGTGTTCGCGCCCGCATGGAGTAAAGTGATGGGAAGTCTGGACGTACACGCATGCACGGAGGTGGTACATGGCCGAGAAGGGCAAACCGGGATTCGGCGCCGATTTCACGCCGCACATGGCCTTGCAGCATTACCAAGACGGAGCCTGGGGCCCGCTCGAGATCGTTCCGTTCGCGCCGTTCTCGCTCTCGCCTTCGACGGTCGTCTTCCACTACGGGCAGGAGATCTTCGAAGGCTTCAAGGCCTACCGCCAGCCCGACGGCAGCGTCTGCCTCTTCCGGCCCGAGCAGAACCTGAAGCGCCTGAACAACAGCGCCGAGCGGCTGTGCATGCCGAAGGTGGACATCGACGCGACGCTGCAGGCCATCGACAAACTCATCGCCACCGACCGCGCCACGATCCCCGACCGCCCCAACACGCTGTACCTGCGGCCGTGCATGTTCGGCACCGACACGGTGATCAAGGTGAACCCGTCGGGCACGTACATCTTCAGCGTCATGATCTGCGTCGTGGGCGACTACTTCGGCGGGGCCGACCCGCGCGGCGTGCGCCTGCGCACCGAGACCGAGTACACCCGCGCGGCGCCCGGCGGGACGGGCTTCGCCAAGTGCGGCGGCAACTACGCGGCTTCGCTCGCGGCCCAGGGGCGCGCGGCCAAGGACGGCTTCGACCAGGTGGTGTGGCTGGACGCCAAGACCCACGAGTACGTCGAAGAGATGGGCGGCATGAACATCATGTTCGTGATCGGCGAGACGCTGGTCACCCCGGCGCTCGGCAGCGGCACGATCCTGCCCGGCGTGACGCGCGATTCGCTGCTCACGCTGGCCAAATCGCAGGGGCGCAAGGTCGAGGAACGCGACGTCTCGTGCAGCGAGCTGCGCGAGGCCTTCCGCAAAGGGATGCTGAAGGAGACGTTCGCCTGCGGCACCGCCGCGGTGGTGACGCCGATCCGCGAGATCGTCCACAAGGGCGAACTGCTCTACCAGAACAGCGGCGAGAAGCCCGGCCCGGTGACGACCGGCCTGCGCCAGCAGCTCATGGACCTGCAGTTCGGCCTCGCGCCCGATCCGTTCGGCTGGCGGCGCAAGGTCCCGCTGTAGCGCCGGGTCTTCCCGAAGTTCGCGAAGGCTAGTTCGAAGCGCCCGCGCCCGCGGGCTTGCGCCCCCACGTCAGCAGGAAGGCGCGGAAGCGGCTCATGAAGGGCAGCCCGAAGCAGACGGCTTCGGAGAGGTTGAAGACCGGCAGGATCAGGCGCGCCTTCTTCGATTTCACGTACGTGTACTTCACGGACATGAACGCGGTCTCCACCTCGAAGCCCGCGGCCTCGAAGGTGCGGACCACGTCTTCGCGGGCCACGGGCTGTTCGTTGGGCGTGACGCCCACCGAACTGTAGAAGGGCGAAGTCTTCACGCGGTAGAGATACATGAAGGGGCTGCGGCGGTTGGGATCGAAGGCGAAGAAGCGCCCGCCCGGCCTGAGCACCCGCGCGACCTCGCGCGCCATCTTCCCCGGCGCGGGGAAGTGATGCACCACGCCGCCGAGCAGAACCGCGTCGAAATGCCCGTCGGGAAAGGCGAGCTGCTCGGCGTCGCCGACCTGGAAGTCTTCGCCGGGATAGAGCGTCCGGGCGATCTCGATCAGCCTGGGCGAGATGTCCACGCCGGTGACGGCCATGCCCCGCCGGGCCAGCATGTGCCCGAAGATGCCGGAGCCGCACCCGAGGTCCAGTACGCGCGCGCCCTTGGCGAGCGCCGCGCGTTCGACGCAGGCGTCGATCAGCTTCGCGTTGGTGGCTTCGGTAAAGACGTTGTACTCGGTGCCGCTCGCCGCGTGCTTGTCGAAGAATTCCACTTCGTCGCGCTTGTTCTGTTCGGGAGCGGCCATCATGCGTTCCTGGAAGCGCCGGCTTCGGCGGAGGCAGGCTGCACGCCCTTCACCTTGCGCTGGAAGAGCCAGGTCGTCGCGAAGGCGTAGAAATACCAACGCAGGTAGGGAAAGAGCCAGCGGTAAACCTTGAAGCGGCTCTTGCCGCGCAGGCGTTCGCGCCAGTGCGCGGGGACTTCGGCCATGGGCCAGCCGAGCCGGTGGCTCTTGACGGTCAGTTCCAGGCTGTAGGTGAAGCCCTTGTCGGACTGGATCGGGATCGTCTCGATCACGCGGCGGGAGAACATGCGAAAGCCGTTGGAGGCGTCGCGGATCGGCAGCCCGGCCAGATGGTGGAGCGTGAGCGAGGCCGCGCGCACCAGCAGGTCCTTCAGCCAGGGGCAGTTTTCCATCTTCCCGCCCGGCATGAAGCGGCAGGCGGCGCAGATCTCCGCGCCGGCCTCGATCTTGCGGTACATCTCGTCCAGAATCCCGGCGTTGAGCGTGTCGTCCGCGGGAAAGACCACCACGACCTTCGAGGAAGTCTTCCGGAAGCCTGTCATGATGGCGCCGTGCGGGCCGCGCCCTTCGTTCTTCACCAGGTTGAGCGGGATGCGGCCGGCGTACTGCTTGAGCGCCGCGAGGGTGTCGTCTTCGTCGAAATCGTAGCAGATGTGGATGGTGCAGGGCGTGGCGCACTGTTCGTTCAGGAGCCGCAGGACCGCGAGGATGCTCTCGCCTTCGTTGTAGACGGGAACGATCACGTCCAGCTTGGTGGGCGCTCCGCCGGCCATAGCGATTCCCAACGCTTCAAAAAAAAAGGCGGGCTGACGCCCGCCTTGTGGTGCCTGTGGTCCGCGGCGGCTTACTTGGCCTTCGCGACTTCCGTCTTCGCGGGCGCGGCGGGCTTGGCCTGCGCACCCTTGGCCGTGCCGGGCAGGAGGTCGGAGATCAGGTGCAGGTGGCGCTGGACGTTCTCCACGAACCACTCGCGGCTGCCTTCCTCGTCGATCTTGTAGATGCCGTCGAGCAGCTTGTTGAGCAGGCGGCGGCTGATCATGTTGCGGCTGGCCAGGGCCGGGTCGGCGTCGGAGGCCGCGACGGTGATCGGCGAGGTGAGGACGCCGGTGTCGGTCTGGTTCTTCTTGTTGTAGTGGACGACGGCGCGGGCGCTGGTCAGGTCGGCGGCCTTGCCGTAGTTCAGTTCGAGTTCGCACCAGTCGTCGGTGCGCAGGGCGTGCACGAGGACGATCTTGACGACGACCTTGGTGCCGGCCTCGCCGCGTTCCACCGTGGGCTTGTAGGTGCGGAACATCGCGCCCTTGTACTTGTAGCCGGTGGCCTTCTTGTCGTCGTCGCCCCAGGGTTCGTACTTGTTGAGGGCCTTGCCGAGGGCCGTGGTGAGCGCGTCGTCCTGAGCGACGGGCGCCTTGATCGGCTCGGCCTTTTTCTCTTCCTTCTTTTCCGGCTTCTTGTCTTTGTCTTCGACCTTCACGGAGCTCGAACCGACGACCTTCTTCGCTTCCTCGGCGCGCACCGAGAAGCTCATCGCCAGCGCCGCGACGGCCAGACACGGAATCCCGTGTGCAATCTTCATGCGTCCCCCTATCTCCTTTACGTGAAGCACTAAGAAGATACGGGGAGCGCGCCAAAAAGCAACGCCTGATGCCAAATCGTCCGCACATCGTGCACCAGGCGCACGTGTTCCTCGAAACCCGCTCCGGACCTTTTCTTGTACCCGGCGCGATCCGCGCGAAGATACCTCCTCACGCGAAATCCGGAGGACGCCCATGTCCACGCTTGCAGGCAAGAAGGCCGTCGTCGTCGCGGGCTCCCGCGGCATCGGAGCCGCCAGTGCCCTGGCCCTGGCCGCCGCCGGCGCCGAAGTGCTCCTGACGTACCTCACGAGCAAGCAGCCCGCCGAGGACTTGGTCGCGAAGATTCAGGCCGCCGGCGGCCGCGCTTCCTGCGCGCCGCTCGACGCCACCGACGAAGCCCAGGCGCGCGCCTTCGCCGGACTGGTGAAGGAACGCCTCGGACGCGTGGACGTGCTCTTCAACAACGCCGGCGACATGGTCAAGCGCGTCAAGCTCGAAGAACTCGACGCCGCCTACGTGCGCAAGGTCTTCGACCTGAACGTGCTCTCGACGATCCTCGTCACCAAGGAACTGCTCCCGCTGATCCCCAAGGGCGGCATCGTGATCAACATGGCCTCGCAGGCCGCGCGCGACGGCGGCGGCCTGGGCTCCGCGACGTACGCCGCGAGCAAAGGCGCGATCCTGACGCTCACGCGCGGCTGGGCGACGGAGTTCGCCCCGCGCGACATCCGCGTCTGCTGCGTCGCGCCGGGCGTGATCGACACGGACTTTCACAAGCGCCATTCGAAGCCGGAACTGATGGACACGGTCGCGAAGACCTCGCCCGCGAACAAGGCCGGCGTGCCCGAAGACGTCGCGCGCGCGGTGGCGTACCTGGCGGGCGAAGGCGCGGGCTTTATGACCGGCGTGGCGATCGACATCAACGGCGGGCGCTACATGGCGTAGCGTGCGTGCGGTTTACTGGCCCAGCTTGGCGCGGGCCGTGGCCATCAGGTCCAGCACGTTCTGCTTCTGCAGCGGGTCTTCGGCCAGCGGCAAGGCCTTGGTCCCGATCTCGATCACCTTCTGGTAGCCTTCCGGCCGCTTCATCTTCATGAACATCTTCATGTCGATGATCGCGTCGGTGACTTCCTGCTTGCGCAAGGTCGGAGTCGCCGGCGCCGCGCCGCCCGAAGACGAACTCGCGCCGCCGTTGGCCTGGTTGTTGGGCTGAGCCGGATCGCCGGCGCCGCCGCCGCCGTCGGCCGCGCCGCCCTGGTTCTCGGACGAACGCACGATCATGAACGCCGCGCCGCCGAGGCCCAGCACCAGGCAGACCACGATCGCGATCACCGCCGTCGGCATGCCTCCGGCTTTTTTGTGCGCCTTGAGAATCGCCTGGACATCGTCGGGGTGCACGTCGCCGTAGCCGTCGCAATAGCGGCAGCCGCGCCCTTTGCCCTTGCAGACGGGACAGGCGACGTACTCGTCGTCTTCGCCGGCGCCTTCTTCCGCCTCGCCGGAAGCCTCGCCTTCGTCCTCGCCGTCTTCGTCCGCCTCTGCTTCCTCCGGTTCCTCGACTTCGACGTCGTCGTCTTCGTCGTCGTCCGGAGGCGGCGGTGGTTTTGGGGCCCGTTTGGCCATGCCCGATTCTCCACGCTCTGCGTTCCGTATGATATGATCTACGGGCTTGTCTTGCTAGGCACCTTGGCAAGTTCGTGGGCGGGAGCACGCAATGCCGGAGCCGTCGGAATTAGAGCTTTTTTCGGTGCGGGTGGTCGAGACCCTGGCGCGGGCCGGCCATCGCGCGCTCTTTGCGGGCGGCTGCGTGCGCGACCGGCTGCGCGGCGTCACGCCCAAGGACTACGACGTCGCGACCTCCGCGACGCCCGACGACGTGATCAAGCTCTTCCCGCACACGGCGCCGGTGGGCGCGGCCTTCGGCGTCGTGCGGGTGATCGGTCCGCGGCCGGCCGAGGACGCCGAGCCGCTGCAGGTGGAAGTCGCGACCTTTCGCACCGAGTCGGGCTACAGCGACGGGCGCCACCCGGACCGCGTGGCCTTTGCCGGCGAAGTGGAAGACGTGAAGCGCCGCGACTTCACCGTCAACGGGCTGCTGTACGATCCGCTCAAGGACGAGGTCGTCGATTACGTCGGCGGGCGCGAGGACCTGGCGCGCAAGCTCGTCCGGGCCATCGGCGACCCGCGGGCGCGCTTCCACGAAGACCGGCTGCGCATGCTGCGCGCGGTGCGCTTTGCCGCGGCGCTGGGCTTCGCCATCGACGGGCCGACGCTGGGCGCGATCAAGCAGGAGGCCTCCGCGATTCACGCGGTCTCGGCCGAACGCATCCGCGACGAGCTGAACAAGATGCTCACCGGGCCCCGCCCGCGGGAGGCGATGGTCCTGCTGAAGGAAACGCGCCTGATGAAGGAGATTCTGCCCGAAGTGGACGCGCTGGCCGGCGTCGAGCAGCCCCCGGAGTTCCACCCCGAAGGCGACGTCTGGGTGCACACGCTGCTGCTGCTCGAGCCGCTTGAAGAGGCGCCGCTGACGCTGGCGCTCGGCGCGCTGCTGCACGACATCGGCAAGCCGCCCACGTTCATGGTCACCGACCGCATCCGCTTCAACGAACACGACAAGGTCGGCGCGCGGATGACCGAGGAGCTGATGCGCCGCCTCAAGTACCCCAACGAGACGATCGAGCGCGTCGTGGACCTGGTGCACTCGCACATGATGTTCAAGGACGCCAAAAAGATGCGCCGCTCGACGCTCAAGCGCTTCCTGCGCAAGGACCACTTCGACGAGCACCTCGCGCTGCACCGGCTCGACTGCATGGCCTGCCACGGCAAGCTGGAAAGCTACGAGTTCTGCCGCGAGCAGCTCGGGACGCTGGGCGGCCGCGACCTGCGTCCGGCCCCGCTGATCGACGGCGAGGACCTGAAGGCTTTGGGCCTGACCCCGGGCCCGCGCTTCCGCGCGATTCTGGCCGACATCGAAGACCGGCAACTGGAAGGCGCGCTGACCACGCGCGAGGAAGCCCTGGCCTACGTAAAATCGATGGAATCGAGCCAGGCTCAGGCCGGGCCGCGTTCCGGCGGGGGGGCCGCGGCCGGACGGGCCGATCAAGACGCATCATCCTAAGAGGTTATGCGGGCCGTTGAAACGGCGGGCGGGCCGGGCGGCGCGGGCGTGAAGGCGCGCAATCTGCAAAAACGCGATTCCAAAGCGTTTCAATCTTCACTAACATATGAATAGTTATTTGTCACCTGGGAAGCGAGGCGCGCGGGGGCCTCATGGCCGATCCGGAAGCATCGACATCCGCCAAATTGCTCAACCGGACGGTGGGCGGATTCGAACTTCTGTCCGTGCTCGGCGAAGGCGGGATGGGCACGGTCTACAAGGCCAGACAGGCGGGCCTGGACCGCATCGTGGCGCTAAAGATTCTCTCCCCCAAGATCGCGAACAACCAGACCTTCATCACCCGCTTCCAGCGCGAGGCGCGCGCGAGCGCGAAGCTGAACCATCCCAACGTGGTCCAGGGCATCGACGTCGGGCACGACGACGAGCACGACGTCTGGTACTTCGCCATGGAGTACGTCAACGGCCCCTCGGTGCTCTCGCTGCTGAAGGACACGGGGAAGATTCCCGAGATACGCGCGCTGGAGATCGCCCGCGACGTCGCCCGCGCCCTGGAATGCGCCGCGCGCAACGGGATCGTCCACCGCGACATCAAGCCCGACAACGTGCTGATGACGCTGCAGGGCGAAGCCAAGCTCGCCGACC
Source organism: Planctomycetota bacterium (assembly GCA_026184295.1). GTDB lineage: Bacteria > Planctomycetota > SZUA-567 > H5-PLA8 > H5-PLA8 > JACQFI01. The sequence continues at coordinate 26,103 of JAHCJK010000048.1, forward strand.
TGGGCCTGGCCCGGCACGTCGAAGAGGACGTGGGCATCACGGCCGAAGACCGCGCCATCGGCACGCCGCTCTACATGGCCCCCGAACAGGCCCGCGGCAACGAGCAGGAGATCGACCTGCGCTCGGACATCTACGCGCTGGGCGCGACGATGTACCACATGGTCACGGGCCGCCCGCCGTTCGAAGGCAAGACCGCCGCGGTGATCATGACCAAACACATCACCGATCCGCCTCCGCTGGCGCACGTCAATTCGCCCGGCGTGAGCGGCGCGACCGCGCGGCTGATCGAAAAGATGATGCAGAAGAAGCGCGAGGAGCGCGTGCAGACGCCTTCCGAAGTGCTGAAAGAGATCGAACGCAACATCGCGGCGCTCAAGTCGCCCGCCACGCAGGGTTCGCGGTCGGTGCGCCTGGGCAAGCCGCGCACGGTCAGCGTGCGCATGCCGCCGATTCCCGTGATGCCCGAGACCGGGCCGTCGGGTTCGAACAGCCGCCTGAAGGCCGAAGGCACGGCCGTGCCGGTGACCGAGACGAAGTCGGCCAAGCAGAGTTCGCGGCGCCTCCCGGCGGTGGCGGCCAGCGAGAAGCCCGCCACGCCGGCGCCCTGGCCGCCTTCGCCCACGCCGCCGGAGAAGAAGATCGAGGCGCCCCCGGAGTCGCGCGCGTCGATCCAGCGGGCCGAGGCCACGCGCTCCACCGGGCGCGTGACGCTGACCGAACGGCGCAAGAAGGAAAAGGGCGAGGCCAAGAAGCGCACCGTCGAGGGCCTGCTGATCGACATCGTCGTGCTGGCCGTGGTGCTGGGCGTCGTCGCCGCGGGGCTGATTTACCTGCGCGGGCACGGCTACCTGCGGATGCCCGGCGAAGGCCCCACGCAGGAGAAACCGCAAGGCCGCGAGGACGGCGAGCCCGAGGCCAAGTCCTACGAGCCGAAGCCGCCCGAGGCCAAATCGTCCGACGCGAAGACCGACGACGGGCAGGAGCCTGCGGAGCCCGCCAAGAGCGCCCCCGCCGAAACGAAGTCCGCGCCCGGCGAATAGCCGCCGCGCGCTCCCCCAGCCTATTTCTTCTGCGGATTACTTCTTCCTGTCGCCGGCAAGCTTGGCTTCGGCCGCGTCCACCAGGTCCTTGTAGTACGCGCGCAGCGCCTCGGTCCCGCCGTAGGCCTTCAGCGTCGCCTCGGCATCGCCGAGCTGCGCGGCGAGCATCGTGTTGGACGGTTCGGCCTTGAACTGCGCCTCGGTGGCCCGCACCCATTCGGCGGCGCGCTTTTCCAGGCTCGCGATCCGCGCGCGCAGGGCCTGCGCCTGGGCCTCGCCGGCCTCGCGGGTGTCCTCAAGCAGCGCCGCGGCCAGCGCGCGGGCCTTGCCCGGGACGTCGAAGGTCATCCCGTTCGCCCAGGTGTTGAACCACGCGGCCTCCACCGCCGCCGCGCTGGGATGCCCGGGAAACGCGCGCAGCAGCCGCGCGCCTTCTTCGCGCAGGAGCGTCTTGCGGCCGGCGTTGCCCAGCGAGCCGAAGGCGTACCAGCCGTGGGCCTTGGACAGATAGGCGTAGATGCGCAGCGTGTCGCGCGTGGCCTGCGCGCAGGCCGCGTTCGCGGCTTCCTTCTCGCAGAATTCCGCGAAGCTCTTCGGCCGGAACATCGCCCAGGAGCGTTCCGCGAGGGCCTCCAGGGCCGCCGCGTCGTCGGGGTGCGCGCGCCAGCGCCGCTCCAGTTCCTGCACGCTCTCGGTCAGGTCCAGCGCCTTGCCGATGGCCGCGGCCAGCCGCGCGGTGAACTGGCGCTTGGATTCCTCCGTGCAGCCCAGGCTGGTCGAATCGACGAGGAAGCTCGCCAGGGTCTCGCCCTTGGCGTCCAGCGCCACGATCCACGCGCTGAGGCAGGGAATCTCGAACTCCGCGCAGAGCCGCGGGCCGGCGGCGTCCTTCATCCGCGCCGCGGCCAGCACCGCGCGCCCGGCCAGCGGGGCGAGCCCGCCGGTTTCCTTCAGATGCGTCTCGACGTTGACGATCAGGCGGCAGAGCGCGGAGGAGTCGGCGTTGGCCAGCAGCACCAGGGGGCGCCCGGCCTTGAGCGCCTCGGCGCGGGCATCGGCGACGTCGGACCGCCAGGGCCAGCCGTCGGCCCCCTGCGCGGCCGCGGCGGCCAGCAGGACCAGGCACCACCATCCGCGAGCGCGCGCCATCGTTCCGTCTCCTTCCCGATTCAAGGACGAACAGGCATGTTCGCGCTTCAACCGGAAATTACGACGGAAAAAAGTCTCCCGCGGGCTTTACTCCAGCGGCGTCAGCTTAAGGGTCGCGGGGTCCAGGCGCAGGATGGCCACCTCCATGCGGTTGCGGTTCTTGATGCGCACGACGGCCTTCAGTTCCGGATCGTAGATAGGCGAGTAGTCGCGCCCTTCGTGGTTCGGAAACTGGAACTTGTCGCCTTCGCTCGGCGCGCTGTACCACTTGTGTTCGGCCAGCTTGTAGAAGTAGAGCTTTTCGGGGCCGTCCTTGGCTTCGGCCAGCACCAGCAGGGCGGCGTCGAGTTCCGGGATGTAGGTCGAATCGCCGCAGGCCTTGGCCGGGGCCTTGCCCGCGACGGGGTCCTCGGACCACTGCTTGGTCGCGAAATCGAAGACCCACACCTTGAGCGTGTCGCGCGTGAAGTACACCAGCCGGTTGCGCTTCGAATCGTGGCACAGGTGCCCGTGTTCGTCGTGCTTCGGGCCGCCCTTCGCGAAAACGTCCCACTTGCCCGCGGGGACGTTGGCCTTGATCAGCATGTCGGTGCTGTACGCGTAGAGCCCGTGCGGCGTGGAGACGAACGAGATCTGCGAGGAGACGCCGAAGTTGCCGGGCGTGATGCCGATGTTGGTCATGAACATGCGGTGCTTCAGGTCGTAGACGTCGCCCATGTAGGTGATCAGCGCGTTGGCCGTCGGGTCGATCCCGTAGCTCTTGCGCGAATGCGTCGGCAGCAGCGACCAGCCGCCGGGGCTGATGCCGGGCGGGCCGCTGACCATGCCGTGCAGCCAGACCGGATTGTAGTTCGCCGCGTCGGCCATGCCGACCCAGCGGTCGATGTCCACGCCGTACTCGATCACGTCGGCGCCGGGGTAGTGGCTGTGCCCGCCGCCCCAGGCGTAGGCGCGGTGGGTGCGGACGTCGTAGACGTTGCTGCCCCAGTCGCGCCCGGGCGGAACGTACGGCGGCTTGCGCAGGACCCAGGTGTTCGCGGGCTGCGCGGCCACGGCGGCCAGGCCGGCCTTGGGATCGCCGGGGGCCAGGTCGCCGGTCAGGCATTCGGAGGGCATGCGGCCGCCCCAGTTCTTGCCGGCGCAGTGGTAGGCCGCGCGGGCTTCGGCCGGCGCGTCGGGCGCGGCCTTGGGGGCCGTGGCGAGGTCGAGCTTGAGCGTGAGCACCGGCATCGACTTGTTGTTGCGCGTCTGCGGGAAGGCGGCCATCACCACCAGCCCGCGCTTGGGATCGTACGCGCCGCTCGCGTGGCCCGCGGGCGTGGGCAGCGTAAGGCCGAGCTTCGTCCAGGTTCCGGCGGCGGTCTGGAAGACCCAGACGTCGTTGAGCGGCGCCCAGCCGCCCGCGTAGCCGCCGGCGAGCAGCACCACCTTCTGGTCCGGCACGTAAATGAGCGCGTGGCCGGCGCGCGCGCACGGCGCCACGGGCGTCTTCACCTGGCTCCACGAACGTTTCGCGCAGTCGTAGACCCAGGTGTCGTTGTAGCATTTCTGCAGGTCGTCGCCGCCGAACATCACGATCTTCTTTTCGCCCGCGTCGAAGGCCATGCCCGGCAGGATGCGCGTGGGCGGCTGCTGGCCGAGCGGCTGTTCGACGGGCTTCCACTGCTTGTCGGCCTCGGAGAAGAGCCACGTCCCGCAGTTCGAGGGGAACCAGCGGCGCGCGGTGACGGGCTTCTCGCCCGGCAGGAGGCGGCGCACGCGCTTGGCGGGCTCGTCGTAGAACCAGTCGCCGGGCGCGACGGTCTCGGGCGTCTTGCTCACCCGCCCCCACGTGCCTGCGCCGCCGAAGGAGACGGCCTCCTTGTTCAGCGGGTCGTAGCAGAGCGCGCCCCAGACCGGCAGGCGCTTGCCGTCCTTGTTGACGCTCTCTCCCACCGGCACGTTGATGCCCGCGTGGCTCGCGGCGGGGTTGTAGTCCTCGAAGACCTCGCTCATGTTCAGCGGCGAAAGCAGCGGTTCCCACGCGGCCGTCTCGGGATCGACCAGCCAGCCCGCGGTCGGCTGCCGCTTCGACGACCAATACCATTCCTGCTTGAGGAAAAGAATCTTCTTCAGCCCCGGCAGGTACACGTAGCCGCGCGGCGAATCGAACAGGTCCGGCGCCGAGGGCGTCTTGCCCTGCACGAACTCCCACTTCGGGCTCTCGAAGGAGATCTTGCGCAGGCCGGGGCCTTCGCGCCCTTCGGTCTCGGTCAGGATCGGCGCGACGACGCCGCAGTCGCGGTCGGCGAGCCACAGGAAGCCGGGCCCGGTGAGCGCCGGCCAACTGCCCTTCGGCGGCGGATAGGTTCCGTCGCCCAGCGGCGTCCAGGTGTTCGGCGCGGGGGCCGATTCGGCGGCGCACAGCGCGGCACAGCAGACGATCACGAGCAGCGGCGCCGCAACGCGCGGCAGGATTTTCGACATGGCAGGCCTCCGGGCTACTTCAAGGGTTGCAGGGAAAGGGTCGCGGCATCGACGCGCGCCGCCCGGAGCGCGCCTTCGCCGCTCAGGGAGCAGAGCGTGCCCCAGACGAGGCCGCGCTTGGCGTCGTAGACCAGGCCCAGATCGACGCTCGATCCGGGCTTGGCCTGCTTGCCGCCGTTCATGAACTCCGCGCCGGGCATCTTCGCGCCCATCCAGCGGTTCTTCTCGCAATCGTAGACGGGCACCACCAGGCCGCCGTCGGCCTGCAGCAGGAATCCGAGCATCAGCAGGTCGCCCTTCGGCAGGTAGACGGACTCGCGCGCGAAGCGCCCGGTCTTGATCGCCTCCATGCCTTCGGGGTTGAGCTTCTTCACTTCGCCGGTCTTCAGGTCCGCGGACCAGACCTGTCCCTGGTGCGCCTCCTTGCTCAGCGTGGTGGTGAAGAGCAGCCGGTCGCGCTTGCTGTCGTAGGCGACGGTCGAGCTGTCGCAGACCGTCGGCGGCAGGGGCTCGCCGGAGACCGCCAGCGCCTTCCAGGCCTTGCCGCCTTCCAGCCGCCAGAGGCCGTGCTTGGACTGGCTCTCCTTCGTCTGCGTCCAGCAGACCACGCCGGTGGGCGTCGCGACCAGGTAGTTGATGTACTTGCTGACATTGAACGGCAGGTTGCCGAACTTCTCCGCGTCCGGCCAGGTGCGCGAGACGGGATCGTAGAGCAGCGTCATGCTCGTCTTGATGTACACCACGCGCTTGATCGTGGGATCGTACTCGTACGCCTGGTAGTTGTGGTTGCCCCAGGGCGCGCCGTTGAAGCCCCACATGCCCGGGCCGTTCAGGTCGTAGTTGTACTCGAGCGCGAACTGCGGGCGGCAGGCGATGCTCCAGCGCCCGTTCTTGATGTCGTAGTGCGCCATGTCGTTGCCGAAGTACGAGCTGTGCCCGCCGCCCATATGCAGGATCTCGTCGCGGTCGCTGTCCAGCGCCACGGTGCTCCAGCCGCCGCCCATGCGGTTCTCCGGCCAGCGCGGGCACTTCAGGGCCGTCCAGGTGTTGGGGACGAGGTCCTTCAGCACCGCCTCGGTCGCGGCCGGGTCGGGCGCGGGCACGTCCTTGCTGTACCATTCGGGGTCGAACGAGCCCGTGCGGAACTCCAGCGTACCCGGCTTCACGCCGTACTTCTCGGCGCCGCCGGCGTCGGGCTTCGAAGCGTCCACCTGGCAGGTCCAGGCGCTGTGCACGCTGCCTTTTTCGGTGCCGGGGCCGACCCAAAGGACGGCGTCGCCGTCGCCGGCCGAGGCGCAGGCGGCCTCGGTGGGATGCTGCGCGGGCCCGCCCTTGTCGAGATGCAGGAGCAGCGCCCATTCGTTCCTGGCCACGTCGTAGGTCCAGGCTTCGAACGGCAGGACCCGGTAGAGCATCCCGCAGTAGGAGGTGGACGAGGTGTAGCCCTTGCCGCCCAGGAGCACGATCTTGCCGCTGTCCGGCAGGCGCAGCAGCGCGTGGCCGAAGCGCGGCGAGGGACTGGCCGCGGGCTTCTTTTCTTCCCACGTGCGCGTGGCGCAGTCGTAGACCCAGGTGTCGGCGTAGAGCTGGTCGAGGCGGTCGCCGCCGAAGAGGACGATCTTCTTCGTCGCCGGATCGTAGACCATCGGAGCCAGCGCGCGCGGCGGCGGCTCGGTCTTAAGCTCCAGCTTGCGCCACTCGTTCTTCTCCGTCGCATAGACCCAGGTGCCGGGCGAACCGTCGGGCGTGGGCACGCCGCAGCCGCCGAAGAGCAGGATTTCCTTGTTCACCGGATCGGCGCACATCGCCGACCAGCTCAGCCCGCCGCGCCCGCCGACTTCGGGCATCGGGCCGCCGGCCGGCTTCAGGTCCGCCCAGACGCGCGCCTTGGGTTCGTAGCTGACCGTGCGCCCGCAGAAAAGCGCGTAGACCTTGCCGTCCCACGGCGCGAACGCGTAGTGGTACCACATGTACGTGTGGCGGCGATTGGGCCGGACGAGCCCTTCCTTGTCGGTCATCTCGAAGTACGGCGTCTTGTAGTCCACGTCGCGGACGTTGCCGGTCTCGCTGCCGCGCCCTTCCGCGCCCTTGGGCAGGTCGTTGCGCCACCCCGGCGAGGCCGGATCGAAGCTCATCACGTCGTACGGCCGCTCGCCTTTGAACTGGTGGCTCACGCTGCCGCAGAAGTAGACGAAGCGCTTCAACTCCGGCGACCAGACCAGCCCCGGCGAATACCCCGGCCCGAGACCGTCCTCGGCGACCTTGGCCCACTCGTTCGGCGCGGAAGCGGCCTGCGCGAGCGGCAGGGCCAGCGCCAGGACCGCGAGGCAGGCCCACGAACCCCGGACGGCGTCGCGTGCGTTCATTTCTTTTTCGGCTCCTGAATCTTGGGCTCGAAGGTCTTGAGGCCGTCCGGGGAGAGGCGCGCGGCCAACACTTCCTGCGCGCCCGGGTAGTAGAAGACGGCCACCTTCAGGCCCGGATCGTAGGCCAGGCCCAGATCGATCTGCGAATACGGCTTGTCGTTCAGGCGCGGCTTGCCGTCGCTGCACGGAAGGACCACGGCCACCCACTTCTTTTTCTCGATGTCGTAGGCCAGGTTGCCCCACGCGCCGTCCGGACTCGTGGTGCGCCCGGCGTTGAGCAGCATGTCCAGCTCCGGCACGTACACGGTCTCGCGCATAAAGATGAATTCGGGCGAAGGCGGCGTCGCGTGCGTCTCGACCTGCCCGGTCTTCATCTCGTAGCGCAGCACCGGGCTGCCGTTGTGCGCCAGCCACAGGCAGTCGCGCTTGGCATCGTAGCAGATCCCGCCGCTGTCCCCGTAGGCTCCGCCCAGCTTGCCGCCGGCGACGGGCAGCTTCTTCCAGGCATTCGCGCCGGCGTCGAAAAGAAACAGCTCGTTGTCCACCCAGCAGACGGCTCCGCGCGGCGTGGACGTCACCGCGTAATTCGTCTCTTTCCAGTTCCCCTTGGGATAGGGCCCCGGCGGGTAGGTCCATTCGCGCGTGGCCGGATCGTAGACGCGGGTGACGCCGCGGCGCAGGTAGATCACCTTGCCGGAGACGGGGTCGAAGTCCGCGCCGTCCCAGACGTGGCCGATGGTCGGCCGGTTCCAGAAGGTCTGCGTGAACATCGCCGAGAAGGGCGCGTTGACGAACGGGAATTCCTCCGCGTACCCGGTGCTCCAGGTGGCCGTGCGCAGGCTGTAGTGCGCGACGTCGGTGAAGTGCTGCGCCCCGTGCCCGCCGCCGAAGGTGAGAAACTGGTGGCGCAGCGTGTCGTACGGGCGCGTGCCCCAGCCGCGCGGGCTCGCAGTCCGCGGCGGCTTGGGCAGCGACGTCCATTGGTTCGCGGCCAGGTTCTTGTAGAACGCCGCGAGGCTTTCCGCATCGGGCTTGGAGACCTTGTCGTAGTCGGCGGGGCCGTCGAAGCTGAGCGCCGCGGCGCTCGGCGCCACCCCCGCGGAAGCCGAACCGGCGTCCGGCGCGCGGGGATCGACGCGCAGGCCCCAGGTGACGCGGCGCTCGGCCTTCTTCGGATCGCGGCCGGCCACCACCAGCAGGTCGTCGCTGTCCACCGCGCCCACGCCGCCCACGGGGCCGTTGGGGGACGCGCCGGCCAGGAGCTTCCACGCGTTGGCGTCCACGTCGTAGGTCCACAGGTCGCGCGGCGCGCACGGCTTCAGCCGTGGAACGCCGTACGCGTTGCTGAAGTTCTCGGAACCGAACAGCACC
>JAHCJK010000049.1 GCA_026184295.1 Planctomycetota bacterium
GACGTTGATGTACGGGTCGAGCTTCTGCAGCTTGACCGTCAGGCCCATGCGCTTGAGCAGCAGGCCCAGCGCGCCCGTGGTGATGCCCTTGCCCAGGCTCGAAACCACGCCGCCCGTCACGAAGATGTGCTTGGCCATGTCCCCGTCCTCTCCCCTAAAAGCCGTAATACGTCGCGCCGCGGTCCAGGAAGTCGGTCTGGTACTGGTGCAGATCGACGCCCATCGAGGCCTCGTTCTTCTTCTTCCAGCGTTCCACGAACGCGTCGTACTCTTCCTGCGTGTCGATGCCGGGCGGATGCGCCTTCGCCAGGCCCACGCGGATCGTGTGCCCGGCCTCCAGCGCCCGCAACTGCTCCAGTTTCTCAAGCTGTTCGAGCCGGCTCGGCGGCAGGTCCTTGTAGCCCAGCAGAAAATCCTTTCGGTACGCGTACAGCCCCAGGTGGTGCAGCCCGTACACGCGCCGCCCGCCCAGCGACCACGCCTGCGCCGCCGAACTTTCCTCGCGCGGATGCGGGATCGGCGCGCGGCTGAAGTACAGCGCGCGCCCCTGCCCGTCCACGACCACCTTCACCACGTTCGGCTTCAGCCACTTCGCTTCGTCGAAGACCGGCACCGCCAGCGTGGACATGCTGGCATTTCCCGCGTTGCCCGTCAGCAGCACCGCCACCTGCACGACCAGGTCCGGGTCGAGTTCCGGCTCGTCGGCCTGCAGGTTCACGATCACGTCTTCGCTCAGCGGCGCGGCCGCTTCGGCGATGCGGTCGGTGCCGCTCGGATGGTCCGGGCGCGTCATCACGGCCTTGACCCCCGCGCGTTCGGCCGCGGCGACCAGCTTCGCGTCGTCGCAGGCGGCCACGACTTGGGTGATCAGGCCCGAGGAGCGCTTCTTCGCTTCCAGCGCGCAGGCAAGGGTGTGTTCCAGCACCGTCCGCCCGGTGCGGTCCAGGAGGAGTTTGCCCGGCAAACGCGAGGACGCCAGCCGGGCTGGTAAGACGACCGCTACGGACACTTGATCAGGGGCTCCCGTGACTGGAGGCCGCGCCGAAGCGCAACCGCTACGGGACTCTCTCAATACCAAACGCGGCGCGGGAACGCAATAGGACGAAAACGCTTTTCACCATGCGCGTTGAAATAAAACCGGGCCGCGCGAAGGCGGCCCGGTGGAAGGCGTGCGAAGTCTTTCGGTTACGAGAGCAGGTCCTTGACCGGCTTGCCCTTGTCCACGATGCGGATCGGGCGGCCCTGATCGGTCTGGTTTTCCTTGGTAAAGTCCACGCCCAGCGCGTCGAACATCGTGGCGTGCAGTTCGCCCGGGCCGACCGCGCCGTCCTTCACTTCGCTGCCGGTCGCGTCGCTGGCGCCGTGCACGTAGCCGCTCTTGATCCCGCCGCCCGCGACCAGGCCCGACCAGACGCGCGGATAGTGGTCGCGCCCGTTGTTCGCGTTGATCTTCGGCGTGCGCCCGAACTCACCCGTGCAGACGACCATCGTGCGCTTGAGCAGGCCGCGCGCGTTCAGATCCTCGATCAGCGTGCCCAGGGCCGGGTCGAGCGTATTGCAGTTGCGCTCCACGGCTTCGAAGACGTTCTGGTGGTTGTCCCAGCCGCCCAGCGAGACCTCGACGAAGCGCACGCCCTTCTCGATCAGGCGCCGCGCCATCAGGCACGACTTGCCGAAATTGTTGTCGCCGTAGCCCTTCCGGTAGATCTCGGGTTCCTTGTTCAGGTCGAAGGCCTCGACCGACTTCGAGTACATCATGCGCACGGCGTCCTTGTAGTACTGGCCGTACTCGTTGATCGATTCGCTGCGCTTCTGGCCCGAGAATTCCTTGTCCACGGCGGTAAGCAGGTCCACGCGGCGCTTGAAGCGGTCGTGGTCCACGTTGGCGGGGAAATCGAGGTTGCGGGTCGGGTTGTTCGGGTCGCCGATGTAGAACGGCGCGACCTGCGTGCCCAGGAAGCCGGCCCCGAAGCTGGTGCCGCCGATGCTGATGTACGCGGGAATCTCGGGGTTCTTCTTATCCTTCTGCTGCACCACCAGCGAGCCCACGCTGGGATGCTTGATGCTCCCCAGCGGCTTGTAGCCGGTGTGCATCTCGTACGTGGCGCGCTCGTGGCTGCCTTCCTTGCTGGTCAGCGAGCGGATCAGGGCCGCGTGCTTCATGTTGCGGGCGATGACCGGCATGTACTCGCTGATCTGGATGCCGTCGGCGCTGGTGTTGATGGCCTTGACCGGGCCGCCCGTCGCCTGCCCCGGCTTGGGGTCGAAGGTATCGATGTGGCTGGGGCCGCCCGCGAGCCAGACCAGGATCACGGAGTCGCACTTGCTGACCTCCGCGCCCTCGGCCAGCACGCTGGCCTTCATCAGGTCCAGCAGGCCCAGGCCCATGAACCCGAACATGCCCGTCTTGAAGAAGCTGCGCCGGCTCAGCCCGTCCGCGCCGTCACAGTCGATGGTGCCGTTCGAGGTGCCCGTCGCCTGAATCTTGCCCATGTCAAAACTCCTTGCCTGGCCTTTTTCGCTTCGTAGGTCGTTGTCTTTGCCGTTCCCTGTTCCCTGACCCCTGTTCCCTGACCCCTGGTACCTACTTCACGAACATGAACTCGCGCGTGTTCAGCAGCGCCCAGTGGAAGTCTTCCACGGTCTGTTCTTCGGGCGGCGCGCCGCGCAGGACGATCTTGGCCACGTCCAGTTCCTGCTTGGTCGGGTAGCGCGAGAGCGTCGAGAGGTACAGTTCGGTGGCGATGGCGATGCCGTCCTTCTTGGCGTCGAGCAGTTCGCGGGAGAGCGTGCCGGGCTTGGCCTGCACCGCGCCGTTGATCGCCTGCCCGTTCAGGAGTTCGAGGGCCTGCGAGATCGAACCGCTGCGGTCGCGCTCGGTCACGATCTGTTCGCGGTCGGGCTGGTTGAAGAGGTTCATGAAGGTGCCGTTGCGCGCGGGCGTGGGCAGGTCGACGGCCCAGTCCACCTTGGCGCCCTTGGGCGCGCCGCCCTTGCGCCCGCCGCCGGCGTCCATCGCCTGCACGGCCTGGCGGGGCTTGCCCAGTTCGGCCAGGCCGTCGGTGCGCCCGGTGGCGACCAGGATCGAGTCGAAGATCTGTTCCGCGGTCATTCGGCGGATGCGGTAGTGCGAGTAATACTGCGTGTCTTCCTTGTTCGAGGCGGTGGGCACCGACGAGCGCTCGTAGGTGCTGGAGGTCAGGATCAGCTTGATCAGCGCCTTGTTGTCGAACTTCGCGCGGACGAACTCATCGGCCAGGAACTTGAGCAGTTCGGGGTGCGTCGGCGGGTTCTTTTCGCGGAAGTCGTCCACCGGATCGACGATGCCGCGCCCGAAGATCTGCTGCCAGACGCGGTTGACCTGCACCTCCGCGAAGCGGCGGCTCTCGGTCACGAACTTCGCGAGCGCCTCGCGGCGGGACGCGCGCGGGGCGGCCTTCAATTCCGGGTCCCAGGGGAAGACGGGCTCGACGATCTCGCCCGAGTTCTTGGCGCGCTTGTCGGCGCTGTCGCCTTCGGTCGGCATGCGGTAATCGCCGATGGGGCGTTCGACGACCTTGCGGATCTGCGAGCCCTGGAAGATCTGGCGCAGGCGTTCGGCCTTCTCGCGGCCCAGCTTCTTTTCGACTTCTTGTTCGACCTGGCGCAGGTTCAGGCCGCCGCCCTTGCGGGCCATGTTCTTGCCCATGCCGCCGCCGTTCATGTTGCCCATCGCACCCATGGCGCCGCCGTTGTCGTCCTCGGCCTCGACTTCCTTCTCGGCCTTCTCGATGTACGGCTTGAGGATCGCCATGATGTCGGCGGGCACGCGCGCGTTCTTCAGGTTCGCCAGCGAGGCCGCCTGGTCGAGCTGCACCGAGGTGCGCGGGTTGAGGAAGGCCATCAAACTGTGGAAGTCCTTCTGTTCCCACTTGTCGAAGGGGTGGTCGTGGCACTGCGCGCAGGCCATGCGCGAACCCATGAAGACGTTCGAGACCATGTTCACGGTCTCGACGCGGTCGTTCTCGTCGCGCAGGAAGAAGTTCACCGCGCCGTTGTCCTCCGCGCGGCCGTTGGCGCAGATCAGGTCCGTCACGAACTTGTTGTAGGGGACGTTGTCGTTGAGCGCGTCCTTGATCCAGTCGCGGAAGCTGCCCCGTACCGTGCCTTCCTGGCGGCGTCCGTTGGAGTGCTCCCGCAGCAGGTCGCCCCAGACCACGGCCCACTTGTTGCCGTAGCGCGGGTCCTTGAGCAGGTTTTCGACCAGGCGCTGGCGGCGCAGGGACGAACGGTCGTTCAGGAAATTGCGGAGTTCGAAGGGCGTGGGAATCATCCCCACGATGTCCAGGAAGGCGCGGCGGCAGAACTCTTCGTCGCTGCAGACGCCGGACGGTTCGAGCTTGTTCTCCTGGAGCTTTTCCAGGACGTAGCGGTCGATCGGATTCTTGATCGGGAAGCCCGGCGCGCCCGAACCTTCGGCCTTCACTACCGCCGGAGCGCCTTCAGGCGACCAGGTGCCCCAGACGCCCACGGCCGCCAGCAGCGCCGCGACCGGCGCCAGCAGGGGCAGGAGGCGCTTATTCACAGGTGCGTTCGTCCGCATGACATCTCCCTATCTTCAGGCGTGCAGGCGCGTTCTACAGAATGGGATTTCCCGACACGCGCGCTGGCTCCTCTTCGTGAAAGACGTTGATTTGCCGTAATTTCCTGCACTTCAGCCTGCGAAACTATACCCGAAACAGCCTGCTTGCACCTTGTGTGCCACAGCTATCGATTCCTTCGGGTCACCTGTGCCGTTTCTGACCACCTTCACCATGCCTCGGCAGGAGAATGGACATGGGTAGATGGACCGAAGGCACGCCAACTCACGCAAAATCGGCCTGTTTGGCCCATAATCTCTATGGAAGGTGCCGCGCGGGATTCGTCCGAATGCGCGCGGATTTCGGAGTGGCCGAAAGCCCGTGCCATGGCAGGAGTTGGCGGCGCGCGGGGTGCGGTATTTAGCGGCTGGAAGGGCGGAGGTTCTTGGGTAGAATGCTTTTTGGTTTGCGCCCGGTTGCGCGAACTTTCATACACCAGCCCTGCGCAGGACCCATCCGCCAGTCCCATGACCGAACTGACCCGTAATTTCTGCATCATCGCCCACATCGATCACGGCAAATCCACGCTCGCGGACCGCCTGTTGCTCAAGACCGGCGCGATCACCGAGCGCGAATTCCGCGACCAGATTCTGGACGACATGGACCTGGAGCGCGAACGCGGCATCACCATCAAGGCCAGCGCGGTCACGATTCGCTACAAGCATCCCAAATCGGGGAAGAACTATCAGCTCAACCTGATCGACACGCCCGGGCACGTGGACTTCAACTACGAAGTTTCGCGCAGCCTGGCCGCCTGCGAGGGCGCGCTGCTGCTGGTCGATGCGACGCAGGGGGTGGAAGCGCAGACGGTGGCCAACGCGCTGCTGGCCTTCAACTCCAACCTGGACATCATTCCGGTGCTGAACAAGATCGACCTGGCCAGCGCCCAGATCAATCAGTCCGCCGAAGAAGTGGAACAGGTGCTGGGCATTCCGCAGGAACAGTGCCTCTTCGCCTCGGGCAAGGCCGGCATCGGCATCGACGAGATTCTGGAGGCCGTCGTCGAACGCATCCGCCCGCCGCAGGGCGAACTGGCCAAGCCGCTGCGCGCGCTGATCTTCGACTGCAAGTACGACGACTACAAGGGCGTGGTCACCTACATCCGCGTCGTGGACGGCAAGGTGAAGAAGGGCGACCGCATCCGCATGCACCATTCGGCGAAGCAGTTCGAAGTCGCCGAGGTCGGCCGCTTCGCGCCGCGCCCCGTGCAGGCCGACGAACTCGGCGCCGGCGACGTCGGTTTCATGACCGCGACCATCAAGGACATCCACGACGTGAAGGTCGGCGACACCGTCGTCTCGGCCCTGACCGCGCGCGACAGCATCGAGCCCCTGCCGGGGTACAAGGAGCCGCAGCCGATGGTCTTCTGCGGACTGTATCCGGCCAACGACGGCGACTTCGAATCGCTCAAGCGCGCCCTCGAAAAGCTCTCGCTCAACGACAGCGCCTTCGTCTACCAGGCGGAAAACTCCGCGGCCCTCGGCTTCGGCTTCCGCTGCGGCTTCCTGGGCCTGCTGCACATGCAGATCGTCCAGGAACGCCTGGAGCGCGAATTCAACCTGGACCTGGTCCAGACCGCGCCGAACGTGACCTACCAGATCAAGTACAACGACGGCAAAGTCGAGACGATCACCAACCCCAGCCAGGTTCCGGAGGCCTCGCAGATTCAGGGCTTCCTCGAGCCCATCGCGAAGGTCGAATTCATCGTTCCCAGCGAGTACATCGGCAACCTGATGACGCTCTGCGAGGACCGCCGCGGCAAGTTCGTGAAACAGGAATACATCGGCACCACGCGCTGCATGCTGCACTACGACCTGCCGCTCGCCGAACTCGTCTTCGACTTTTACGACCGCCTGAAGAGCTGCACCAAGGGCTACGGCACGATGGACTACCACGTGACCGGCTTCCAGGAAGACGAACTCGTCAAGCTCGACATTCTCGTGCACGGCACGCCCGTGGACGCGCTCTCGATGATCTGCCACCGCTCGAACGCCGAGAACCGCGGGCGCAAGGTGCTGATCAAGCTGCGCAAGCAGATCCGCAAGCACCTCTTCGTCATCGCGCTGCAGGCGGCCATCGGCGGCAAGATCGTCGCGCGCGAATCGATCAGCGCCACGGCCAAGAACGTCACCAGCAAGTGCTACGGCGGCGACATCACGCGCAAGCGCAAGCTGCTCGAGAAGCAGAAGGAAGGCAAGAAGCGCATGCGCATCAAGAACATCGGCGCCGTGGAAGTCCCGCAGGAAGCCTTCCTTGCGGTGCTGGATACGCGCGACGACGAAGAATAGTTCTCCTATTTTCAGCCGGGAGCCTTTTATGGCGATGACCATCAGCGATGCTTTCAATCAAAGAAAGAAACTGGCTACGGACCTTCAGAGTTGGTGCAACCGGTTGAGCCAGGCGGGCGAAGACAAGCGCAGCTTCCGTTGCAAGCAGATCGAAGGCGCGGGCGCTTTTCAGCCGGAACCCGGTTCCGAAAAGTCCGTGCAGCGGCATTACACGATAGAGGAATGCCAGAAGCAGATCGAAGCCGTGCTGGTAAAGGATCGTGAATTGGCTTTGCGGATCAGCCTGACCAATCAGCGTGCGAAGGCCAAGGTCGTGGACCTGGATGGCCAGGAGCGCGAGATGACCGTGCCGGAACTCCTGGTGCTTAAGAACGACATCGTGCCCAAACTGGAACAGGCGGCCCGGTCGCTGCCCACGCGGCCCGAAAACGTGAGCGTGTACGAGTCGGGGGCCGGGCTGATTCGGCACCGGGCCGTAAAAAAGATCGAGCGAAAGAAAGAGACGCTGACCGACAAGGGCATGAAGGTCGAGGACGTGATCCTGGAAGGTTACGAGATCACCGAAACGACGTCCTACGGGCGGCCTCAGCGTGAGGTCTGGAACCAGATCGACCGGATTCAGGAATTCGGGCAGCGCGTACAGCAGGCCCTGAACGAAACGAACAAGACCGAACTGGTGGAACTCAAATAGATCGGCGCGGCTGGCTCAAGGATGGACTGTCTAAAGGCAGATTGAACCCAGCACCTGGTACCTGTGTCTAGCTCAAGGTGAGTGACCTTGTTCACGTAAGAGGCAGCAAGCAATGGGCATTCGGCATGCTGCAAGCTGCAAATGGCACTGATCAAAGGTTACCATCCGCCTACCGCTGGCCGCGCCCCTTTTCTTCCTAGGCAGTGTTTTTGAAGACGATTACAACGTGCGCGTCCATTTTCATGGTGCCCCATGTCTGAAGCAGAACCTAAAGAAGATAAGAAGAAGTCCTTCTGGGACTCCTGGACCTTCTTCGCCATTTTTCTCGGCCTGCTGCTGATCCTGCGCTTTGTGATCTTCGAGCCCTTCAAGATTCCGTCGGGCTCCATGGAACCGACGCTCATCGGCCACGAAGACTACGGCGACCGCATCGTCACCAACAAGATCGCGTATGTCGGCCTGACCCACGCGCTGGCGCCGCTGGCCCTGGTGATCGCGCTGCTGCTCGCGGCCTTCGTGCTCGGCAAGGCCTGGAAGCGCCTCTGGACCTCGTTCGTCCTCGTCGCGCTGATGGCCGTGGTGGCGGTGGGCGGCTTCCTGGCCTGGCAGCGCCAGGCGATCGCGGGCGAACCCGAACGCTTCGACGTCGTGGTCTTCGAATACGACCCGGCCTGGGCCGGCAGTCCCGAGAAGCCCAAGAACTACATCAAGCGCCTGGTCGGGCTGCCCGGCGACACGCTGGTGATCTCCGGCGGCGACCTGTTCCTGCGCGACAAGGCCACGCGGGAAGACCGCATCGTCCGCAAGTTTGAACACGATCCCGACCTGCAGCGCAACCTCTGGCAGCCGGTCGTGCGCACGGCCTTCCGCGAAAAGCCCGTCCCTGACGTCGCCGCGGACGCCGACGCGATGGCGAAGATCGCCCGCGACGCCGTGATCACCGAAAACGCCGCCGCCTTTCCCTGGAAAGTGAACGGCGGGACCGCGAAGCGCGTCTACCGCGAGGCCGAGAAGCGCTGGCTCCTGGACGTCGAAGGCCCCTGCGAACTGGCCTACGCGTATCCGGTGACCAACGCGTACTGCAAACTGGGGCGCTGGCCGTTCGTGCACGTCCACTGCCCGCGCAGCCAGCTCGAAAAGTCCTCCGGCGGGATCACCTTCCGCGATTCGCGCGCGACCTCCCCGTACATCCGGCCTTACATCGCGAACTCGTGGAGCGGCGTGCGCTGCCCCAAGTGCGGGGAAGTCGCCTTCCCGCTCACGCGCACGCTCGAACAGATCGCCGACGGCGAACCGCAGATCGTCCCGGACTTCAACTGGCATCCCGTCACCGACCAGGAAGACGAAGCCGATCCCACGGGCGCCAAGAGCGAGGACGAACCCGGCGCGCGCGCGCGCCCCGACTACGGCGATACCGCCGCCGGGCGCGGCACGCCCTTCTTCTACGGCGGGCATCCGAAGGAGAGCGCCTGCGGGGACGTGAAGATCGAACTCGCGATTGCGCCGAAGACCTCCGGCGGCGCGCTGGTGCTCGAGGCCGGGTCCGACCGGCACCGCGCGGTCTGGAGCCTCTCGCTGGGCGGCGAGGCGCCCAAGCTCGCCGCCGACGCCGCGACGCATCCCTGCCCGGAAAGCGCGACGCTGAGCGCCGGGCAGACGCACGTCGTCTCGCTGGCCTTCGTGGACGGCACCGTGGTGGCCGAACTGGACGGCCGCGAACTGCCTCCTTTAAAGGTGGAGGTCGCGCCGCTGGGCTCCGGCAAGCGCGTGGCCTCGGTCGCGAAGGTGCGCCTGACCGAGGGCGCCAAGGCCGAGATCGCGCGGCTGGACCTCTTTCACGACCTGTACTACACGACCTCGATGGACAGCAGCTTCGGCGAAAACCCCATCCGCATGGACGGCGGGGAACCGCTGCGGGACAAGAAGCGCGTCTGGCAGGACGGGATGTACGTCGCCGAGATTCCCAAGTTCAACCCCAACGCGCCCGACAGCGAGATGAACAAGGACATGTACATGGTGCTGGGCGACAACTCGCCGTCCTCGCAGGACAGCCGCGTCTGGGGGTTCGTGCCGAGGCAGAATTTTGTCGGGCGGGGCTCGCTGATCTGGTGGCCGCCGTCGCGCTGGCGAATCCTGCACTGAGGTTTTCAATCGGCCTGGAATCGTTTATAGTGCGGGCACATTGACGGTCGCAGGCAGGCCGTAGCCGGGGCGCTGGGCTCCCGGTCCGACAGGGTTGTTTTCCAGAGGTGCGTGAACGTTGAGCGAGCCGGTCCAAGAAGCTGCCGCATCCGACGCCGCTCCGGCCCCCTCGTCTTCGCCGACGCCGCGGGACGCCGCCGAAACAGCCGCCGCACCCAAGGCCGACGAACCCGCCGAAGACACCCTCGTCAACCAGACCCTGATGCTTCCGCCCGGCGCGATCAAGATTCCCATGCCGACGGAACAGCAGATCGCGGCCTTCGAGGCCGAGGCGGCCAAGAACGGCAAGCCGGTCGTGGCGCCTGTGCCGCCCGGGACGAAGCCGGCCGAGGACCACGAAGCCACGCTGATGCTTCCGCCGGGCGCGCTGAACATCCCCATGCCGAGCGCCTCGCAGATTTCCGCGATGGAGGTGGAACTCTCCGGCAAGGACGCGCTCCAGGCGCTGCTCCCGCCGACCGCCCCGCCGCGCCCCGAAACCGAACCGTCCGGGTACAAGCCCGAGAAGCTCGACGAATTGCCGCCCAAAGCGCCGGACGTCCCGCCGCCTGCGGAACCCGTTGTCGTCGCGGCGACCACAGCGCCTGTTGCGCCGGACGTTCCTGCGCCGGCCGCCGAACCGGCCGTGGCGACCGCGAAGCCGCCCACGCCGCCCTCGGAAGAAGTCCTGACGCCCGAAGAGGAACTCCTGCCGGCCCGGAAGCCCGCGCCGGCCGAGGCCGCTCCGGCCGCGACGGCTTCGGGCAGCAACGGCGACCACGCGGGCGGATCGAACGGCAACGGCGCGAAGAAACCCGAAGCTGCGCCGAGCCCGGCGATCGTCTCGGTCGTCGCGCCCTCGTCGCCCGGGCGTAGCGCCTTCCTGCCGGCGCCGGATTCGCCGTTCGCGCCCGTGCCGGAAACGCTTCCGCTGCCGCCGGAGACCTCGATCATCGGGCTGCCTTCGGCCAGCAGTTACCAGCTTCGCCGGGTCATGGCCGCGCCGCCCAAGCCTCCGCCGGAACCTCTGCTCCAGGCGCAGGGGCTCAAGAAATCCTTCGGCAAGCGCGAAGTCGTCCGCGGCGTGGACATCAACGTCGGCCCGGGCGAGATCGTCGGGCTGCTGGGGCGCAACGGCGCGGGCAAGACGACCACCTTCCGCATGATCATGGGCATGCTCCAGCCCGACACCGGCAGCGTGCGCTTCGACAACCGCGAGATCACCCGGCTGCCGATGTATGCGCGCGCCAACCGCGGCCTGGGCTACCTGGCGCAGGAACCCAGCGTCTTCCAGAAGCTCTCGGTGGAGGAAAACCTCCTCGCCGTCCTGGAACTCCAGGTCGGCAACCGCGCCGCGCGCACGAAGAAGCTGGACGAACTGATCCGCATGCTGGGCCTGGAGACCGTGCGGCGCGGGCGCGCGGCCACGCTCTCCGGCGGCGAACGCCGGCGCCTCGAGATCGCCCGCGCGATGACGCTGAACCCCAAGATCGTGCTCTTCGACGAACCGTTCGCCGGCATCGACCCGATCGCGGTGAACGAGATTCAGAACATCCTGCGCGACCTCAAGCGCGCCAACGTGGGCGTGCTGCTGACCGACCATAACGTCCGCGAGACGCTGAACATCACCGACCGCACCTACATCATGGACGAAGGCGTGATCTGGATTCACGGGTCGCCGCGCGAGATCGTGAATCACCCCGAGGCGCGCAAGCGCTACCTCGGCCACGAATTCCGGCTCGACTTCTAGCGCGTCCTCCGCGCCGCCCGGGGCCCGCCCGCATGCCGCTCGATACGCTCGCGATCCTCGGCGCCGGGACCATGGGCGCGAACATCGCCCTCGACCTGGCCGCCCACGGCCGCACCGTGCGGCTCTGCGACCCGCGCCCCGAACAGCTCGAGACCGCCCGCGCCCTGATCCGCGCCAACGCCGAAGCCCTGCGCGCGCACGGACTGCTGGAAGCATCCGCGGACGATGTGCTCGCCCGCGTGCGCTTCACCTCAAAGCGTGACGAAGCGATTGCGGGCGCGGAACTGATTCTCGAAGCGGTCCCCGAACGCCTGGACCTCAAGCGCGCGCTCTACGCCGAACTGGAAGCGGCCGTCTCGCCGGACGTGATCCTGGCCAGCAACACCTCCACGTTCATGCCCACGGCGCTCGCGGAAGGCCTGCGCCATCCCGAACGCCTGCTGGTCGCGCACTACTGGAACCCCGCGCACCTGCTCCCGCTCGTCGAACTGGTCCCGCACGCCGGGACGCGGGCGGACGTGCTCGCGCGCGTCGAGACCCTGCTGCGCGCCTGCGGCAAGCAGCCGGTCGTGCTCCGCAAGGAAGTGCCCGGCTTTATCGGCAACCGCCTGGCCTTCGCGCTCCAGCGGGAGGCGATGGACCTGGTGGCGAAAGGCGTCGCGACGCCGGAGGAGATCGACGCGGTGGTGCGCGGCTGCTTTGGGCGGCGCGTGCCGGTGACGGGGATTTTCGGGACCGCGGACCTGGGCGGCCTGGATGTCTACGCCGCGATCTGCGACTCGATCTTTCCCGGGCTCTGCGCGGACCGGTCCGCGCCCGAAGTGCTGACGCGCCTGGTGGAACAGGGCCGCCTGGGCGTGAAGACCGGCGCGGGCTGGCGCGACTATGCTCCGCAGGAGGCCGAAGCGCTCCGCGCGGCCCTGGGCGAGGCCCTAATACGTAGCGCAAAGCAGGACCGGGAGGCCCGCGCGTGAGCGCCGCGACCGCGCTGACCTCTGCGATGGCCTTCGCGATGCCCTTCGGCGCCGAACGCCGCGAGGCCGTGGCGCTGGCCGTGCCCGGCGGCGGAACGCTGGGCGCGACCTTTCATGAACCGGCCGCCGCGCCGGCGACCAAGACGTCCCTGCTGCTGCTGCCCGGCTGGTCGGGTCCGCGCACAGGCCCCGCTGAACTGCTGGTGCAGCTCGCAAGCCGCCTCGCGGCCGGGGGACACACGGTGCTGCGCATCGACCTGCACGGGCGCGGCGATTCGAGCGGTGCGTTCGAGGCCGGAGACCTGGACCGCATGATCGCGGATGCCTCCGCGGGCTACGACGCGCTGCGCGCGCGCGCGCCCGGCGTGCCGGCGGCCGTCGGCGGGATCTGCTCGGGCGGCAACGTCGCGCTGGGGCTCGCGAGCCTGCGGCCGAAGGACATTCCCGCGGCCGCGGCTTTCTCGATCCTGCCGTACCAGCCCGCGCGCTCGAAGGATTTCGACCGCCGCCGCCGCTGGAAGAACATCAAGCAGTACGCGGGCAAGGTCTTCCGCCTCGAGACGTGGAAGAAGCTCGTGCGCGGCGAGGTGAACATGGACCGCGTGAAGAAGAACCTGGGCACGACCGAGAAGAAAGCCGCCGGCGAGCGCAACCCGAAGGACTCCGCGCGCGACATCGAGAAGGAACTGCTTGCCTGGAAAGGCCGCGCGCTTTTCGTATGGGGCGGGGGCGACGAGGAGGCTCCGCCGGCCCGCGCGCATTTCGAGAAGCTGCACGCGGCGGGCTGCGCGGCGCAGGTGCGCTTCGAGACCATCGCCGGCGCGAACCATAACTTCTACAACCGCGGCTGGCGCGAGGAACTCGCCCGCCTGACGCTCTCCTTTTTAGCCTGAACGGCATGGACCCGGCCAGCTTCGACGCGCTGCTCACGCGGGAAGGCCAGGCGGCGCTGGCCGAGGCCGAGGCGCTCGCGCCGGCCCGCGAGACGCTGCTCGCGCATCACAAACGGCTCTCGAAACAGTACCCCCGCGAACTCGCGCGCGCGGCGCTCGAACAGGCCATGCTTCGGGCGCGCGCGCGGGCGAAGTTCTCCGCGGCGGCGCGGATGTACTTCACCGCCGAGGCGCTCGAACAGGCCAGCGGCGAACGCATCGCGGCCCACCGGGCGCGGCGCTTTGCGGGCTTCGCCTCCGTCGCGGACCTCTGCTGCGGCATCGGCGGCGACGCGCTGAGCCTCGCGGCCGTCGCGCGCGTGGAAGCGGCGGACCTCGATCCGCTGCGCCTGCGCATGGCCGAGGCCAACGCGCGCGCGCTGGGCCTGGAAGACCGCCTGCGCTTCCACGCGCTCGACCTGGAACAGGACCCTCCGCCACCGGCCGCGGCCTTCTTCTTCGATCCAGACCGGCGCGCCGGAGGGCGCCGGCACGTCTCGATGCGCGGGTACCGCCCGTCGATGGACCGCATGGCCGCCTGGCGCGCGGCGATGCCCGCGTGCGGGGTCAAGCTCGCCCCGGGCGTCCCCCACGAGGAACTCGACGCGTTCGAGGCCGAGCAGGAATTCCTCAGCGTGGACGGCGAACTGAAGGAAGGCGTCCTCTGGTTCGGCCCGCTGCGAACGGCCGGGCTGCGCGCCACGCTGCTGCCCGGGGGCGAAACGCTCGCGGCCGAGACGCCCCCGCCGCCGGCGGCGCTCTCGGAACCCCGCGCGTACCTGTACGAGCCCGACCCGTCGGTGCTGCGCGCGCGGCTGGTCCCGCTGCTGGCCGAACGGATCGGCGCGGCGCAGATCGATCCGGCCATCGCTTTCCTGACGGGCGAACGCCGGGCGGCCACGCCCTTCGCGCGCGCCTACGCGATCGAGGAACAGATGCCCTATTCGATCAAGCGGCTGCGCGAAGCGCTGCGGTCACGCAAGGTCGGGCGCGTGGAATGGAAGCAGCGCGGCCTTGGCCTGGACGCCGAGGAGGCTCAGCGGGCGCTGAAGCTGGACGGGGACGAGGTGCGGACGGTCTTTCTGACGCGGGTGAACGGGCGGCCGTGGGCGCTGATCGGTCGCCCGGCCGAGGGCTAGCGGAGTTCGATGTAGCCGACGCCGTTGTGGCGGTAGACGCGGCGCTTGCTTCCGCCCTTGGGGAAGTTCCAGACGGTCTCGAGATCGGGGTAGGACGCGCCGAGGTTCTTGGGGATGCCGAGGACGCGGAAGGTGTCGCCGCCCATCTCGCCGATGATGCGCCAGCCGCCGGCGTCGGGGCTGAGCACGTAGAAGCCGCGGTTGCCGGTCGAATCCATGCCGAAGTTCACTTCCACGATGCGTTCCTCGCGCCCGTCGCCGTTCAGGTCGGCGGGCTGGATCACGGTCGCGGCCATCACCTTGCGGACGAAGGCGTCGTCGGCGTCGCGCCGGTAGCGCGCCTCCACGATGCGTCCCAGGGTATCGAAGAGCGGGTCGCCCGAGGGCGCGCGCTGGCGCACGCTCAACGGCTCGGGGGTCTCGCCGCAGCCGGTGAGCAGGAGCGCGAGCAGCGGGAGGACGGCGAAGAGCTTCGGCATGGATGCGCCTCGGGGATCAGGCCCGAACCGGGAAGCCCCCCACGGCTTCCCGGTTCGAGGTCCGGCGCGTGAGCGCCGGGTCGTTTCAGCGGGAAGGGGCCGTGCGGCTCAACGTGGGCGGCATCGGCTGGGACTCTTCCTGATGGGTCTCGGGTTCGCGCTGGGGCGCCGCGGACATCTCGTGGTCGGCGTCGGGCGGCGTGGCCTTGTTGGTGCGCAGTTCCGGGATGACGAGCAACTGGCCGATGTGCAGGACGGAGGTGGCGTTGAGGTTGTTCGCGTCGGCGATCAGTTTGATGTGGTTGGGCGAACCGTACACCTTTTTGCTGATCTCCCAGAGGGAGTCGCCGGGCTTGACCTTGTAGGTGACCAGCCCCGAACCGTGCCCCGGTTCGGTCTCCGGCGTCCGGATCTCTTCCTGCCGGGGGGCCGGAGCGGGCGCCGGCGCGGGCGCGGGAGCCGGGGCCGGCGCGGGATTCACCACGGGCGTGGGCGCGCGGTTTTCCGGAGCGGGCTCCGGCTTGACCTCGGGCGCGGGGACCTGCTTGGGCGGCGTGGGCGTGGTGGAAGGACCGGCGGCGAGGTCCTCGGACTGCGCCTGCATCTGACGATAGACGATCACGCCGATGCCGCAGACGATGGCCAACACGCCGATACCGATGGCCGTGCGAATCATAACCGTCGCGCTCCTACACTGGGAAACGATGCCAAGCTAGGTATCGTCGTAGGGCACGAACCACCTGTAGCGTAAAGGCCGCATTTTCGAGTCCGAACATCGGGCTAAAGTACGCCCCCTAAACACCTAGAAGGAGCCGTGCATGAGCAAGCGTTACCGGATTGTCCAGACGGGCTGCGGCGGGATGGGGCAGGCCTGGCTGAAGATGCTGGCCGAGTCGCCCCTGGTGGAAATCGTCGGGCTGGTGGACATCCGGCAGGAGGCGGCCGAGGCCACCGCCGAAAAATTCGGGCTCAGCAAGGCCATCGCCGGGACGAGCCTGAAGAAGGCGATCGAGGCGCACAAGCCGGAGATCGTGATCGACGTCACCATTCCCGCCGCGCACAAGGACGTGACCCTCACGGCGCTTGCCGCCGGCTGCCACGTGCTGGGCGAAAAGCCGCTCGCGGATTCGATGGCCAACGCGCGGAAGATGGTCGCCGCGGCCAAGAAGGCCGGGCGCGTCTACATGGTCAGCCAGAATTACCGCTGGGCCAAGGAAGTCCGCGCGATCCGCAAGGCCATCGCCGATGGCCTGATCGGCGACGTGACCACCTTCAATATCGATTTCTACATCGGCGCGCACTTCGGCGGTTTCCGCGACGAGATGGCCCACCCGCTGCTGCTCGACATGAGCATCCACCACTTCGACATGATGCGCTGCGTCACCGGCGCCGACCCGCTGGCCGTGACCTGCCACGAGTTCAACCCCAAGGGGAGCTGGTACAAGGGCGACGTCTCGGCCGTGGCGATCTTCGAGATGTCCGGGGGGCTGGTCTTCAACTACCGCGGAAGCTGGTGCGCCGAAGGCTGCAACACGAGCTGGAACGGCGATTGGCGCATCATCGGGACCAAGGGCAGCATCCGCTTCGACAAGAGCACGCCGCCCACGGCCGAGGTCCCGCAGGCGGGCTCGACCGGCTTCGTCCGCCCGCTCGACACCCTCGCGCTCCCGCTCGAAGAAAGCACCGCCGGGCAGTTGGGCTCGCTGAAGCGCTTCATCGAAGCCATCGAGAGCGGCACGCCGCCGGAGACCTCGTGCGAGGACAACATCCAGAGCCTGGCGATGGTCTTCGGCGCGGTGAACTCCGCGAAAGCCGGCAAGCGGCTCTCGATCGCGGTGAAGCCGTCCAAGTCCGCCGGCAAGAAGCCCGCGGCGAGCAAGCCGAAGCCGAAGGCCAAGCGCGCGAAGAGCCGCCGCTGAGCGCGCGTCCGAACCTCATGGAGAATCCGGCGCCCGGAAGCGCCGTCGCGGCCGCGGTGGTCCTGGAGGCTGAAAAGCCCGGGCGCCTGGCGGGCGATTACGCCCCCATCGGCATCTGCCTGGTGCTCTGGGCCGCCGTCACGCCCATCCTGAAGTACCTTCAGGATCACGGCTGCGACAAATACAACGCGGTCTTCTTCCGCACCACGGCCACGGCGCTGGCGCTCACCTGCTGGGTGCTGCGCTACCACCGCGCGCAGGCGCGCGAGGCCCTGCGTTACCCCGCGCGGTACCTGCTGCTCGGGCTGGGCTACCTGCTGGGCATCCTGGCCTTCGTCGCCGGCACGTTCCTTACGTCGGCCACGCTGGCGATCCTGATCACGCGCGCGGTGCCGCTCTTTGCCATCCTCTTTTCGGTGGTCTGCTTCGCCGACGAACGCCGCCTCGTCCGCCGCCCCGGGTTCGTGGTCGGCTTTCTCGTCGCGTCCATCGGGCTCTTCGCGCTGTGCCTCGCGCGCGACGGCGGGACGACGCAGTGGACCCTGGGCCAGGGCGCCGGCCTGCTGCTCCTCTGCGCGCTGCTCTGGGCGCTGTACTCGCTGGGCGTAAAGGCCTGGCTGCCCAAGGTCGAACCCACGGTGGCCTCGATGATGATCTTCTGGGTCGCGTCGCTGGGCACGCTGCCCGCGCTCCTCTTCTGGGGGAACCGCGCCTGGATTCTTTCCGCCGAGCCGGTCCCGGTCCTGGTGCTGCTGATCTCCGGCCCGGTGATCATGGGCATCGGCGAGAGCCTGTACTTCGTCTCGGTCAAGCGGGTGGGCCTGGCCTCGTCCACGTCGGCGACGCTGCTCGTCCCGCTGCTGACCGCGGTCATGGCCTGGCCGGCGCTGGGCGAACGCCCCACCGCCGCGCTGGCCGGCTTCGGGCTGCTGATGCTGGCGGGGCTGGCGCTGATCGTGCGAACCCGCGCCCAGCACGTGAAACTTTCACAGGAAGCGCCGCTGGAACCCCTGGCGGGCCGGCAGGGGGCCGCGGCGATCTCGATGGGGCGGATTGAGGACGCCTGACGCGCCTACTTCGTGAAAAATCGCGAACGAATCTGCGGCGTTTTTCGTGTCGCGCGCGATCTCTGGTTGTCAGCCCAAGTGCGGTTCCTACAATTCCGGCGTTCTGTCACATCCGCATACCAAAAGCGTCTGGCGAGGGGGGACGGCGATGGCCGCGAAACTCAAGAAGGGCATCAGCTACTGGTCGTTCGAAGGCGGCCTGGACGGCAAGGCCGACATCTCCAAGGTCCTGCGCGAAGCCAAGGCGCAGCGCTTCGACAGCGTGGAACTCTCCGTGCCCGGCGGCGCGATCACGCTCGATTCGACCGAGGCGCAGTGCAAGGAGATCGCGAAGGAAGCCGCGGGCGTCGGCGTCGAGATCAGCAGCGTCGCGACGGGCATGTACTGGGGCAAGCTCCCCACCAGCAGCAACGCGAGCGTGCGCAAAGAATCCATCGAGATCACGCAGAAAATCCTGCATATCGCGAAGTGGCTCGGCACCGACGCGATGCTGTACATCCCCGGCGCCGTGGACGTCTTCTTCGATCCCAAGAGCGAGCACCTGCCGTACAAGGAATGCTGGAAGCGCGCGCAGGCGAGCCTGAAGGCGAGCGTCAAGACCGCCGAGAAGCTGAAGGTGAGCCTCTGCGTCGAGAACGTCTGGAACAAGTTCCTGCTCTCGCCGAACGACTACATCGCGTTCATCGACTCCTTTAAGAGCAACCAGGTGAAGGCGTACTTCGACGTCGGCAACGTGCGCCTGCTCGGCTTCCCCGAACACTGGATCGAGATGCTGGGCAAGAAGCGCCTGGGCCGCGTGCACTGGAAGGACTTCAAGTTCAAGTTCTTCGGCGGCGGCGAGACGGGCGAGGAAGGCAAGATCGCCGAAGGCTGCCGCAAGATCGCCAAAGGCAGCGCCTGGGCCGGCGCGTACAGCTTCTGCGACCTCGGCGCCGGCGACGTCAACTGGCCGGCCGTCCTCAAGGCCTTCAAGAAGGTCGGCTACACCGGCTACTGCACCGCCGAAATGCTGCCGCCCGCGCCCGGCCTGGTGGCTCGCGTGAGCAAGGACATGGATAGGATTCTGGGCCGCTAGCGGAAAACAGAAAACGGCAAACGGCAATTCCAAACAAACGGAAAAAGCCAAACGGAAAATAGCTTGGCTGCGCAAGGCGGGAACGAGAAACCGACGTTTGATCTGGAAGAGCGGACCTTTCGGTTCGCCCAGGACGTGCGCGCATTCGTTAAGAAGTTGCCGAGAAACGTTTGCAACCTGGAGGATGTTCGGCAACTGGTGCGCGCATCAGGATCGGTGGGCGCGAATTACATTGAAGCGAACGAGGGATTAGGCAAGAAGGACGCTCGCTTGCATTTGCGGATTGCGCGCAAGGAAGCCAAAGAAAGCCGATTTTACTTGAGGTTGCTGGATACGGGTGGCGATCGGAAGTTGGAGGCATGGCGCGAGGCGTTGGTGCGAGAATCGCGAGAGCTTACAAGCATTCTAAGTGCCATGGTGAAGAAGGCGGAGTAGGCCAGCGCTGCCCAAATTGATGTTTGCAGTTTTTCGTTTGTTTGAAGTTTGAAGACTTTCCGTTTTCAGTTTGGATCCGCATCGGTTGGCACTTTCCGGGAGAAACCAATGGCGATCAGGGTCGGACTCGTCGGCGTCGGCTTTATGGGCAAAACCCATGCCGACATTTACCTGAAGAACTCGAAGGCGAAGCTGGTGGCGTTCTGCGACCAGGACGCCAAGAAGGCCGCGGGGGACTGGTCCGGCGGCGGCGGGAACCTGGGCGACGCGAAGGACAAGGCGTTCGATCCGAAGAGCCTGCGTTCCCACAAGACGCCCGAGGACCTCTTCGCCGATCCCGAGGTCGATCTCGTCGATATCACGCTGCCGACCTACCTGCACGCCAAGTACGTCATCAAGGCGCTCGCGGCGGGCAAGCACGTCCTCTGCGAAAAGCCCCTGAGCACCGACCTGAAGGAATCCAAGGCCGTCGTCGCCGCGGCGAAGAAGGCCAAGGGCAAACTGATGGTCGCGCAGTGCATGCGCTTCTGGCCCGAATGGGAATGGCTCAAGGAAGCGGTGGCCACCAAGCGCTACGGCAAGGTCCACAGCGCGGTCTTCCGCCGCTTCGCCAGCACGCCCACCTGGACCTGGGACAACTGGATTCTCAACGCCAAGCTCTCCGGCTCGGCGCTCTTCGACCTGCACATCCACGACACCGACTTCGTGCGCTTCGTCTTCGGCGAACCGAAGGCCGTCTTCACGCGCGGCAACGGCGGGAAGGCCACCAAGAGCGGCATCGACCACGTCGTGACGAGCTACGTCTATCCGAACAAGTCGCTGCTGGTCAGCGCCGAAGGCGGCTGGAACGCGGATCCGAGCTACGGGTTCACCATGCGCTACACGGTGGTCTTCGAGAAGGCGACCGTGGACTTCGACCTGGGACGCGAAGGCAAGGTCCTGCTCCTGCACAAGGCCGGCGCGAAGGAAGCCGAGGTCGTGAAGTGTCGCGCGAGCACCGGCTGGGCCGACGAGATCGCGTACTTCGTCGAATGCCTGGAAAAGGGCTCGACGCCGAAGGTGACGACGCCGCAGGACGCCGCCCGCAGCGTGGCGCTCTGCCATGCCGAACTGAAGTCGCTCAAGACGGGCAAGGTGGTGGCGTTCAAGCCGTAGGCCGGCCGCGCACGCAAGCCTGAGCGCGGCAGTGGAGGGGCGTCCGATGCGCTGCATCGACATCCACACCCACCTCGGCACGCCGGGCAGCGTCCCGTCGCCCGGCGAGATGGCCACGATGATGCGCCTGGCGAAGCGCCAGGGCATCGAACGCGTCGTCGCGCTCGGCAACCTGGGCTCCGACGGACCGACGCCCACCCAAGATCAGATCCGCGCGATCAACGACAACACGCTCGCCGCGATGCGGGCGCATCCGGCGTTCTTTGCCGGCTTCTGCTACCTCAATCCGGCACACGACGCGGCCTTCTCGCTCGGCGAGATCGAACGCTGCGTGGTCCGCGGCGGGATGCGCGGGCTGAAATTCTGGATCGCGGTGCGCGCCACCGACCGGTGCCACGACCCGCTGATGGACCGCGCGCGGGAACTCGGCATACCGATCCTTTACCACGCCTGGTACAAGCAGACCGACCAGGGCGCGGGCGAATCGACGCCGGCCGAGATCGCCGATCTCGCGCGCCGCTTCCCTCAGGTCACGATCGTGATGGCGCACCTGACCGGCGACGGCGAACGCGGGGTGCTCGACATCCTCGAATGCCCCAACGTCCTGATCGATACATCCGGCGGGCAGCCCGAATCCGGCCTGGTCGAATACGCGGTGCGGCGCCTCGACGCGGAGCGCGTCATTTACGGGTCCGACTGGCCGATTCGCGACTTCGCCGTGCAGGTCGCGCGCGTCGTGGACGCGCGGCTGACCGGCGCACAGCGCGAGCAGGTGCTCTTCCGCAACGCGCAGCGCATCCTGGGGAGCGCCTGAATGAGCGGCCTCGTCGACACCAGCGCCTTTTGCGGCCATTGGCCCTTCCGGCGGCTCGAATGTTCCGTGCCCGCGGACTTGAAGGCGCGGTGGACGGACCTCGGCATTCGCGAAGCCTGGGTCGCGCCGTTTGAAGGCGTGCTCTACCAGGATCCGCAGACCGCGAACGAGGCCCTGGCCGAGGCGCTGCGCGGCGACCCCTTCTTTGTCCAGGCCGGCGCGATCGATCTCACGCAGCCGGCGTGGCGGCACGACGCCGAGGCCTGCGTGAAGGACCTTGGCTGCGGTCTGATCAAGCTCTTTCCGTCGTACCACCGATTCGAACTCGGCGACGCGCGCGCGGACGAACTCGCCGCATGGGCCGCCGAGGCTCGCGTGCCCGTTTGCGTGCAACTGCGCATGCAGGATGAACGCGGCCACCACCCGCTCGTCAAGGTGCCCGCGGTCAAGCCCGAGGACCTCGCGGCGTGGGCGCAGCGCTGCCCGCGAACGCGCTTTCTCGCCTGCGGCGGATACCTGGGCGATCTGAAAAAGCTCGCCGGGCTCGCGAACCTGTGGGCGGAGACCTCTTTCGTCGAGAACGGGAACTCGCTGCCAGCCGCGATGGAAGCCTTCGGCGCCGAACGGCTGGTCTTTGCCACCCACGGGCCGCTGTATTATCCGGGCGCGGGCGCCGCAAAGGTCGCCGCGGACGAGCAGGACGTCCCTTCGGCGGTGCAGGATGCGGTGTGGAGCGGCAACGCGGCGCGGCTGCGCGCGTTTTAGATCACGAAGGGTTGAAGCTGAGGCTTGGAGTGCACGCGCAGGTCGGGCGTGTGCTTTTTCAGGATCAGGCGTCCCTTTAGCTTGGCGAAGACGAATTCCTCCACGCGCATATTGCAGAAGAGCACGTGGCGGTAAAAGCTGTTGTACAGGTCTCCCACAAAATAAATGCGCGGCTTCAGGCGGTTGTACACCAGCGTGTAGATCGCGGCGCTGATGCCGATGGCCACCTGCGCGCAGGTCGCGTTGGTGCCGATGGTCGCTTCGTTGGAGATGCTGTTGAGGTAGTAGACGCGTTTGCGGTCGTATTCGAGGCAGGCGCCGATCAGGTCGGTGCCGGCCAGCTTCAGGCCCAGGTTGTCGCCCAGCGCCAGGTCGGTCTCGTTCAGGTAGCCGCGCTTGCGCAGCTGCTGCTGCAGGAAGCGGATCGTGCGCTGGTCGATGGCGTAGATAAAGCGCGAGTTGAGGTTGTACTTCCGCGCGAGCGTCAGGTTTTCCTCGTGCAGGATCAGCATGCCGTGCGGGTACTTCTTCATCGGCATGACGGGTTCCATGATCGAGCGCATCGGGACCTGGTTCATGATCGCGCAGGAGTCGCGGAAGACCACCTGGCTGCCCTTCGCGTAGCCGGTGGGATTCCAGGCGGCCTCGGTGAGGAACTCCTTCTTCGACCAGGTGACCAGCGGTTCCCATTTTCCGCGCGGGCGCGAGGTGTCGTATTCGAAGTGGATCACTTCGTCGGGCACGCCGAAGTGTTCGATGCCGTGGCGCACCCACATGTTCACCGCGCCGGGGTTCATCCCCGCGCAGAGAATGTGAGGCGCCTTGGTGGGCAGCTTGCGGATCGGGTGCAGGGTCTGGACGAGTTCCTCGACGGTCAGGTCCTTGTCGCTCAGGCAGGTGTTGACGTAGCTGATGCCGAGGTCTTCGGTGGCCTTCAGCGTCGGGAGCGTGTCCGTGTCGGTGACGTCGAGCACGATGTCGATGCGGTTCTTGCGCAGGATGCTTTGGTATTCGTGCTGGTTGCCGGGCAGGCTGAGTTTCTGGCGGATGAAGCGGTAGTCGAGGCGGTCGTGTTCGAGCGTCGGGTCGGAGAGTACGCGGCGGTTCTTGTCGAGCAGGACGAGGCGTCCGAAGTGCGGCCGGCGCCCGCCCAGCCGGCGGAGAAAGGCGCGCGCGACGCTGCCCGACGCGCCGAGCACCAGAAGATTAGGCCTGTTCTTCCGTCGCTTCAATGAAGGCTCCGTCCCTTGGCAGGGGAACGAGGGGATTCCTTAAAGGTTATTCTTGGACCTTATGATCCATTTTTTCGCCGGTGTGTAAAGGATGGGTGTGCGCGGCGGAACGTTTCTCGGAAGGCGAGGGCGAGCCGGACGAAGCAACTTCCATAAAGCGCTTTGCCTGAGCCAAGATAAACCGACAAGAATGAAACACGGACGGCGCGATGGCGTCTCGAATGTCCGTTGGTTTTGTGCCGCGATAGCATACCCTTAACCCGAAAGAACCAAGCCTTTTAGCTTAAATCTATGGAGCAGGTCCAAATACCCGGAGTACGTATGCGCCGTCCGTCCACCCGAGTCGGGATCGTTCACGCGGTCCTGGCCGCCACGATGCTCGTCCCGCTGGCGCTCAGCTTCTCCGGAGGCGGCTCGTTTGCGGACGTGTACCTGACGACCGATCCCGGCGCGGCCACCAGCCGGCGCATGCTCCTTTTTGAAGCGCTGGCGCGCAGTTCGTGGATCGGGCTGGGCGCGTGCGCGGTGGCGCTGGCCTTCGGCATCCCGGCGGCGTGGCTGCTCTCGCGGCGCAAGCGCACGCTCTTCTTCCTGGCGCTCTGCGCGCTGCCCCTGGCGCTCGCGCCGTCGGTGGCCGTCAGCGGCTGGCTGGAATGGTGGTCGGTGGCGATGCGCGGGCTCGGCGGCGCGCGCCCCGAACTGACCAGTGCCTTCCGCCAGATGCCCGCGGGGGGGATGACGGGCATGGGCCCGCTCTTCTCGATTCCCGGCGTGGCGCTGGTGCTGGGTCTGGGGCTCTGGCCCATCGTCGCCTTCGAACTCTGGCCCGCCTTCATCCGCGCGCGCGGCGATGCCTACGAATCCGCGCTGTTGGCGGGATCGCCCGCCAAGGCCTTCTTCCGCGTTGCACTGCCGATGGCCCGCGGGGAACTCGCGGCCGGCGCCCTGCTGGTCTTCCTGCTCGCGGCGAGCGACTTCACCGTCAGTTCGCTCCTTTTAGTGCGCACGCTGCCGATCGAGGTCCACGATTACCTTTCGCTGGGCAAGGCCGGGAGCGCCGCGTGGGCCGCCCTGCCGCTGGTGCTGCTGATCGGCACGGCCGCGGCGCTGCTCTCCCGCGTGCACGCGCGGGACGCGCAGGCGTCGGAACACACGGGCGGCGCGCGCGAGGCACAGGTGACCTCGGGAAGCCGCTGGGGCGCCGCGATCCTGGCACTCGGGCTGGGGATGGGCTTCGTCTTTCCGCTGGCCGGGTGCGTGGTGGGCGTGATGGACAGCGCGGTCTCGTGGTCGCACGCGTTCAAGGCCGGGCTCGAACCGCTGGGCGTCTCGCTGCGGCTTTCCATCGCGGCCGCGATCGTGGCGATGCTCCTGGCCGCCGCGCGGATCGTGCTGTGGCCGAACATGCGCGCCCGCACGCTGAACGTAGCGGGGCTGCTCGTGCTCGTCGTGCCCGGGACGTTTCTCGCCAGCGGGCTCTTGAACCTCGGCACGGGCCTGGCCATGCACGCGTCGGGCCCGTTCGAATGGGTGGCGCAGGCCATGCCGGCGGGGATGTTGATGGCGTTCGGCTATGTGCTGCGCTTCGTCTACATCCCGATGCGCCTGGCCGAAGAGGGCCTGCGCACGCTCGATCCGGCCACGCTAGAGACGGCGGAACTGGCGGGCCAGTCGGGTCTCATGCAGGGCCTGGGGGTCGCGCTGCCGCAGTTGTGGGGCCATCTGCTCGCGGCGGAGATGCTCGTCTTCGTGCTCGCGCTGGGCGATCTGCCCGTCTCGGATACGCTCGCGCCGCCCGGAGCGGTGCCGGTGAGCGTCTGGTTGTTTCAACAGCAGCATTTGGGCTACACGGAAGCGGTTTTCGGGCTAAGTTTGCTCGTGGGCGCGGCGGCGGCGGCGGGGCTGCTGGGTTCGGGGCTGCTGGGCACGGCGCTGCGCAAGCTGGGGACGCGCCGCTGGGACGCGTGGGCGGGGGGAGGAGCGTGAGCCACCTCGAGATTCTGGGCGTTGCGAAGACGCTCGGCGAATCCGACCGCGTCGCGGTGCTGCGCGAGGTCACGCTGCGCGTGCAGGGCGGGCAGTGCCTGGGCCTGAAGGGCGCGACCGGGTCGGGCAAGACCACGCTGCTGCGCCTGATCGCGGGCCTCGAACGGCTCGACCAGGGCGAGATTCGCATCGACGGGCTGGCGGTGAGCGGCCCGAAGGTCCACATCCCGGCGGGGAGGCGCCGCGTCGGCTTCGTCTTCCAGACGCTGGGGCTGTGGCCGCATCTGAGCGTGGACGGTCACCTGGACTACGTGCTCCAGGCGAGTCCTTTCCGCGGCGACGAACGCGTCCGCCGCAAGCGCGAACTGCTCCAGGCCTTCCACCTCGGCGGGCTGGAAAACCGCCGCCCGGGCGAACTCTCCGGCGGCGAACGCCATCTCCTGGCCATCGCGCGCGCGCTCGCGCCCGACATCCGCATGCTGCTGCTCGACGAACCCTTCGCGGGCCTGGACGGCCAGTT
Source organism: Planctomycetota bacterium (assembly GCA_026184295.1). Taxonomy (GTDB): domain Bacteria; phylum Planctomycetota; class SZUA-567; order H5-PLA8; family H5-PLA8; genus JACQFI01. The sequence continues at coordinate 26,022 of JAHCJK010000049.1, forward strand.
GCGCGACCTCGTGATCGACGCGCTCGGGCGCATCCGGCGCGAACGCCAGCTCACGACGGTCCTCGTCAGCCACGACATCTTCGAACTGCGCGCGCTCAGCAACGAACTCGTGTATCTGCGCGAAGGCCACGTCGTCGGGCAGCCGAGCCCCCTGCCGTCGCCGCGCGGGCCGAACGGCGGCGACGCACCGCGCAAGGGAGGCCACGGCGCATGAGCGTCCTACCGGCGGCCTCGCGATCGGTCGTTCTGCTGGCGGTCAGCGGCGTGCTCGCCGCGGTGCTGCTCTTCTGGAACGGCGCGCCGAAGCACGAGCCCGCGCCCAGGCCGGCGGGGAAGGACGCCGCGGCCGCGCCCGCCTGGACCATCGTGGGCCGGCAGGGCCTGGAACTGGGCGGGTTCAACCAGCCGCGCGGGATCGCGGCGTTGCCGGACGGCTCGTTCGTGGTCGCGGACCGTTCGGCGCGCGTGCAGCATTTCTCGGCCGACGGCAAGCCGCTGGCGCTCTGGATCATGCAGGAACACGCGCTCGGCAATCCCAAGGGCCTGGCGGCGCTGCCCAACGGCGGGCTGCTGGTCTGCGACACGCATTACGGGCGCGTGCTGGAGATGTCCATCGACGGGAAGGTCGTGAAGCAGTGGGGCGGCCCCGGCAAGGAGCCCGGGCAGTTCGTCCACCCGCTCTCCTGCGCCGTCGATGCGCGCGCGGGTGTGGCCTACGTGGTGGAATACGGCGCGTACAACGACCGCGTGCAGAAGTTCAAGCTCGACGGAACGTTTATCAAGGCCTGGGGCGGCTTCGGGTCCGAACCGGGTAAACTGAACCGCCCCAGCGGCGTGGCCGTGGACGGGCAGGGCGGCGTGTGGGTGGCCGACGCCTGCAATCACCGCATCCAGAAATTCGATGCCGAAGGCACGCTGCTGGGCGCCTACGGCGACCTGGGCGGCGGGGACGGGCAGCTCAGCTATCCCTTCGACCTGGCCTGCGCGCCGAATGGCGAAGTCTTCGTCGCGGAGTTCAACAACAACCGCGTCAGCGTCTTCGACGCCGAAGGCCGGTTCGTGCGCGCGATGGGGATGGCGGGCACGCAGCCGGGCGAGTTCAACCAGCCGTGGAGCCTGGCGGTGGACGCGCAGGGGCGGCTGCTGGTCTCCGACACGCGCAACAACCGGGTGCAGATCATCCAGGCCTCCGGGCCCGCGCCGCGCGCCGTGGCGCGCGCGGCGGTGGAATCGCCGAAACAGGCGCAAGGAAATCCGTAGTAGCCCTGACGGGAACCTGCATGAGCGGACGAGTCGAGCAACTGATCTTCCTGTTTGTGGTCTCGCTGCCGGTGCTGACCGTGGCCGGCGCGATCCTGCACCACCGCTGGAAGACGCAACCCAGCGCGCGGCGCGTCCGCGAGATCGTCGTGCTCGGCACGCTGATCGCCTGCGCCGCGTTCGGCTTCGCCGCGTGGTACCTGGAACTCTTCGCCACCCGGGCTTCCAGCCAGTCGTCGCGCGTCCATTTCCAGAACCCGCAGACGCTGCTGTGGCTGCTCCCGTTTTACGTGGCGATCCTGCTGCTCCAGGCGCATTCGCTCTCGGGGCTGTCCAAAGGGCGCCTCTGGTTCGCGTTCCTCTTCCGTTCGGCGATGCTGATCCTGCTGATGCTCGCGCTGGCCGGCCTGCAGATGGTCGTCGAACGCGACATCCTTTCCGTCATCTACGCCATCGACCGTTCCAAGAGCGTGCCCGGGGCCGAGGCGCAGCGCGCGCTGGACTGGATCAAGTCCGTCCAGAACGAGAAGCGCGCCGACGACAAGGTGGGCCTGATCGTCTTCGGCGGCAAGGCCGCGGCCGAGGTCTGGCCGAACACGGCCTTCCAGACGCCCGCGCTGAAGGACCTGAAGGCCGAAGTCCACCCCGACGCGACCAACATCGCCGACGCGCTCAAACGCGCGGGCAACTCCTTCGAAGAAGGCACGGGCCGCCGCCTGGTGCTCTTTACCGACGGGCGCCAGACGCAGGGCGAGGCGCGCGAGGAGATCACGCGCCTGAAGGCCCAGGGCGTGGACCTGTGGGTCGTGCCGCTCAGCCGCAGCGACACCGCCGAGATGCTCATCGAGGAAGTGAAGGTTCCCGCGGAACTGAAGTGGGAGCGCCCCTTCGACGCGCGCGTGCGCATCCAGTCGAACGTCACGGCCCGGGCGCGCGTGCGGCTCTTCACCGGCGACCGCGTGGGACCCTCGGCCTACGAACAGATCGTCGATCTGAAGCCGGGCTCGCAGACCGTGCAGTTTTCCGGCCTGGTGCTGAAGACCGGCGGGCCGCACCAGATCGAAGCGATCGTCGAGCCGCTCTCGCAGCGCGACGACACGCTCGCCGAAAACAACCACATGTACACCTTCACCGACGTCGAAACCGACAGCCGCATCCTGGTGCTCACCAGCGACCTGGCCGAGGTGAAGCAGCTCCGCGAGGCCCTGGAAGGCGAGAAGGTCTCGCTGGACGTGCGCAGCGGCGCCTCGCTGCCGGAGAATCCTGAAGAGTACCGGCGCTACGACTGCATCGTGCTGGCCAACCTCGCGCGCGCGTTCCTCAGCGACCAGCAGATGAGCGTCATCGAATCGTGCGTGAAGGACCAGGGCGCGGGGCTGGTGATGATCGGCGGCGACCAGAGCTTCGGGGCGGGGCAGTACCTCGGCACGCCGGTCGAGCGCGCGCTGCCGGTCTCGATGGAACTGAAGAACCAGAAGATCATGCCCTCGGGCGCGCTGGGCATCGTGCTGCACACCTGCGAGTTCGGCGAAGGCAACGCCTGGGGCAAGAAGATCTCCAAGGCCGCCATCAACGTGCTCTCGCCGCAGGACTACGCGGGCCTGCTCTACTTCGGCGGCCCGTGGAACGGCAGCGGCGAGACCTGGCTCTTCCGCCCCACGCTGGTCGCGCGCAAGCAGTACATGTTCTCGCTGATCGACGGCTGCGAGCCCGGCGACATGCCGAACCTCGACACCATCGTCTCGATGGCCGTGCAGTCGCTGGCCGCGCTGCAGCGGGTGAGCCTGAAGCACGTCATCGTCATTACCGACGGCGACCCGGCGCCGCCTACGCCCGCGACGCTGGCGGCGGCCAAGAGCGCCAAGATCACGATCACGGTCGTGACGATCTTCCCGCACGGCGGCGCGGACGTCTCGACCATGAAGGACGTCGCCAAGGCCACCGGCGGCCGGTACTACAGCGCCGACGACCCGCGCAAGCTCCCGCAGATTTTCATCAAGGAAGCCGCGGTCGTGCGCAAGAACCTGATCTACAGCGACGAGAAAGGCATCCCGCTCTCGATCGGCTCGACGGGCGAACTGCTGCGCGACTTCGGGCAGGACTACCCCAAGGTCAAGGCCTTCGTCGTCACCGCGCCCAAGGACCGCGCCGAGATGCACCTCTTCGCGACCGTGGAAGGCGAAAAGGTCCCGGTGCTCTCGCGCTGGCACTACGGCCTGGGCAAGTCGATCGCCTTCACCAGCGACGCCACCAACCGCTGGGCGCCCGACTGGGTCTCGTGGCCCAGCTACAAGAAGTTCTGGACCAACGCGATCCAGTGGGTCAGCCGCCAGCGCATGCCGAGCAACTTCACGGTCTCGATGCCGCCGCGCAAGGGCGACACGCAGAAGATTCTCGTCGAAGGCGTGGACGCGCAGGGCAACTACATCAATTTCGCGAAGCTGGTCGGCAGCGCCACCGAGCCCGGCGTGGGCGAGGACCTCGACGCCGTCTCCCACCGCCTCAATTTCGTGCAGACCGAGCCCGGGCGCTACGAGGCCGAAGTGCCGGTGAACAAGAACGGCGCGTACACGGTGACCATCACCGACCTGACCGATCCTTCCAAGCCCAACAGCCTGGTCAGCGGCTTCGCGAACAGCTACTCCGCCGAGTTCCTGCACCTCGACGTCGATCACAAGGCGCTGAAGGATTTCGGAGACCTCGCGGGCGAAGGGCGCCTGAAGGACCTGGCCAAGCTCGCCAAGGATCCGCGCGCGACGCACCCGTTCGTGCACGACCTGCCGCCGGTGGCCAACCCGCAGGATTATTTCTGGTGGCTCCTGGTCGCCGCGGTCTGCCTCTTCCCCTTCGACGTCGCCGTGCGCCGCCTGCACATCGACCCGCTCGTGGCCTGGAACGCCGTCTGGGCCCGCCTGGCGCCAATGCTGGAACTGATCAAGTCGAAGGGCGGCGCGGTGAAGGACGCGGTGGCCGAAGCTTCCGCGAAACCGGCCCCGCCGCCGGCTCCGTCGCTGATGCCGACGGGTTCGGACAGCCGCGAGGCGCAGAGCCGCTACGAGGACGCGGGCGGCAGCGAGGCCGCCGCGGGCCTGGACCTGCGCCCGCAAGCCGATCCGAAAAAGCCCGCGGCCGTCGGCGGCGCGAAGCTGACCCCCGTGGACAACGCCGCCAGCGATTACACGCGCGCCCTGCTGAAGGCGAAGAAGAAGGCCAAACGGGACGAATGATAACCGCGCGTGCCCGCGCAGCGGGCCGCGCTCCTTTTACCGGGAGAAGCACATGTCGAGCGACCAGGTGACGCAGCAGGTGACCCAGCAGGCGGACGAGTTCCGCGCCACGTTCAAAAAGCTCCAGGAGGAAGTCGGGAAGGTGATCGTCGGCCACCGCGAGATCATCGACGGCGTGCTGACGTGCATTTTCGCCGGCGGCAACTGCCTGCTGGAAGGCGCGCCGGGCCTGGGCAAGACGATGCTCGTGCGCACGCTCTCGCAGGCGCTGGACCTGCGCTTCTCGCGCATCCAGTTCACGCCCGACCTGATGCCCAGCGACATCATCGGCACCAACATCGTCAGCGAATCGGAGGACGGCAAGCGCGAACTGCGCTTCCAGCCCGGCCCGATCTTCGCGCAGATCGTGCTCGCCGACGAAGTGAACCGCGCCACGCCCAAGACGCAGTCCGCGCTGCTCGAAGCCATGCAGGAACACAGCGTCACCGTCGGGCGCACGATCTACAAGCTCGAGGAACCCTTCTTCGTGCTCGCGACGCAGAACCCGATCGAACAGGAAGGCACCTACCCGCTGCCCGAAGCGCAGCTCGACCGCTTCTTCTTCAAGCTCAACGTCGGCTACAGCGGGCGCAAGGACCTTGCGGAAGTGCTCCGCCGCACCACCGAGGCCGCCAACGTGGAGGCCGGGAAGGTGGTGGACGGCTCCGCGCTGATCCGCCTGCGCAAGTTCGTCCGCCAGGCGCTCATCGCGCCGCCCGTGCAGGACTACGCCGTGCGCCTGGTGCTCGCGACGGTGCCCAACGGCGAGTTCGCGCAGGAGGCCACCAACAAGTACGTGCGCTTCGGCTCGTCGCCGCGCGGCGCGCAGGCCATCGTCGTCGCGGCCAAGATTCGCGGGCTGCTGGACGGGCGCTACCACGCCAGCATCGAAGACGTCGCCGCCGTGGCCATGCCCGCGCTGCGCCACCGCATCATTCTCAACTTCGAGGCCGAAGCCGAAGGCGTGACCACCGACCAGGTCGTGCAGGAGTTGCTCAAGAGCGTGCCCAAGCAAGTGGAAGAGGTGGCGTAAGCGATGCCTCAGGCTGTCATGGCCGCGGACGGCAGTGAGGGCACGCCCTCGGAGCCCAAGGACGCCCTGCTCCGGCAGGCCGACCAGATGCTCTACGCCGAGCAGCACGCGAACCGCTCGGGATTGGCGGGCGCGTACGAGCTGAAATGGCTCGCGCTCCTGCTGCTGGCGCTGGCGGTGCCCGTGGGCGCCGCGCCGTACGTGCTTTCGGCGTATTACGCGCTGCTGGTCTGTTACTACGGGGCCATCGTCGCGTTTGTGGTCGCAGGTTGGGGCATGGTGCGCGCGTACGTCACGGCGCGGCGCGGAAAGTCGGTGTACCGCTTCATCGCGATGCTCTACCTGGCCTTCTTCCTCTTATTCTTCGTGATCTACGGCAGTCTGATGTTCAGCCCGACGCTGGACAAGCGCTGGGGCCTGCACCCGGCGTTGAAGCAGCGGGGGCTGCAAAGGAAGGGCACGTAGATGGACGCCGTGGCCGAACCGCTTTCGCCGCCCGGGCCGGTGCAGCGCGACGCCGCGCAGCTCCGGCGCCTGCGCGGGCTGCGCCGCGAAGGGGGCCTCGCGCTGCTGGCAAGCCTCGTGCTGCTCGTGGCGGCGGTTTTGGCCTTCAAGGCCAGCGGCGCGGCGGGCGGTTCCGGCGATGTGGGCGTGGCGTTGCTGCTGGCCACGGCCGGGACGCTCTCCTGGATCGGGCTGATCCGGACGGTGCAGTGCCTGGTGCTGCCGGAAGAATCGTACGTCTCGCTCGCGACGGACGGATGCGCGGTGGTCCTGGCGCTCAGTTTCGCGGTCTGGCTCCTGAATCAGGGGATCGGCGCATGGTTCTAAAAGGAGAGGCGCGATGACGACGGCGCAGGCCACCTCGTCGGTGCCGCAACTGCTCACGCCCGAATTCATGGCGCGGCTCGACGCGCTGGGCGTGGTGAGCAAAAAGATTCTGGCCGGCAAGCTGCGCGGCGAACGCCGCAGCCGCAAGAAGGGCGAATCGCTCGAATTCGCCGACTTCCGCAACTACGCCCAGGGCGACGATCTGCGCCGCATCGACTGGAACCTGTACGCGCGCTTCGAACGCCTGTTCATCAAGCTCTTCCTCGCCGAGGAAGACCTGAGCGTCTACCTCGTGCTCGACGGTTCGGCCTCGATGAACTACGGCTCGGTGAACAAGTTCGACTACGCGCGCAAGGTCGCCGCGGCCATCGCGTACATCGGCATCACCAACCTCGACCGCGTCAGCATGGGCGTCTACGCCGGCGGGCAGGAACACATCCTCACCAACATCCGCGGAAAAAAGCAGGCGATGCGCCTCTTCAAGTTCCTCAGCGAAATCAAACCCGCGGGCGGCACGGATCTGAAGGAAGCGACGAAGCGCTTTATCCTGCGCAACCGTCGCCCGGGCGTCTGCCTGATGCTCAGCGATTTTCTCGATCCGGACGGCTTCGAAGCCCCGCTGAAGGCGCTCGTCGCCAACCGCATGGATACGTTCGCCGTGCACGTGCTCGCGCCCGAAGAAGTGGAGCCCGAACTCACCGGCGACTTCATGCTCGTGGACGCCGAGACCGGCGAACGCCTGGACGTGACGGCCTCCAAGCGCCTGGTGGACAACTACCGCAAGACCGTGCGCGGGTTCTGCAGTTCGCTGCAGCAGTTCTGCGCCGCGCGCGGCGTGGCGTACCTGTTCGCGAGCACCGACCTGCCGTTCGAGGCGCTGGTGCTGAATTACCTCCGCAACGTCGGCCTGGTGCGATAGGGGAACCGGACGAGCATGCACTTCATCGATCCGATCGGCCTCCTGGGATTCGCCGCGCTTGCGCCGGTCATCGCGCTGTACTTCCTCAAGCTCAAGCGCGAGGAACGCGTGGTGCCGTCCACGCTGCTGTGGAAGAAGGTCATCGAGGACATGCACGTCAACGCGCCGTTCCAGCGGCTGCGTTACTCGCTGCTCCTCTTATTGCAGCTGCTGATGATCGGGCTGCTCGGCTTCGCGCTGGCGCGCCCGTTCCTGGCCGTCTCGGGCACCGAGGCGCAGCGCATCATCCTGCTCATCGACACCTCGGCGAGCATGGGCACGCGCGACGCCGGGCCCAACGGCACGCAAACGCGCCTGGAAGCCGCGCTGCAGGACGCGCGCAAGAAGGTGGACGACCTGGGCAACAACGGCGAGATGCGCATCGTCGCTTTCGACGAAAAAGTCCGTCAGATGACGCGCTTCACCCAGGACCGCAACTTCCTGAAGGACGCGCTGGACCAGGTGAAGCTCCGCGAC
>JAHCJK010000005.1 GCA_026184295.1 Planctomycetota bacterium
TGCTTGAAGAGGTATCGGCGCAGGGGCTGCGCGCGCGCCCCGACGTGCTGGCGGCGGCCAGCCCGCTGCCCGACGGCGACGGCGTGCTGCTGCGCCTGGCGGCCGTCTCGGTGGAAGAAGGCATGCGCCGGCTGCGCGCGCTGCTCGCGTTTCTGGTCCCGATGCTCGCGGACGACCCGTGGGCGCGGAAGTGGTAGCCGGGCGGCCCGCGAAGGGCGCTCCGGCGTGGAAAAAGGATTTCGCGCATGCATCTGACGCCGCATGAAATCGACAAGCTGCTCCTCCACAACGCCGGCGTCGTGGCGCAGAAACGCCTCGCGCGCGGGCTGCGCCTGAATTACCCCGAGGCCGTGGCGCTGATCTCCGCGCAGATCCTCGAATTCATCCGCGACGGCCGGCCGGTGGCCGAACTGATGGATCTCGGACGGCGCTTCCTGGGCCGCGCCGAAGTGCTCCCCGGCGTCGCGGAGATGATCCACGAGGTCCAGATCGAAGGGACCTTCCCCGACGGCACCAAACTCGTCACCGTCCACCACCCCATCGTGGCCGAGCACGGCGACCTGGCGCTCGCGCTGTACGGCAGCTTCCTGCCCGTGCCGGGGCCCGACGTCTTTGCGAAGCATGCCGCCGAATGCGCGGGCCTGGATGGCGCCGTGGGCGAGGTCCTGCCTGAGGACGGCGAACTGACGCTCAACGCGGACCGCGCGACCTGCACGCTGAAGGTGGTCAACCGGGGCGACCGCCCGATTCAGGTCGGGAGCCACTACCATTTCGTCGAGACCAACCGCGCGCTGGCCTTCGACCGCGGGCGCGCCTTCGGGATGCGCCTGGATATTCCCGCCGGAACGGCCGTGCGCTTCGAACCCGGCGAAAGCAAGACGGTGAAGCTGGTCGCCATCGCCGGCAAGAAAGTGATCCGCGGCGGCAACGCGCTGGCCGACGGTCCGGCCGGCGCCAAGACCAAAGCGCGCGCGCTGAAGGCGGCCGCCGCGCGGAAATTCGGCCACGAGGAGGCGTAAGATGAGCCACGCGATGAAACGTTCGCACTACGCGGACATCTTCGGGCCCACCACCGGCGACAAGGTGCGCCTCGGCGACACCAACCTGGTCGCGCAGGTGGAACGCGACTGCACCGTCTACGGCGACGAATGCAAGTTCGGCGGCGGGAAAGTGCTCCGCGAAGGCATGGGCCAGGGGGCCGGCGTGAGCCAGAAGGACGCGCTCGACGTCGTCATTACCAACGCGCTGATCGTGGACTGGACCGGCATCTACAAGGCCGACATCGGCATTAAAGACGGGCGCATCGCGGGCATCGGCAAGGCCGGCAACCCCGACGTGATGGCCGGCGTAAGCAAGAAGATGATCGTCGGCGTCACCACCGAAGCCATCGCGGGCGAAGGCCTGATCTGCACCGCGGGCGGCATCGATTCGCACATCCACTTCATCTGCCCGCAGCAGGTCTACGACGCGCTGGCCAGCGGCGTCACGACCTTTATCGGCGGCGGCACGGGCCCCGCGACCGGCACCAACGCGACCACCTGCACGCCCGGCGCGCGCCACATCGAACTGATGCTCCAGGCCACCGACGCCCTGCCGATGAACTTCGGCTTTACCGGCAAGGGCAACACGTCCCTGCCCGCCGGCCTGGAAGAACAGATCGCGGCCGGCGCCATCGGCCTGAAGCTGCACGAAGACTGGGGCACCACGCCCGCCGCCATCGACTGCTGCCTGAGCGCCGCCGAGAAGCACGACGTCCAGGTGACGATCCACACCGACACGCTCAACGAGTCCGGCTACGTGGACGATTCGATCGCCGCCTTTAAAGGCCGCACGATCCACACCTACCACACCGAAGGCGCGGGCGGCGGGCACGCGCCCGACATCATCAAGGTCTGCGGCGAAGCCAATGTCCTGCCCAGTTCCACCAATCCCACGCGCCCGCTGACGGTGAACACGCTCGACGAACACCTCGACATGCTGATGGTCTGCCACCATCTCGATAAAAACATCCCCGAAGACGTCGCCTTTGCCGAAAGCCGCATTCGCGAAGAGACCATCGCGGCGGAAGACATCCTGCACGACCTCGGCGCGATCAGCATGATCTCGAGCGACAGCCAGGCCATGGGGCGCGTGGGCGAAGTGATCTGCCGCACCTGGCAGACCGCCCACAAGATGCGCGAACAGCGCGGGCGCCTGCCCGGCGAGCAGGGCGCGAACGACAACCTGCGCATCAAGCGCTACGTGGCCAAGTACACCGTCAACCCCGCCGTCGCGCACGGCGTGGACGGCGAGATCGGTTCGGTCGAGACGGGCAAGTGGGCCGACCTGGTGCTCTGGAAACCGGCCTTCTTCGGCGTCAAACCCGAACTGGTGATCAAGGGCGGCTTCATCGCCTGGGCGCAGATGGGCGATGCGAACGCGTCCATCCCCACGCCGCAGCCGCTCTTCATGCGCCCGATGTTCGGCGCGTACGGGCGGGCGACGCCCCGCACGAGCCTCGCGTTCGTCTCCAAAGCCGCGCTGAAGAAGAAGGCCGGCAAGCGCTACGGGCTCGAAAAGAACCTCGTCGCCGTGCGCGGCTGCCGCTCGGTGACCAAGAAGGACATGAAGCTCAACGACGCGCTGCCCAAGATCACCGTGGACGCCGAGACCTACATCGTCACCGCGGACGGCGAAGCCCTGACCTGCGCGCCGGCCAAGGTGTTGCCTCTGGCCCAAAGGTACTTCCTCTTTTGATCGCGCCGCGCGAACCCTCGGGCACGCCCTGGCTGCTCTGGCAGTTGGCCGACTCGGCCTTTCCGGCCGGCGGCTACGCGCATTCGGGCGGGCTGGAAGCCGCCGTGCAGCAGGGCGAAGTGGCCGGCGCCGCCGGCCTGCACGCCTACGCGCGCGCGATGCTCGGCCAGGCGGGCCGCGCCTCGCTCCCGTACGTCAACGCCGCGCACGCCGAACCTGAACGCCTGCCCGAATGGGACCGGCACTGCCACGTCTTCCTGACCAACCACGTAGCCAACCGCGCCAGCCGCGGGCAGGGTCGCACGCTCTTGGCCGCCTTCGAAAAGTCTTTTCCCAATTCGGGCGTGCAGGAAGTCGCGAAGACGTTCCGCGCACACAAGCTGCACGCGCACTACGCGCCGATGCAGGGCGCTTTGCTGCGCGTGCTCGAGGTCCCCCCGCGCCAGGCACAGGAACTCTGCCTCTTCCTCACGCTGCGCGGGACGCTTTCCGCCGCCGTGCGCCTGGGCGTCGTCGGGCCGTTTCAGGCGCAGCAGATCCAGAAGGACCTGGCGCCCGAACTCGACGCGGTGCTCGAACGCTGCGCGGACCTGCACGCCGGCTGCGTGGCCCAGACCGCGCCGCTCGCCGATCTCTGGCAGGCCACGCACGACCGGCTCTACTCGCGGCTCTTTCAGGCATAGGAGTCACCATGGGACCTTCCGGCTCGCACGACCACGGACACAGCCACGGCCACGATCACGGCCATAGCCACGGCCACGACCACGGGCATTCGCACGAACACTGGCCGCACGCGGGCCTCTTTCACGAACGCGACGCGCCGCTCGACCGCGATTACGCGAAGCGTTCGTTCACCGTCGGCATCGGCGGGCCGGTGGGCAGCGGCAAGACCGCGCTGCTCTTGGCGCTCTGCCGGAAGTTGCGCGAGGAATTCCAACTGGGCGTCGTGACCAACGACATCTTCACCAAGGAAGACGCCGAGTTCCTGATCCGCAACCAGGCCCTCCCGGCCGAACGCATCCGCGCCGTCGAGACCGGCGGCTGCCCGCACGCGGCGATCCGCGAGGACATCACGCCCAACCTGGTCGCGCTGGAACAACTGATGGAAGACCTGCGCCCCGAACTGCTCTTCGTCGAAAGCGGCGGCGACAACCTGGCCGCGCAGTACAGCCGCGAACTGGTGGACTACACGATCTACGTGATCGACGTCTCCGGCGGCGACAAGATTCCGCGCAAGGGCGGCCCGGGCATCACGCAGTCCGACCTGCTGGTGATCAACAAGACCGACCTCGCCCCGCTCGTCGGCGCCGACCTGGGCGTGATGGACCGCGACGCGCGCAAGATGCGCGGCGACGGCCCCTTCCTTTTCACCCAGATCAACAAAGGCCTGGGCCTCAACGAGATCGTTGAACACATCCTCGCCACCTGGCGCCACGCGGTGAAGAAGGGCGCGTAGCCGGATTTTGCCGTACGCTGTGCGTCGCTTTGGTCGTATCCACACCATAAGCTATTGAAAAATAAGAGGATTATGAGATAGGACATTTTCCATCAAACTTTACCGGTTAACCGGTGTAATTGGTCTTATGGTAACCGAACAGGCCCTCCCGAAGTTTGCGGCGATCACCGAGACCCTTCGCCGGCGCATTCTCGAAGGCGTCTACGCACCCGGGTCCCGTTTGCCTTCCAGCAACGACCTCCCCGCGGAATTCGGCGTCGGCAAGCAGACCATCGTGCGCGTGCTGAGCGACCTTTCGCGCGAAGGCCTGATCGTCAGCCGCCAGGGGCGGGGCACGTTTGTGGCGACGGTCCTGCCTACGTCGAACGATCGCGAGGCAAAGACCAAAGCGCTGACGATCGCCGTGATCTTCCGCCGCACGCTAAGCCCCGAGGCGTATCAGATGCGCGGCTGGTTCGGCGGCGTCGTGGCCGGCGTCCTGAACTACCTGGGGATGTCGCCCGCGCAGGTTCAGACATCGATCGAATCCGGCGACCGCAACGCACCCGGGCGCGTCCGCCTGGGGCAGCCGGGCATCCCGCATCGCGTGGAACTCCTGGGCGAGCCGCCGTCGCTCGACACCGGCGTGCCTATTCCGGAAATCTTCGCGCTGCGCCCCGACGCGATCCTGCCGGTCTCGATCTTCGACGACGCGTACCTGCAGCGCTTGCTCGACGCGGCGGACGTGCACGGCGTTCCGGCGGTCCTGGTCGATTACTGGACGCGCCGCCTGGGCGCGCGCACCGATTGCGTGGTCGTGGACAATCACCCCGGCTACCACGCCGCCACCGAAGACCTGCTCGGCCGCGGCCTCGCGCGCATCCATTTCGTGGGGGCCTACAGCGCCTCGCACACGCCCGGTCACTTTCGCGACGGGAACACCCGGCACGGGCGCGTGGACCCCGACAGTTACCTGCGCATGGCCGCCTGGCGGCAGGCCCTCGACGAGGCCGGCGTCGAGGCGCCGGCGTCGTGGAGCCACTTTTCCACCAGCATGCCCGCGGACCTCGACCGCCTGGCCGAACGGCTCTGGTCGTTGCCCGCGGAAGAACGCCCGCAGGCCGTGGTCTGCCACAACATGCCCATGGCCGAACGGCTGCGCGAAGGCTTCGCGCGGCGAGGTACCTCGCTGGCCGCGGTCGGCGTCGGCGAACCCGGCAGCGGCGCCCGCCTGACCGTTTCCGCCGAGGACATCGGGCGCACGGCCGCGGACCTGGCGCGGCAGCGCCTGCGAGAACCTCAGGCGGACCAGCCGCGCCGGCCCTTTGTAAAGGCGGCCGTGCCCACGCTCTTTCAACTTCCTTCCGGAGGTACCCTGTCATGAGAGCGCTTGCCCTTACCGTCGTGCTCGCCGTGGTTGCCGCGGCGCTTCCGGCCGGCGACGCGCCGGCTCCGAATCGCTGGACGCAGGTGGACGACGAGCACGCCGGCGTGCGCGATCAACACCTCCTGGTGTGGTCGCCCTTTCTAAAGCGCGCGCTGATGCTCGGCGGTGCCCCGGCCGCGGGAAACCCGTACGTCATGGCCTTCGACCCCGAAGCGCGCGCGTGGGCGCCGTTCACCGAGGCCAAGCCGGAAGTGGGCAAGGCGATTCCGCAGGCCGCGGTGTGCGACGCCGCCGGCAAACATGTCTACCTCCTGGTGGGAACGCAAATCTTCGACCTGGACCTCGAAGCCAAGGCCTGGAAAAAACTGGGCGAGCCCATGAAAGACCTGGGCCTTACCGCGCTGACGCTGTCCTTCGATCCCGTACGCAACACGCTGCTCGTGCTGGGCGCGGAGAGCGCGCTCGAAAAAGTGGGCTGGATGGGCGGGTACGCCGTCGCGCCCGCGACCGGCGCCTGGACACCGTTGACCTTCGGCGACGAAGCCGCGCGAAAGGCCCACGCCGATCGCTGCGCGGCGCTGAACGCGTTGAGCGACCTCGTCGGCCGCGCCCGCCACGCCTGGTTCCGCGACCCGAAGGGCGAAGGCAGCGACGCCGAACGGAAGGACCTGGCAGAACGTTGCGCCGCGCTGAGCGCGCTGCCGGGGGCCGCGAGCATCAAGGCCGAGATCCCCAAGGTCCAGGACCTCGTCGCGAAAAAGACCCTGCTGGACGCGCTCAAGGCCGCCCGCGGGCTGTACCGCGCGCTCGAGGAAACGGCCGAGGCCGCCAGTCCCGTGCCGCCGGCGCGCCGGCATTCGCCGCCCGCGTGCGACCCGGAGCGAAAGCTCCTGGTCCTCTTCGGCGGCGATCACGACGACTACACCACCAGCGACACGTGGCTGCTCGACCTCGAAAAATACCAGTGGCGCCGCGCCGCGCCCAAGCAGGCCCCGGCTCCCCGCGCCGGCCACGCCCTGGCGTACCTCCCCAAGAGCAAAAAGTTCGCGCTCTGGGACGGCTTCCGGCACAACAGCAGCACCGACTACCGTTCCTTCCAGGCCACGCTGCTGCCCGAACGCGAACTCTGGCTCTACGACGCGGGCGCGAACGCCTGGGAACGCGCGGCCGCGTGGCCGAAGGGCGAAAAAGGCCTTCCCGTGGGCCAGGGCGCGATGGGCATGGGATTCTTCGGGTACACGTCCCAGCCTTTCCCCATGGCGCTGGCGTCGGATGGTTCCGACCGCCTGATCTTCGCCGGCGGCGGTGGCAAGAAAACGGACAAGACCGTGCTGAACGGCACCTGGATGCTGCCCGTCGAAGCGGCCTCGCCGTCCGCTACAGCCGCCGCGCCCGTGGCTCCGAACAGCCGCGCCGAACGCACCGGCCCGTTCCTCGCGTCCTTCTGCGAAGACCCCGCGCCCGCGACGCCGCTCGATCTGGATAACCTGCCCGCCAACACCTGGACGGAACTGCCCGCGCCGCCGCGCCGGCCCTACTTCGGCTGGCGCTTGTGCGATTTCGGCACGGCCACCTGGAATTCCGACGCCGAGGAGGTCCTCCACTGGGGCGGCGGGCACTGCGATTCGTCCACCAGCGTCGTGACGCACTGGTCGCTCGCCTCCAACCGGATGGCGCTCGCCTACGACCTGGACGAACCCTACGGAAGCAACGGCGGCGGTCCTTGGCCGGGCTCCCTGATGGGCCGACCCTGGGTGGATACGCACGCCTACCGCAGCTACGGCTACGACTCGAAAAACAAGGTCATGGTGCTGCTGCGGAACGGCGTGGGGAACGGTTCGCGCCTTTACGACCCCGTGGGGATGCGCTGGCTCTCGGAAACCGTCACGCAGCCGTTCGACGGACACTGCTACACCGCGCACGTCGTTCCCACGCCGCAGGGCGCCGTGGCCTGGGCGGGCACGCGCGAATACATGGGCGCCGCCGGACGCGGGCTGTGGCTCCTGGAACGCGGAAAAGGCTGGCAGGAACTGCTCAAGCCCGGCGCCGCCCCGCCGTGCCACGTGGACAACTCATGCAGCACCTACGATTCCAAGCGCGACCGAATCCTGCTGATGCCCGGACGGGACCATGCCGGAACAGTGTACGCCTTCGGCATGAAGGACAAGGCCCTCGCGAAGCTCACCCCCGGCAACCCCGGCTTCGGACAGGTGACGCGCAAGGAAGCGGTGTACGTCGCGCACTGCGATTGGGTGCTCCTGGTCCATGCCGTCGTCAAAGACGGCGTGGCGTACCATGTCGTCTACGATTGCGCGCAGGACCGCTGGATCCTTTATCAGGCCGGCCCCAAGACCGAGAAGATGCCCAGCCCCGGCCGCGGCCTGATGTACGACGCCAAACGCGGCGTGGTCCTCCTGATCACCGAAGGCGGAGGCACCTACGCGCTGCGGATCGATCCCAAGAGCGCCACGGTGCTTGAGAAGGAGTAAGCGCGCGCTCTCCAACGGCCATTGACCCATAATCCATTTGAAGCGAACGAGTTGTGGAGTTGATGGAAATATTAATAGTTTAAATATAACAAAATAGCACATTGGTGTATTAAAACTATACCTTGGGGGGAACTACCCGTCATGCGCCGACTCCTTTCTGTCTTGATACTCACCGTGGGGTTCGCGGCCCGCGCCTTCGCGGGCGAGGCGGCCCCGGAATGGGTCCGGAAGCTCCCGGCCAACGTCTGGACGAAGCTCGACCAGGCGCAATCCGGCAACCGCATCGGCGCGCGCGTCGAGTGGCTCCCCAACGAGCAGAAGCTGATTCTGATCGGCGGCCTGAACCCGAAGTCGCACCGGGAGAGCCCCAAGCCGCAGAAGATGATCTACGACGCGGCTACGGGCGTCTGGAGCGAGTACAAGGACCAGCCGGCGCTGCCCGTGCCGGCGCTGCTCAAGATACAGGATGCGACCAAGCGCCTCACGTTTTCCATCGCGCTCGACGAAGCCCTGGCGAGCCTGGCCGGGGAGAAGATCGCGAGCAACTCGCCGCTAGAAGGCGTCGCCGGGCTTGGGCTGACGATCCTGCCGCCGATGTACGGGGAGTCCTTCTTCCTCGATCCGATCCACAAAGAAATCTGGGTGCTCGCCGGCGGCTGCGGCGCCTCGCCCGAGGGCACGCTCGGCCACTGGATCTACAGCCTGGAAACGAACGCTTTTCGCCGCAGTCCGGGCGACCCGGAGCCGCTGAAGAAGCTGCGCGCCCGTGTCTCCCAGGTTCGCGAGGCGCAGAAGGACGCGGTGGCCCTGGCGCGCAACCTCTTCTATGCCGCGCAGACCTCGGAATGGAAGTCCGCGCGGGTCAAGGAGCGCCTCGCGCCGGCGCAGGCCGAAGCGGCCCAGGGTCTGGCGGCGCTGGCCGCCGAAGCCGAAAAGGCCGCGCTGGCCGCCGGCTGCGCGCCTGAAGACGCCGCGGAAGCGGCGGCGGCGCTGAAGGAAGCCGGCGCGAAGTCCGCGGAAGCCGCTCAAGCCTTTGCCGCCGGCAAACTGGAGGCCCCGGACATCGCGGCGGCCGAAGACGCCTCCTGGCGCGCCGACGAAGCCCGCGACATGCTGGCCAGCGAACCGCCCGCGCGCTACCGCGCGATGGGCCAGTTCGATCCGGAGCGCAAAGCGTACGTGCTCTACGGCGGCGACCACGGCGATTACCTTTTCAACGACACCTGGATCTACGACTGCGCGAAGAAGAAGTGGCGGCGCGTGCACGCCCCGACGGCGCCGTCGCCCCGCCTGGGCGGGCAGATGTTCTGGCTGCCGGGGACGAAGCAGATCGCGCTGCTCTCGGGCGAATCGTACCTCCGGCGCATGGCCTACCAGCGCTTCACCCATGCGCTTTCGCCGGACGTGTGGATCTTCGATCCCGCCAACGGCACGTGGACGATCGCCGTGCTGCCCGGCCCCGAGGTGCTCGAGCGGTCGAAGGACGACCAGCCCTGGTTCATCGTCAACAACCGCGTGGTGATGACGCAGTTCGGCGTGCTGCTCTGCCCGGCCGTAGGCGGCAATTCCTACCACGACTTCATGACCAGCAGCACCTGGATGCTGAAGCTCGACGCCGCCGCCGCGAAGCCCGAATTGACGCAGAAGCACGGCGCGCCCGGCGGCAAGCGCCAGTACCGCGGCGCATGCGTCGAGGCCTACCATCCGCAGTGGTACGACGCGGCGCCGGCGGCCGGTCTATCCGAGATGGAACAGTTGATTGCCGCGCTGCCCGCCAACCAGTGGGTCGAAGTCCCGCAGGCGCCGCGCCCATGCCCCGAGCGTTCCTGGGGCACCGCGCTGTACGATCCCGAGCGCGATCAGATGTATTTCTGGACCGGCGGGCATTGCGCCGATCCGGCGGATATCGTGCACCACTTTCATCCGGGGCTGAACCGCTGGAGCATCCCGTACGTCGCCGGCGGCGTGAACCTCGGCATCCAGTTGACCGGTCGTCCCGACTGCCAGAATCACACCTACAAGAACTACGCCTACGACTTCGTGACGAAGAAGATGGTCGCCGCTTCCCGCGCCGGCACGTCCGTGTACGATCCGGACCGGCGCGAATGGTCCGGCTTCTCGGCCGCCCAGCCGTTCCCCTACAACTCGTATAGCTCCAAGGTCGTCGGCACGCCCGACGGCGTCGTCTGCTGGGCCGGCGGCTGCAACGACGGCGTGCAGAACGGCATTCACTTCGCGCGCTTCGACGCGAAGGCCCTTACGTGGACGCCGCTGCCGGTGAAGTCGGGCGTCGTGCCGCCCGATGTCCACGGCGACGAAGGCGGACTGACCTGGGACGCCAGGCGCAAGGTGGTCTACATCAACGCCGCCGCGAGCTACGAAAAGCCCAACGGGAAGGTGCACCGCTACGATCCCGCCACGCAGGAGATGACCGTGCTGGATCCTAAGAACCGCGCCGAGATCGGCGACAAGTTTCACCGGTACCGCGAGACCGTCTACCTGCCCGACGCGGATCTGGTGCTCTTCGGCATGGGTTTTGTCGGCGGCCGCCAGGTGGCCTACGACCCGGCGGGCAACCGCTGGGTGCTGACCAGCATCCTGAGGCAGAGCCGCAAGGCCACGTACGACGCGGCGAAGAAGCAGTGGACCTTCGATCCGCCCAAGCCCAGCGAAGCGGTCGGCAGCATCACCTTCAGCCCCGTGCTGGACACCCGCCGGAACGTGCTCTGGGCCCCGTCCGACTACAAAGCCATGTTCGTGATGAAACTCGACCCCAAGTCCCTGGAACTCCTCGAAGCCCCGCCGAAGTAACGCGCCGCGTTTAGTGAATCCGGTACATCCTGGCGTTGGCTTCCAGGAGTTCCGGGTAGGTCTTGGCGGGGTCGGCGTAGCGGTTGATGCCGTAGTCTTTGCCGCGGGCGTGGTAGAGGCGCAGGCGGTCTTCGACCGTGGGGCTCAGGCGCGTGGAACTTTTCACGAACCGCATGGTGAAGCCGCAGCGGCGGAGCGCGCTCGTGTTCGGCGGGCTGCCGTGCATCATGCGGGCGTCGTGCAGGCTGCACTGGTTGGGTTGGAGTTCGATCGCGACGGACGCGCGGCCCTTGCGGTCGTCCTGCACGATCTCGGTCCCGAAGACGTTCGCGCGCAGATCGACGTTCTCGTAGCGCGAAAACCCGTTCGCGTGCGTGCGCGGAATCACGTGCATGCAGCCGTTTTCCTGCGTCGAAGGATCGATGGCCAGCCAGACGGTCAGCGCTTCCATCGGGTCCAGCAGGCCCTTCCAATACGCGGAGTCCTCGTGCCAGGGCACGCGCTTGCCGTCGCCTTTGGGCTTGCAGATGAAGTGGGTCGAAAAGAGCGCCAGGTCCGGGCCGAGGATCGACTCGGCCAGGCCGAGGATTTCGTCCGAGAAGACCCAGCGGAAGAGTTCCGGGTGCATGAAGTGCGGCTTGTCCATCGCTTCCGGGCGGTCGCCCGCGGGCAGGTCGGCCAGCAGGCCTTCGAAGAAGGCTCTCAAGGCCTCGAATTCGGCCGGCGGCAGGACCGGTTCCCGGTAGGTCAGGTACCCTTCCTGCCGGAAGAACGCCACTTCGCCGGCCGTCAGCCGTCCCAGCGCCTGCGTGGTCATGGGATTCCCTCCATTTCCGATACAATAGCTCCTTGGACAGGCCTTTTCTTCTGATCGAATGACATTATCTTACGTTTTATTGATATTTGTTCCGTCGGAGACGAACCCGTGAAGCACCTGCGCTGGAAGGACATCTGCCCGAAGGGCGAGACCCACCTGGTCTCGGCGCTCACCTGGAGCCGCCGCGAGACCACCTTCGACCACGATCACGATTTCCCGGAACTCTTCCTGATGGAGCGCGGGCGCGCGATCCATCGCATCAACGGAAGGGAACAGGAACTGCGCGAGGGCGACCTCGTGCTGATCCGGCCGCCCGACCGGCACTGCTTCCACGCGCCCGCGGGCGAACCCTTCCGCTACGCGAACGTCGCGTTCGCGCGCGCGACGCTGGCCTATTTGCGCGCGCGCTATTTCTCACGCGAACGGGGCTTCTGGGGCGCGCGGAACCCCTTGCCGGCGGTCCACCGGCTCCCGGCGCGGGTGGCGAAGCCGGTCTCGGAAGCGATCGAGCGGCTGAGCCGCCGGCCGAAGACGCGCTTCGAGATCGAACGGTTTCTCCTGTTCGTGCTGGGCGAACTGGCGGCCCCGGCGCGCGCGGACGCCGAAGGCGCGCCGCCGGAATGGCTCCTGCGCGCCTGCGAACGGATCCAGCGGCCGGAGCACTTCGGCCGGGGCGTGGACGAGTTCGTGCGGCTTGCGGGCCGTTCGGCCGAACACGCCTCGCGCGTGACGCGCCGGCTTACCGGGCGCACGCCGACCGACTGGGTCAACGACGCGCGCATGGACTACGCGGCGCAGTTGCTCAGCGTCGGCGACCGGAAGATCGCCGAGATCGCGCTCGACTGCGGCGTGGCCAACCTCGGGCACTTTTACGCGCTTTTCAGGAAACGCCACGGCTGCGCGCCGCGGCGGTACCGGATGCAAAGCCGCGCGGCCACGCCTTGAACCTTCACTGGGGAAGTTTGACGCGAATCTCGAGCGGCAGTTCTTCGAAGGAACTCAAGACGACGATGTTCTTCGGTTCGACTTCGGTCTTCAGCGCGTACATGCGCGCCATGCCGTAGCTGAGCGCCGTGTGGCCGATCAGGTAGCCGATCGAATTCGGATAGCGGGCCTTCACCTGGGCGCCCCACTTCGAGATGCGGTCGATGCAGGCGGCGGTGAGCTTGAACTGGTCGGCCGGCACGCCGCGGACATCCGTGATGCGTATGGGGTCGCCGGGAAAATGTTCGAGCAGCTTGTCGAGGCGCGCGATCAGGGCGTGGGCCACGTCGTCGGTATACACGCCGAAGACGCGGATGTAGACGATCTGCTCGATGACGCCGATGTCGATGCGCGCGCGTTCGAAATCAAGCGTGATCGTGTTCATGCTGCGCCTTGGATGGGTTCCGACGCATAAAAAACAGTTCGGCGGAGGTCGATTCAACGGAGGCGCCGCGGGCCGGGGAAGACTCTTTCACGCCGCGGAGAAGGATAGCAGCACCGTCGTCAAAACCAACCTCCGTTCGGCCGGATCTCCGGAGGCCAATTGCGCCTGCCGGGGGGCGCGGCTTCTGGTATGACCGTTTGACGTCCCGGCCGCCCGGGCGGCGCCTGGACGCGGATATTGGACCGAATATGTACGTGCGAATCGTCTCGAAAACCGAAGTTCGCTTCGATCCTCGGCCGGCGCACCTGACCGAATGTTCGATGCAGACCGCCGCGCGCGAACGCTGGGGGCCCAACTCGCGCTGCGTCGCCTCCACCATTCCGTACCAGGCGCTCTTCTTTGTCGTGGACGGGAAAGCCTGGTTTTCCACGCGCGGGCGCGCCAGCCGGGTCGGCAAGGGCGACATTTTCTGCTGCGGCCCGGGCGTCGGGCACGAGATCTGGTGCGACGAGACCAGCGAGCTGGACCTCCTGCTGCTGCGCTTCGTGGGGTCGGCCTCGCGCCAACTGATGATCGAATCGATGGGCGACACGAACCTCGTCTGCCGGCCCAGCAAACCCCTGGAACTCCAGGCGCTGATGGAGAACCTGCTCGGCGTCGCGCAGGCCAAGGCGCCGCTCTTCGAAGAAATCTGCGTGCAGTACCTGAAGATCATCCTGCTGACGATCAAGAGCAGCCTGGTGCCGGCGCGCAAGGCCTCGAGCAAGGCCTACGATTCCTTCGATGCCTGCCGCCGTTACATGGACCGGCACTACGAGCAGATGGGTTCCGCGCAGGACGCCGCGCAGGCCTGCGGGCTCGAACACGCCTACATGTGCCGGCTCTTCCGGCGCTTCCTGGGCACCTCGCCGCACGCGTACTGGCTGCGCTTGCGCATGAACCTGGCGGCGCACCTGCTCCAGACGAGCAACCAGAGCGTCAAACGGATCGCGAACCGCTTCCAGTTCTCGGACGCGCACGCGTTCTCCAAAAGCTTCAAGCGCGTCCTGGGGGTCGCCCCCGACAAATATCGCTCCAGCTTTCCGCCCAACGGCGGCGGCGAAGGTCCGTAATCGCCCGGATCTTCGAGGCGTTTCTCGAGGTTCCCGGGACGGCGCCATTTCCATTGTTCGCTGGACGTGCCGAGAAACAGGATTATGCGTTGTACGGAGAATCACCCGGTACCTACCAGCGATTAACGAAAGGGGAACACATGGCTGAAGCGACCAAAGGCGCGGTGGCGGCGCAGGCCCATACCGCCGGCGGCGGCACCACCAACAAGGATTGGTGGCCGAAACAGTTGCGGCTCGACCTCCTGCACCAGCATTCGTCCAAGTCCGACCCGATGGGCAAGAGCTTCGACTACGCGAAGGAATTCAAGAAGCTCGATTACGCGGGCCTGAAGAAGGACCTGATCGCCGTGATGACCCAGTCGCAGGACTGGTGGCCGGCCGACTTCGGGCATTACGGCCCGCTCTTCATCCGCATGGCCTGGCACAGCGCCGGCACCTACCGCGTGGGCGACGGGCGCGGCGGCGGCGGCCGCGGTCAGCAGCGTTTCGCCCCGCTGAACAGCTGGCCGGACAACGTCAGCCTCGACAAGGCGCGCCGGCTGCTCTGGCCGATCAAGCAGAAGTACGGCCGCCGGATTTCGTGGGCCGACCTGATGATCCTGGCCGGCAACGTCGCGCTGGAATCGATGGGCTTCAAGACCTTCGGCTTCGCCGGGGGCCGCGAGGATGTTTGGGAACCCGACATGGACGTCTCGTGGGGCGTCGAGAAGAAGTGGCTCGACGACCAGCGCTACACGGGCGAACGCAAGCTCGACAACCCGCTGGCGGCCGTGCAGATGGGCCTGATCTACGTCAATCCGGAAGGCCCCAACGCCAACCCCGACCCGCTCGCCGCGGCCAAGGACATCCGCGAGACCTTCGCGCGCATGGCCATGAACGACGAAGAGACCGTGGCGCTGATCGCGGGCGGCCACAGCTTTGGCAAGACCCACGGCGCCGGCCCGACCAAGCACGTCGGCCCCGACCCCGAAGCCGCGCCCCTGGAAGAACAGGGCTTCGGCTGGAAGAGCAGCTTCAATTCCGGCAAGGGCGGCGACGCGATCACCAGCGGCCTGGAAGTGACCTGGACGACCACGCCCACGCGCTGGAGCAACAACTTCTTCTGGAACCTCTTCAGCTACGAATGGGAACTGACCAAGAGCCCGGCCGGGGCGAACCAGTGGACGCCCAAGGGCGGCGCGGGGGCGGGCACGGTGCCGCACGCGCACGACAAGTCCAAGCGCATCGCGCCGTCGATGCTGACCACCGACCTCTCGCTGCGCTTCGATCCCGCGTACGAGAAGATCTCGCGCCGCTTCCTGGAGAATCCGGACCAGTTCGGCGACGCGTTCGCCCGCGCGTGGTTCAAGCTGACCCACCGCGACATGGGCCCGCGCGCGCGCTACCTGGGGCCCGAAGTGCCCGCCGAGGAACTGATCTGGCAGGATCCGATCCCCAAGGCGGCGTACAAGACCATCGGACCCAAGGAGATCGCGGCGCTCAAGGCCAAGCTCCTGGCCTCGGGGCTCTCGGTCGCGCAGTTGGTCTCGACGGCCTGGGCCTCGGCCTCCACGTTCCGCGGCGGCGACAAGCGCGGCGGCGCCAACGGCGCGCGCATCCGTCTGGCTCCGCAGAAGGACTGGGAAGCCAACCAGCCCGCGCAACTGGCCAAGGTGCTCAAGAAGCTCGAGGGCATCCAGGCGGCCTTCAACAAGACGGCCAAGGGCGGCAAGAAGGTCTCGCTCGCCGACCTGATCGTCCTGGGCGGCTGCGTGGCCATCGAGAAGGCGGCGCAAAAGGCCGGCGTCAAGGTCGTCGTGCCCTTCAAGCCCGGGCGCACCGACGCCACGCAGGAACAGACCGACATCGAATCCTTCGCGGTGCTCGAACCCTTCGCCGACGGCTTCCGCAACTACCAGAAGGCCCGCTACGCCGTCGGGGCCGAGGAGATGCTGGTGGACAAGGCGCAGCTCTTGACGCTTACCGCGCCGGAGATGACGGTGCTCGTGGGCGGCCTGCGCGTCCTCAACACCAACACCGGCGGGACCAAGCACGGCGTCTTCACCAAGACCCCCGAGACGCTGACCACCGACTTCTTCACGAACCTGCTCGACATGAGCACCGTGTGGAAGCCGGTCTCGAAGGAAGCCGAACTCTTCGAAGGGACCGACCGCAAGACCGGCAAGGTGAAGTGGACCGCCACCCGCGCCGACCTGGTCTTCGGTTCGAACGCCCAGCTCCGCGCGCTGGCCGAAGTCTACGGCAGCTCGGACGCCCAGGAGAAATTCGTGCAGGACTTCGTGGCCGCCTGGTCCAAGGTCATGAACCTCGACCGTTTCGACCTGTAACGTAGGCTCCCATCGCCCGGTTCAGCGGATGGCCTAGGCCTCCGTTGAATCGGGCTTCTTTATTATATCCACATAAAATTCAATGATTTATGAGTCGAACTTCGCCGGGCGAAGGATTTCGCGGCGAATTCCTGTTGCCAGGGCTCAGCCGTGGTGTATTATGGCCTAGGCCACTAAAGAGTGGCTCCTCTTACAGGCCAACTACGGAAGGAGCGCGGCATGTCCCTGTCCATCGGCGCGGAAGCGGCTCGCCCTTACGACCGCGCGTGCGACGACAACCGCTGCATCAACTACCGCCCGGCCGACGGCAGCCGCGCGCTCTTGAATCCGCCGCGCTTCTCGTGGCCGTACCTGCCCGGCGTCTACCCCGGGCCGGACGACGCCCTGGAGCCCTACGATACTACCGGATTTTCCGTCGCCCCGGCACTCTTTACGTTGGAAGTCGCGCGCACCGAACGCTTCCGCCCGGAAGACCTGCTCTTCAAGGTCGAACGGACACCCTTCAACTTCTACAACGCGCTTCCGGTGCTGCCGGTCGGCCAGCCGCTCTTTTGGCGGGTGGCCTACCTGACGGAAGCGGGCGCGCACCGCGCCTGGAGCCCCACGCACGGATTCACGATCGAAGCCCACGCGGCGACGTGGGACCGCGCGCGCATGCTGGAGCGCACGCCTCCGGCGCGCCCGCGGCTGCTGGCGCATCTTGGGTCGCGGGACGAGATCCGCCGCCGTGGCGAAGCGAACGAGGACGGGCGGGAGATCCTCGCGCAGGCCGCTCGATGGAATGAACTTTCCTCGAGGAGCTGGTGGCGGAACCTGCCGGAGACGGACCGCCTGACGCGGCAGGCCTTTATCGAACGGCACCCCGACGCGGGCGGGAACAACTTCACCAACATCTGCGACGAACTGGCGCATCTGGCCTTCGCGCGGGTCCTGAACGGCCAGGGCGGCCTGGACGAGATCGCGGCGCACGCGGCCAAGATCGCTTCGTATCCGCTGGGCGGGCTGAGCGGTCCGGAGGGCGCGCCGGGCAGCTTCGGGGCCGACGTCGCGCAGCTGCCCGAGTTCCTCGCGGTGATCTACGACCTCTGCCACGGCGCGGCGAAGGAAGCGGACCTGGCCGCGATCCGCGCGGGCATCGCCTGGCGGCTTGCGTTCACGCACGACAATTTCGCCTGCCGCTGCCACGGAGGGCGGCGGGTGCAGGGGTATTCGCTGGCGCTGAGCGGGTCGAGCCACCCGGTCGAGTCCGGCATGGGGATGTTCTCGGCGGCGGCGCTGCTCGACGGCGACCCGGACCTGGCGCCCGGCGACCGCGAAAAGATCGAACGCATCTACGAGTACGGCCTGCACTGGCTGACCGGCGTGACCAACGGCTTCGGCACCGAGGAAAGCTGGAACGAAGGCCCCGGCTACGGCAATTCCAAGATGCAGTGGCTGCTGAACGCGGTCTGCTACTACGACCTGGCGCGCCCCGAACTGCGCATGGGCCGCAACCCGGCGCTGAAGGCCATCGGGGACTTCTTCCTCTACACCTCGCCGCTGGGCCTGCGCGGCGCGCCCTACGGCAACGGCGCGTCCAAGCGCGATTACGTCCTGCGCAACCGCATGTCCGGCGCGCTGCGGCTCGCGTATCTGCTCGAAGACGGAACCTTCCGGCGCACGTGGTCGCAGAGCCTGCCGGCGCTGGCCGCGCTGGGGCGCCCGGGGCAGGCGGAAGCGAAGATGTTCTGGCGTCCGTGGCTCGCCTTTGCCCTGGCGGCGCGCGGGCCGTCTGTGCGGGAAACCGACGCGCCCGCGGGCACGCGGCTCTTCGCGCACGCCGGCTGGCTGTGCGCGAGCACGAAAGCACCGAACGATCTCGAGGCCTTCCGCGACTCGGCGGGCATGGTGGTGCAGGCGCGCCCGGTGGGCGGGTACCAGCATGCGTTCTATTCCGACGGCAGCCCGCAACTGTGGGCCTTCGGCGAGGCGATCAACTACGGCTCCGGGACCACCGGCAACGGCGAACCCTTCGCGTACGCCGCCATGAGCACCAACAACGTGATGGTGAACGGGATCGGCCAGCGCCATCTCTGCCACTGGGACCGCGAGCACTTCCGGCAGCGCCGCGTGCCCGCGCAGATCGCGCGCTTCGCCGCCTACCGCGAACTTTCCGAGGGCGGCGTGTACGCGCTGGCCGACCTCACGAACGGCTTCTCGGCGCACGCGGGCCCGGCGGGCCACTGGTGGGGCGACCAGACGGGTCCGTACCAGGACGGTCCGCTGCCGTCGGTGGCGCGCGCGCTGCGGCACATCCTGTTCGTGCGCGGGCGGTACTTCGTCTTCCTGGATGATTACGCGCTCGCGAAGGGGCAGCCGCCGGCGGCCTTCTCGTGGCTCTGGCACGTGCTCCAGCCGGGCCCGGTCGAACGCCTGGGCGCGGGGCGCATCCGCTACGCCGCGGGCAGCACGCGGGTGGACCTGGCGCACCTGCACGAACCCGAGGACCTGGCGCTCGACGACCGCGAGGGCCTGCAGGGCGCGCTGAATCCATTCACCGGCGAGGACTACCGCGCGGCAGTGGAGAAGCACTGTGCCCGGGGCGGCGGCGAGGCGCTGGTCATGGCGCACAACTTCTGGTTCACGGCGAAGAAGCGGGCGGCAAGCCGGCGCTTCCTCACGGTGGTCTATCCGACGCGTCAGGAAGAACCCGCGCCTCGCATCGAATCGGCGGGCCCGCTGGCGGTGCGCGTCGCGGGGCCGCACGGCGAAGACACGATCGACTTCGGCGGAACGCTGAAGGCCGCGGACCTGGCGATCGACGCCGAGGCGCTGGCCGAGGCCGCGGACCGCACGCGCCGGACGGGGAAGGGAGGGGCGTGATGCGAACGGCGATTCTAGTGGCGTGGGTTCTGGCCGCGGCCGGGACGGCGCTGCTGCAAGCGGAGGAGAAACCCGCGATGAACGAGGCTCAAGCCCCCGCGCCGGTGGCCCCCGAAAGCGAATGGGCGCGCAAGATGGACGCGCTGCGCAGGAAACTCCAGGGCGGCGAGGTGCTCCTGCGGGATGCCTTCGACCGCGAGGCGCTCGGCGACGATTGGGTGCCCGAAGAAGGTACGTGGAAGACCGGCGGCGCGGACGGCGGCGTGACGGGCACGCCCGGCACGAAGTACCCCGACTCGTTCCTGTGGACGAAGCAGTCGTTCAAAGGCGATCTGGTGGTCGAATTCGAGGCCGAGTGCCTCAGCGCGCCCGCGCACGACATCAACGTGGTGCTGAACGGGCGCGCGCCGAACTACCCCGACGAGAAGCCCATGTACCTGATGGGCGTGGGCGGCTGGGACAACACGCAGTCGGGCATCGAGCGCGCGCCCGAGTACAAGCTCAAGGCGCTGACCGAACTCTTCACCATCGAGAAGGCGCGCGTATACAAGGTCCTCGCCGCGCGCCTGGGTTCCAAGCTCTACCTTTTCGTGGACGGCAAGCTGATCGTCTCGGCGGGCGACCCCGACCCGCTGCCGGCCGAGGGGCAGGTGGCGCTGCACGTCTACAAGAGCACCGTGAAGTTCCGCAACGTCGTGATCCGCAGGCCCGCGAAATAACCCGGAGCCCCCATGCGAAAAGCCCGGCCGGCCGAACATCCCGTCCCCGTCCTCGGCGACGCCGACTCCAAGGTCTCGCTCTGCGAACGCGTGCGTGAAGGCCTGCGCCTGCAGATCGTGCAGGGGCAGCTCAAACCCGGCGACGCGGTGATGCCGGTTCGGCAGCTCTGCAAGGCGCTCAAGATCAACCGCGTCACCGCCGACCAGGCGATCCGCGACCTGGTGATGGAAGGGCTCCTGCGCAGCGAACACGGGCGCGGCGTCTTCGTGAACGACCTCTCGCCCTACCGCGTCGCGCTGCTCCCGCGGATGCGCTCCGAACACGCCGAAGCGCCCGGCGGCTACGCCGCGATGCTGGCCGCCGCGCAGGACGCGCTCACGCGCGCGAACGTGGTGGCGCAGATCGTCTTCCGCAAAGAGGGCGAACGCTTCGGCCCGTCGCTCGACGAGGCCCTGGCGCTGAACGCCGACGGCTACCTGCCCATCGGGATTCAGAACGAGGAATACCTCGCGCGGCTGGCCGAAACCGGCAAGCCGGTGGTGGCGGTGGACGCCGCGCCGCTGCGCTGCTCCTTCGACGGCGTGGTGCACGATTCGTTCCGCACCGGCTACCTGGCCGCGCGCCATTTGCTGGAACGCGGGCACCGGCGCATCCTCTTTATCGGCTACGACCGCGGGCCGCATCCGGGGGATCCGACCGGGCGCGCGCGCATTCCGGAGCCCGACAGCGAACGCATGGCCGCGGGCTTCGTCCACGCGCTCAAGGAGGCCGCCGTGCCGCGCGAGGAGGCGAAGTTCTTCGATTTTCTGCCGCGCGAAGGCGACGCGAAGTTCGCGCTGGCCCGCGACCTGCGCGGCGGCGCGTACACCGGCGCGGTGATGGCCCAGTCCCACGCGGAAGGCCTGAAGGCCCGGGGCGAACTGCCCGCCGAGCTGAGCGTCGTGATCACCGAAGCCGAGGCGGGTTCGGCTTCCGCGCGCGCGTGGACGCGCGTGGAACTGGACGAGAAGGAATTCGGGCGGCAGGGCGCCGCGCGGATGCTGCAGCGCCTGCCGAACGCGCGCAAGGGCCTGCCCGGGCCCGCGGGCGGATCGCTGATCACCATCGAACCGGTGCTCGTGGACGGCCCCAGCACCCGGCGCGTCGGGCCGCCGCCGGAGCTGTACGAGTTCCTCAAGGCGCACCCCGAGGGCGCGCAGAAGGAGGTCCTGCGATGAAGACCCTGCTGGTGACCGGCGCGGCCGGACGGCTGGGAAGGGCGGTCTGCGCGGCGGCGGCGGGGCGGTACCGCGTCGTCGGCTTCGACCAGGCGGCCTGCGCGCCGGCCGAACACGTGCGCCCCGTGGCGGGCGACCTGCGCGACCCCGAGGCGCTCGCGCGCGCGGCCGAAGGCTGCGACGCGATCGTCCACACCGGCGCGCTGCTCGACCGCTTTATCGGCAAGCGCCCGCGCAGCGAGTTCTTCGAGACCAACGTGACGGGGACGGACCACGTCTTCCAGGCCGCGCTCGCGCACGGCATCCGCACGGTGGTCTTTTCGTCCAGCACGGAAGTCTACGGGACGCGCTGGGAGGACTTCGGCGCGACGGTGATCGACGAGAGCCACCCGATCGCGCCGCAGACGATCTACGCGCTGACCAAGTTCCTGGGCGAAGGCATCGCGCAGAGCTACGCCGCGCGCCACGGCATCCGTTCGGCCTGCCTGCGCTACATGACCTTCAACGACAAGCCGCCCGAATCGATGAAGACGGGGCTGGTCGCGCGTTACCTGTGGGCGCGGGACGCGGCCGAGGCCAACCTGGCCTGCGTCGAGAGCGAGGGCTTCGAGCACGAGGTCTTTCTCGTCGGCCCGGAGACGCCGCTTACGAAGGCGGACGTCGTGGAAGCGGTCTGGAATCCCCAGGCGGTGCTGGAGCGCCACTGGCCCGGCAGCGTCGCGTTGCTCGCGCGCGCCGGCGTGAAGGTGGGCCCGAACGAACTTTACCCGGTCGTCTCCATCGCCAAGGCGCGGCGGATGCTCGGCTGGAAGCCCGCGTACACGTTCGCGGATTACCTGCGGCACGCGGCGGCGGCGTTGAACGAACAGGCGGCCTGAAGGAGCGTGGCATGAAGACGGCGATCGGCGGTCCCGACGTGGTCCAGCCCACCGGCGCGTACAGCGCGGGGGTTCGCGCGGGCGATTTTATCTACGTCGCGGGCCAGGGCCCGCTCGATCCGGCCACGGGCGAGATCGTGGGCGCGGACATCGAGGCCCAGACGCGCAAGACGCTCGAGAACGTGCGCGCGGTGCTGCGCGCGGCCGGCGCGGAGATGGACGCGTGCGTGAGCGTGACCGTGCACCTGGCCGACATCGGCGAGTTCGAACGCTTCAACCTCGTGTACGAGACCTTTTTCGCGGACCCGAAGCCCGCGCGCATCACGGTGGCCTCGGGCCTGGAAGGCATTCGCGTGGAGATCGGCGCGGTGGCCTACAGCCCGATGCGGCGCGCGGAGCAGGAGACGCCGGGGGTGCTCGCGCGCCTGGGCGTGCGCCCGCTGGTGAACGCGATGGGTTCCTACACCAAGTACGGCGGGCAACTGCTCGCGCCCGAGGCGCTCCAGGCGATGAACGAGGCCGCCGCGTGCAGCCTCGACCTGCTCGACCTTCAGCGCAAGGCCGGCGCGTACATCGCGCGGCGCCTGGGCGTGGAAGCCGCCTTTGTCAGTTCCGGGGCCGCGGGCGGGCTCTTCGTCGCCATGGCCGCGTGCCTGGCCGGGACGGACGTGGAGCGCATCGAACGCCTGCCGCGGACCGACGGCCCGAATGAGTGCATCGTGCTGCGCGCGCACCGCGAGTACTACCACCAGGGCCTGCGCGCCGCGGGCGCGACCGTGATCGAGGTGGGCGGCGAGGACGGGGCGAGCCTGGACGAGCTGCGCCGCGCGCTGAACGACCGCACGGCCGCGCTGGTGTACTACGCCTCGCACGAACGCAAGGGCCGCATCGCGCTCGAGGACTTCGTCGCCTGCGCCCGCGCGCTCGGCGAACGCCTGGGCCGGCGCATCCCGGTGATCGTCGATTCCGCCGCGGAGATCCCGCCGGTGGAGAACCTCACGCTTCCCCTGCAGCGCGGCGCGGACCTGAACGTCGTGAGCGGCGGGAAGCAGCTGCGCGGGCCGCAGGGCTCGGGCCTGGTGCTGGGCCTGCGCGGTCTGATCGAGGCGTGCATCGCGAACGGTTCGCCCAACGACGCGATCGGCCGCCCGTGCAAGGTGACGAAGGAAGAGATCGCGGGCCTCGTCGCGGCGCTCGACCGCTTCCTGGCGCTCGACCACGCCGCCGAATGGCGCTCCTGGGAGGCACGCTGCGCGCGGATCGAACGGGCGCTGGCCGGCGTGCCGGGCCTGCGCGCGCGCGCCGGGCAGGTCGGCGAAGAGGAACACTTCCGCCCGATCCTGCCGTGCGTGCGCATCGCGTGGGACCGCGAGGCCTGCGCGAAGTCGCCCGAGGCCGCCTGGGCCGAGCTGACGCACGGCGACCCCGCGGTGCTGCTGCGCCTGGCCGGCGACGCGCTGGTCTACAGCCCGCAAGTGCTGCCCGAATCGCAGGACGAGATCGTGATTGCGCAGGTCCGCTCGGTCCTGCGCCAACCCTGACAGAAAGGAACGCCGCATGCCCCGCTGGAACTCCGACGCCGAACTCTTCGAACTGGTCGAGAAGGAACTGCGCACCGCGCTGCTGTGCGACGCGATGGACGGCCTGGGCCGCCTGAACCAGGCGATGGAAGAATGCATCCGCCCGATGCAGCCCGACGCCGCGCGCGTGATCGCCGGGCGCGCCGCGACGGCGCTCTTCGTCGATGTTCACTACCGCCGCGCGAATCCGTACGAGTTCGAGATTCCCTACGTGGACGCGCTGAAGCCGGGCGACATCGCGGTCGTGGCCAGCAACCGCAGCCGTTCCAACGGCATCTGGGGCGAACTGATGTCCACTGCCGCCCAGTGCCGCGGGGCGAAGGCGACCGTCACCGACGGCATCTGCCGCGACTTCCGCCAGATCGTGGAACTCGGCTTTCCCGTCTACTGCGCGGGCCTGAAGCCGCAGGATTCCGCTCCGCGCGGGATGCTGACGGAGCACGCCGTGCCCGTGCGCTGCGGCGGCGTGCTGGTCAACCCCGGCGACCTGGTGGTGATGGACATCGACGGCGTCTGCGTCGTGCCGCGCGAGATCGAAGCCGAGACGGTGGCTTCGGCGCTGGACCGCGCCAGCCGCGAGAGCCATTCCAAGCGCGAACTGCTGGCCGGCGCCCTGCTGAGCGATGTGTACGCGCGCCACGGCGTGCTGTAGGCTGTGGCGGGTGGCTCGGAGCGGGACGTCGGGCAAGCGCGGCCGCGCGGGAGGCCTGCTGCCGTGGAATTCTACTTCTGCGAGACCTGCGGCAAGCGCGTGACCGGGAAAGACCTGGAAGCGGGCCTTGCGCGCAACAAGAAGCTGAACGGCGTCTTTTGCGCGCAGTGTGCGGCCGGCGTGATGACCATGGAGACGCTCCCGGTCAGCGAGGCCGAGGCGCGCAAGGTCCTGGCCGAGGCCGCCGCGAGCGAGAAGCCCGCGCCCGCGCCGCCGACGGGCGAACAACCGGCCGCCAAGAACCGCCCGCCGCGCTCCGCGGCCAAGGCGCAGCATAAAAACGAACGCGCGCGCGAGCGCGCCGGGCAGGCGGTCTGGCTCTACATGGCCGTGGGCCTGGTGGTGGCGCTGGCGGGCTTCTTTCTGTTTCTAAAAAGAGAGGACCGGCCCGCGGAGCGCACCCACGCGCCCGCGCCGCCGGCCAAGCCCGTTCCGCCGGCCGTGGAGACGAAGCCCGAGCGCGTAGTTTCGCAGCCGCCCGTGCCGCCCGCTCCGCCTCCGGCGCTGCCGGTTCCGCCCGCGCGCATCGAGAAGACTCTCGAGCCGCCCGTGGAAGCGAAGTCGCCCGAGCCGGTGGTGGCGGAAGCCAAGAGCCCCGAGCCCGCGGTGGAAGCGAAGACCCCCGAGGCGATCGTTGAAAAGCCGCCCGAAAAGCCGCCGGCCGAGGCGCCGCCGCGGCCCGGCGCGTGGGTGGCGCTCTTCAACGGGCGCGACCTGACCGGCAGCCAGAAGGGCAAGAAGTCCGGCAGCGTCGGCGTCGCCAACGGCGCCTTTCACGGCGATCCCAGCGCGAGCGCGGACATCGTGTTCCCGCTGCCCGCCGCGAAGAACCTGGACATCGCCTGCGAAGTCTACGCGGAAAAGGACGTAAACATCGACCTCACGACGCCCTTCGGCAGCCTGGTGATCAACGGCGGCGCGCGGGATTTTCCCGCCGGCCAATGGGTGGCGATCGAGATCTCGGTGCGCGGGAGCCACATCAGCGCGCGGCGCGGCCAGGAAGCCATGGACTGCGACGAGAACTTCAAATCGCAGGCCGAGACGATGCGCTTTTATTTCCGCAAGGACGCGAAGCCCGGGCGCGTGCGCGGGCTGAAGGTTCGCACCGTCGAATAACGCGCGCGGATCGAAGGCCCGGGGCCCTCGATCCGCGCGAACACGTCCTTGAACTTTCCGCGATCAATCGAAGTTGGTGATCTGGTCTTCCGACGGCCCGCCGGTGTAGTCCTTGCTCGGCCCCTGAATCTCGATCTCCTTGTTCACCGGGCCGGCGACGATCTCGGCGAGCTTGACCTTGGCGGCGGTCAGGTCTTCGGGGTTGTTGGTGAAGTGGAATTCGCGGAACGGCGCATCCCCGCCGCTCTGGCCGATGGAGGTCATCTTCTTGACGACGGCGTCGGCGGCTTCGGCGTTCTTGGCGCGGGCGAGCAGGATGTATTCGTAGTCGTTCACCGAATTGCGCCAGAGCTTGAGGCGGTGCGAAGGCAGCGCGCCGGAAAAGCCCATGGTCGCGCCGCTGTACACGCAGTTGTCGGCCAGGCCGCCGGATTCCTGCTTGTTCGGGTCCGCGGAATCGAGGCCGAGCTTGAACATGATCTGCCCCACCAGGCCCATGCGCGCGTGGACGTACCCGCGGCTCTGGCAGCCGACGTAGGACGAGGCGATCTCGTCGTTGCCCGTCGTCCCGTAGGTCATCATCTTGATGCCGGGGCCTTCGTAGTCTTTGATCTGGTGCTGCGCGCCGTTGATGTGCCCCCAGTTGATGACCCAGTGGTCCACGGCGCCCTTGAGGTACTTGTCGGCGTGGTCGCGGTCGTAGGCTTTGTCCTTCACGCAGCCGGTGGGCTTGCCGTCGGCCTTCAGGAAGGTGCTGCAGTGCCAGTGGCCGATGTCGATGCGGTTGACGACCTGGACGTTCTTCTCCTTCGCGCCGGCAAAGGCCCAGCGGTTGACGTTGAAGAGGTAGCCCAGGCCCATGTAGTCGGGCCCGTCGGTCGGTTCGTCCAGTTTCCAGGGCGACGTGTTGCGTTCGCCGCGCCCGCCGAAGCCGCTGGGCTTCTGGTTGCTGTACAGTTCGAAGCGCGTGCGCGTCCAGCCCTTCTCGGCGATGTGGGTGATGTACTGTTCGGCGATGGCCTTGTACGAGTCCTCGAAGACCTTCAGCTTCGCGTTCTTGCCCGGGCCGTCGGGGATGGTGGTCTTGAACGGGCGGAAATCGAACTGCTTGTTGGGATCGCTCTCGCAGTTGTACGGGTAGTTGATGTTGAAGCCGAGCGTGAAGTGCGCGGGGGGCGCGCCGAACTTGTTGGCCTTGCCGTTCAGGATGTCGCCGAAGCGGTCGTCCCATTCCTCCCAGCTCATCACGCGCGCCTTCTCGCCGGAGCCTTCGACCGGGGCGCAGTACTTGGGGTTGCCGCGCTGGCTGTGGTAGGGCAGCACGTTCACGAAACAGCGGTGGTCGGCGGCGAGCTTGAAGACCTGCAGGTCGATCTGCTTCGATTTCTCCGGCGTCTTGACGGCCGGCTGGCCGAGGCCGTTGCCGTTCAGGTAGGCGGTGGCGCCGAACTTTTCGCTGGGCATGCCGTAGTCGAGCAGGTCGAAGGCGTAGGTGGGGGCGTCGGGGAGCGCGAAGCCGAAGACGGTCAGTTCCAGGTTCAGCGCGGCCAGTTCCTTTTCGCCTTCCATCACGTGCAGGGTGCCCTTGTGGAGCCCGGCCTGCGCGTCCTTGGGAATCCAGACTTCGAAGAAGAGCACGCCCACCTTGTTGTCCGGCTTGGGCAGGCCCTCGAAGGACAGCGGAATGTCGAAGCGGGTGATGCCTTTCACGCTGCCGTCGAGCGGGACGATCAGGTCCGGCCCGAGGCCCGCTTTGACGTGGTTGACGTACGCCAGCACGCCGAACGAGGCGCGCTCGGCCGGGATCGTGCTGGGGCCCTTCAGGTCGGACATCTTGGCCGCGAAGCCCTTGCCCGCCTGCGGGATCACCACCTGCACGGCCACGTCTTCGTTCTTGGCGCCGTAGAGCTTGATCGTTTTGGTCGCGGCGTCCCAGTGGAGGTTCTTCTGCTTGCGCGGGCCGAAGTCGCCGCCCGTGACTTCAAAGCAGGTGCCGTCGGGCTTGATGCCGTAAGCATCGCCGACGACGAAGAGGTCTTCCGCCCAGGCGGCCGCGCCGGCCAGCATTCCCCACGCGAGCAAGGCCACCGTGATCGTTCGATTCATGGGATTCGCTCCTTTACCTGCGCCGCTGCCTCGTTGAAGAGCCACCTCAAAGTGGCCTAGGCCTTTATACACCAGCTCACGCGGGCGAAGGCATGAAATCTATACGATTTCATAACCATTTTCTTTACATCATATTATGCGAATACTATTGCTGGGCGTGAGTGCTTTGGGACGGCGACCGTGGCGAACGCTGCGGGGATTTGGGGTGGACCGGAAAGGCCCCTGCCACGCGGATCCGTGCTTCGAGAAGAATGAAACAGGTGCAAGGGCGGTGCATTGCTTTCCAAGCTCCGGTGCTACCATGCTCGCACGCGCGCGGGTGGGTGCCTGCCGCGCGTGTATCGAACGGAGGTTCTATGAAACGCGGTCTGCCCCTGCATGTGCTGTGCGTCCTGGCGTGCGCGGCGGCGCTCGCCGCGGCCTGCGCGGAAGAGAAGACCCCCGAGCAACTCGAGGCCGAACGCCAGAAGCCGATCGAAGCCTCCAACTTCAACGACATCGTCGAGAACATGGGGTACCTGCTGGGCGGCGTGGACCGCGTCGTGTGGGTGCTCGACCAGAGCCCCTCGATGGAAGACGACATCGCCGAAGTGCGCACCCGCATGGACGACTGGTTCAAGAACCTCGACCCCGGCGTGCAGGTGGGCGTCATCGCGTTCAGCCAGAAGCCGCTGCTGCTGCAGCCGCTGACCAAGGACCGCGCGGCGATCAAGAAGGCGTTCGAGAACTACAAAACCCGCGAGTCCGGCCTGGAGAACGTGTACAGCGCCATCGGCGAGGCCTTGAAGATGCTGCAGGGGACGAAGACCGCCTCGGCCATCGTCATCGCGACCGACGAGGCCGGCGACGACGACAAGTTTCTGGCCGCGACGCTGCAGGCCTGCAAGACCCTGCCCGTGCAGGTCTACGTGATCTCGCCGCAGGCGACGTTCATCAACAAGATCTGGAAGTGGTCGGAAGACGACCGCGTGAAGCAGTCCACCAAGTTTTACCAGTCCTGCAACGGGCCCGAGAGCTACACGACCGAAGGGCTGTACAGCATGCACTTCGTCCAGCGCACGTACTGGCACGCGCACGATTACCCTCGAAATATGCGGCAATGGGCGATCAAGAGCGGCTGGGCGCCGTTCGGCCTGCAGGTGCTCTCGCAGGCCACCAGCGGGCGCATCTACGAACTCAAGACCGACACGTTCTTCCGCGAACTGGTCATGGACGAGAAGAAACGCCCGCGCTACGCGCCGGATTTCGACACGCCCAACCTGCTCCGCAACATCCAGCGCACGCCCTGGCGCCTGGCGCTCCAGCAGGTTTCCGAATACTGGACCAAGAACTTCAAGGACATCGAACGCGTCTGCCCCGGCGCGGGACAGAAGAGCCTCGTCAGCGCCTGTTCGCGGCAGGTACCCACGATCCAGGCCAACATGAAGGTCGCCGAGACGGTGCTCGAACAGATGGCCGCGGCGCTGAAGAACAAGGCGGGCATGCGTTCGACGGACGAATCCGCCGACAGCCTGCCGCACCTGCGCTGGCGCGCCAATCTCGAACTGGCCTACGCGAGCGCCTCGGTGGCGCGCTTCCACCTCAACCAGTACCTGGCCGATCTCGCGCGCTTTAAAGACCCGCAGTACGTCCCGCCGGGCCCGGCCACCGGCGTGTACGGCTACACGATTCAAGTGCACTCGGATGCGAACCTGAACCCGGCCGATTTGCCCACGGCCGACGCGGACGGCTTCCGCGAGATGCTCGCCGTGGCCCCTCACGCCCCGGCCAAGACCCTGGAACAGATGCGCAAGCAGGCCGAAACGGCCCTCGACGTCGTCATCGCCAACCACGCCGATACGCCGTGGGCCGCGATGGCCACGCTGCTGAAAGTCGGCATGGGCAAGTACGAACCCGAGGTGATCATGATCGGCCCGTGGTCGCACAGCAGCGGGAGCAAGTAAGGCTCGCGGCAAACGCGCCGTCGCGCTCTTGACGGCTTCCAACGGACCTCCAATTTTACCTGCATTTAAAGTGGATAAAGGTGGCTTATTTTATCCAGAATATGGGTCATACGTTCGATATCGTAGTTTCAATCGGCGTCAATCCGACTTGAATCGGTGTGGCGTTGCGTGGCAGTTTTTCTTGCCGCGCGGGGCGCAATCTCCTAACTGCAACGCCATGGGCTGGATACCGCCTGCCGCTTTTAGGCGCAATTCTGACGTATTTTGGTCCTCAAATTGCTTTTTAAATCGACAGGAGGCGCGTGCCATGAACACTCTGCGGATGTATGCCACGATCATGTTGCTCCTGTCGGCCGCCGGGGTTGCTTGCGCGGCGGAACCCACCGAGCTGGAAGTGCGCAACGAATTCCTGAAGGCCTACAACTGGAAGAAGGCCAACGAGCGCCTGGCGTCGCTGGGCTACCTGACGCAGGCGACGGAGGACTACTCCTACCAGATGCTGTTTCTGGTGAGCTGGAAGGACCCGGACCCCGAGGTGCGCTCGCGCGCCTTCACGATTCTGTGCAAGCGCCCGGACAAAGTCGGCTACGTGGCGTACCTGGCCGCGGCGAGTTTTCGCGAAGAGCGCGAGCTGGGCGTCAAGATCGAGAAGGCCACGGCGATGGCCGGCCTGAAGTACCGCTGGTCGGCGCTGAACGAACTCGTCAACTTCCTCAAGACGCTGCGCTGGTACCACGACTGGTACTGGTGGAACACGCGCCACCCCACGGGGTACATCGCCGGCGGCACGCCTCCGGGCGAACCGGGCAGCGGGACCGAGAGCGGGGGCGGCAGCAAGGAAGGCCGCGCGCGCGAGCCGCAGCGCTGGCGGAGCGAGCGCGAACTCATGCAGCACGTCTGCGGCGTGATCAACAAGCTGGCCAACACGAACATCGAGTCCCGCCCGCGGATCGACCAGGAGATCGTGAAGTGGTGGGAACGCAAGAGCGACCTCTGGGAGGATTACGACCGCAAGCTGCGCACGCAGGCGCTGGGGATCCAGAAGGAGCCCGACTTCGGCGAGAAGCTGGTGCGGATCAAGCCGGAGGTCCACCAGCCGCAGGAGGAGGTCGACGAGATGGAGGCGGACATCCGGAAGTTCCTGGAAGCCCAAAAGAAGGAGGAGCCCGCCCGCGCCGCCGTCCCGGCCGGAACGAGCGTCAAGGACCTGGAATGACCGTGCGGCAGGCGGGCGGAAGGGAGCATGCCATGTTCGGCGAACCCGAGACGAGACCCGAACCGGCGGCGAGCGGCCCGCGCGCGGAGCCCCTCGTGGTGACGTTCGGCGAGGTGGGCAACGACCAGGTCGGCCTGGTGGGCGGCAAGAACGCCTCGCTGGGCGAACTGCTCCGCACGCTGCGCTGCAAGGGCATCCGCGTGCCGGACGGCTACGCGACGACCTCCTTCGCGTACGAGCGCCTGCTGGACTCGGGCGGGCTGCGCGCGAAGATCGCCGAAGCGCTGGGGCGCTTCCATGGCGGCCTGGCGACCCTGGAGGCGACCGGGGCCGCGATCCGGAGCGCGATGCTCGCGACGGAGTTCCCCGGGGACCTCGCCCGCGCGATCGTCGAAGCCTACCGCGCGCTGTGCAAGCAGTACGGCGGCGGCGAGACCGACGTGGCGGTGCGCAGCAGCGCGACGGCCGAGGACCTGCCCGAGGCCAGTTTCGCCGGGCAGCAGGAGAGCTTCCTGAACGTGCGCGGCGAGGCCGAACTGCTCGGCGCGTGCCGCCGCTGCTACGCCTCGCTCTTTACCGACCGCGCGATCGCCTACCGCAAGGCGAAGGGCTTCGACGACCTGAAGGTCGCGCTCTCCATCGGCGTGCAGAAGATGGTGCGCGCCGACAAGGGCAGTTCGGGCGTGATCTTCACCATCGACACCGAGACCGGGTTCCCGAACGCGGCGATCGTCAACGCGGCGTGGGGGCTGGGCGAATACGTCGTGAAGGGCACGATCACGCCCGACCAGTACACGGTCTTCAAGCCGCTGCTCAACGACCTGCGCCTGAAGCCGATCGTGGAGAAGAAGCTGGGCAGCAAGGAGAAGAAGCTCGTCTACGCTTCGGGCGGCGCGCAATCGACCGTGGGCGTGGAGACGACCGAGGCGGAGCGGCGGGCCTGGGCGCTCGGCGACGAGGACATTCTCCAGCTCGCCTACTGGGCGTGCCTGATCGAGCGGCACTACTGCAAGCCGATGGACATCGAGTTCGCCAAGGACGGCGAGACCGGCGAACTCTTTATCGTGCAGGCGCGCCCCGAGACCGTGCAGTCGCGGCGCAGCGCGGGCTCGCTGCTGACCTACACGCTGAAGGCGAAGGGCCGGGAACTGGTCTCTGGGATCAGCGTCGGCGAGCGCATCGCTTCGGGCAGGATCTGCCGCGTGCTGAAGGCCGAGGACATCGGCCAGGTCGCGCCGGGGTCGATCCTGGTCACGGAGATGACCGATCCCGACTGGGTGCCCGCGATGAAGAAGGTGGCGGGCATCGTGACCGACTGCGGCGGGCGCACGTGCCACGCCGCGATCGTCAGCCGCGAACTGGGCATTCCCGCCATCGTCGGGACCGGCGTCGCGACGCGCGTGCTGGCCACGGGGCAGGAAGCGACGCTCTCCTGCGCCGAAGGCGACAAGGGCCACGTGTACGAAGGCCTGCTGCCGTTCGAGGCCGCCGAGACCGACCTGAGCACGCTGCCGCCCACGCGCACGCGCATCATGCTGAACGTGGGTTCGCCCGAGGAGGCCTTCCGCTGGTGGCGCCTGCCCGCCCAGGGCGTGGGGCTGGCGCGCATGGAATTCATCATCGGAAACCACATCAAAATCCATCCGATGGCGCTGCGGAAGTTCGAGGCCGTGACCGACGAACGCGCGCGCCGCGAGATTCTGGACCGCACGCGCGGGTACGAAGACATGAGCGGCTACTTCGTGGACCTGCTGGCCCGGGGCATCGCGAAGATCGCGGCGTCCCAGTATCCGCATCCGGCCATCGTGCGGCTGAGCGACTTCAAGACCAACGAGTACGCCAACCTGATCGGCGGGACGGCGTTCGAGCCCAGCGAGGAGAACCCGATGCTCG
This sequence comes from Planctomycetota bacterium, assembly GCA_026184295.1. Classification (GTDB taxonomy): domain Bacteria; phylum Planctomycetota; class SZUA-567; order H5-PLA8; family H5-PLA8; genus JACQFI01. The sequence goes on from JAHCJK010000005.1 coordinate 32,727, forward strand.
GCTTCCGCGGGGCCTCGCGCTACTACAGCCCGCGTTACCGCGAAGGCTTCGACCTCGAATGCCGCGCGATCCGGAAGGTGCGCAGCGAGATGGGCTTTACCAACGTGAAGGTGATGGTCCCGTTCTGCCGCACGCCCGAGGAGGCCGACAAGGTGCTGGCGGCGATGGCCGAGAACGGGCTCAAGCGCGGCGCGGACGGCCTGAGCGTGTACGTGATGTGCGAGATTCCTTCCAACGCGATCCTGGCCGACGAGTTCGCGCGGCGCTTCGACGGCTTCTCGATCGGCAGCAACGACCTGACCCAACTGGTGCTGGGCGTGGACCGCGACTCCCCCGGGCTCGCGTACCTTTTCGACGAACGCCACGAAGCGGTGAAGCGCACGATCCGCGAGGTGGTCCGGAAGGCGCACGAGGCCGGGAAGCACGTGGGCATCTGCGGGCAGGCGCCCAGCGACTTCCCCGATTTCGCCGCGTTCCTGGTCGAATGCGGGATCGATTCGATCTCGCTCAATCCCGACAGCCTGGCCCAGGCGATCCCACGCATCGCCGAGGCCGAACGTTCCGCGACCTGATCCGCCGTCCGTCCCGCTGCTCTAATAAGGAGCATCGGGGCCGCGTCGCCCAATTCCTCGCTCACACCGTGCCCGCGCGAGCCCACGCGCGGGCGCGCTTGTTTCTTCGGGCGATTGGCATAGCTCTTGCATCTTGTGCAATTGAAACACGGGTCGTTTTTAGTTTGCTTCGGCGAGAATAAACAAGGAGACGAGCTACTTCTGCCATGCAGGAGACAGCTTATGGTTGAAACCATGCGAAAAGTCCGCCCCACGCCCACGCAACGGTTCCTGGCCAACCCCCACCGAGGGTGCTGCACCTTCCATGCGTTCAACGGCGATCCGCTGTACCTGCTCTTTCAAGAGGTCGATGCGATGCCGCCGCACACGCCGGCCGGCGACTGGTTCGTGGCCGACGGCTACCTGCCGAGCACCGTGGCGTACTTCCGCTGGCACTGGACCTCGCTGCAGCCGGAGGAGAATCGCTTCGACTTTTCGCTGGTGGAGTCCGCGCTGGAGCACGCGCGCAAGTCGGGCCAGACGCTGGCCCTGCGCATCATGCCGTACGGCGGGCGCGGGACGCCGCAACTGCCCGAATGGTACGCGCGCCAGTACCCGGTGGAACGCGTGGACCCCAACGACCCCGAGGTGCTGCGGCCGAACCACGATTCGCCCGAGTACCTGGACAAGTTCGGGACGATGATCCGCGCGCTGGGCGAACGCTTCGACGGGCATCCGCAGTTCGAGAGCATCGACCTCTCGTACATCGGGCCGTGGGGCGAAGGCGGGATTCCCTGCCAGGTCGATCAGTGCGAACGCTTTGCGAAGGTCTACCAGGAGGCCTTTCCGCGCGCGTTCCGCTTCGCGATCACCGAATACAACCACATTGTCACGGCCATTCCCACCGGCGCGGGCTGGCGCGGCGACGCGCTGGGCGACATGAGCACGCGCGGGAGTTCCACGGTCACGCAGGACGTGAGCTGGAACCACATGTTCGACCTGTACCCGAAGGAAGTCTCCGAGGGCGGCGCGTCGGAGGTCTGGCGCACGGCTCCGGTCTTTCTCGACGCGCACCACGCCCCGAAGTTCTGGTTCGAGAAACGCCTCAACGCCGAGTTCATCCTCCAGCAGGGCCTGAAGTACCACGCGTCGTACTTCAACCCCAAGTCGGTGGCGATCCCGCCGCCGCTGATGCCGGCGGTGGAGGCCTTCTGCGAGCGCATCGGCTACCGCTTCGTGTACCGGCAGGCGTGCTACCAGGCGTCGGCGCGCAAGGACACGTCCTTCCGCTTCACGACCTGGATCGAGAACACCGGGGTCGCGCCGCTTTACCGGCACTACGAGTTCGCGCTGCGCCTGCGCCAGGGCGACCGCGAGGAGATTCTGGTGCTGGAGGGCATCGATCCGCGCACGTGGCTGCCGGGCGACGTCTGGATCAACCGCGAGATTCCGCTGCCGCAGGGCCTGCGCCCGGGCGTGGCCGAACTGGCCGCGGGGCTGATCGATCCGCAGAGCGGCGAGACGCGCGTGAGCTTCGCGGTCGAAGAGAGCTTCAGCGACCGCTGGCTCTCGCTGGGGTACCTCGAGATCGTCGAATAGCCGCGACGGGCGGGCCGTAGCCTGGCGCCCGGCAGCCGTGGAAGACACGGAGGCCGGGCGCCTTGCTTTGGGTTCCGTGCGCGCGGATCACGCCTCCAGGAGGCGGAAGTAGTGCGTGCGCGGGGAAGCGGACGGTTCGACGCGTTCCAGAAACGCCTCGTCCCGGAGGGTCTGCAGGTCCGAGGTGGCGGTGTTGGGCGAGATGCCGAGCAGGCGGATCAGTTCGCTGCGCGTGAGAATCTTGTGTTCGCGGAAGAGGTTGCGGATGCGTTCGAGGCGCCGCAGGCGGTGCACGCCCTGCTCGATCACCTGTTCGACGTCCTCGCGCGAGACCGGCACCGAGGAGCGGATGCCGCTGCCGCCCGCGCCGTTGGTGACGCCCGAGAACGAGACGGGCACGCGCACGACCGTGCGGCGCGTGGGCGGGACGTCGCGCGCGGTCTGCGTCGGGCGCCCTTCGTATTCCGCCAGGCCGTAGGCGGCGCAGTTGGGGAAGAGCAGGGCCATGCGTTCGACCGCGTGGCGCAGTTCGCGGATGTTGCCCGGCCAGTCGTGCTGCTCGAGCTTGCGGGCGAGTTCCGGCGCGATGCCCGGGGCGCTGTCGTTGTGGCGGCGTTCGGAGCGCAGGAAGTGCAGGGCGAGCGCCTCGACGTCCTCGCGCCGTTCGCGCAGCGGCGGGCTGTAGATTTCGAGCTGCTTCAGCCGGTAGAGCAGGTCGCGGCGGAAGCGCCCTTCGTGGCAGAGCTTTTCGAGGTTGGCGTTGGAGGCCGCGAGCACGCGGCACTGCACGGGCACGTCGCGGTCGGCGCCGACGGGGCGGACGACGCGGGTTTCGAGCACGCGCAGCAGGGCCACCTGGATCATCGGCGAGGTGTCGCCGATCTCGTCGAGCAGGATGGTGCCGTTGCCGGCCTGGATGAAGAAGCCGTCGTGCGAGTACATCGCGCCGGTAAACGCGCCGCGCTTGTGCCCGAAGAGTTCGGACTGGAGCAGCGTGTCGCTGATGGCTCCGCAGTTGAAGGCCACGAACGGCAGCCGCCGGCGCGGGCCTTCTTCGTGAAGCGCGCGCGCGATCAGTTCCTTGCCCGTGCCGGTCTCGCCGGTGATGAAGACCGGCGCGTCCACGGACGCGTACTGCTTCACCATCGCGCGCACCTGCCGCACGGCCTCGCTGGAACCCAGCAGGCGGAAGACGCCGATGCGCTCGGTCGCGCGCTCCGCGGCCTGCGGCGTCGAACTCTTCGTCGCGCAGAGCAGGCAGACCGGACCCTTGGCGGTGGTTTCCACGCCGCCCTGGGTCAGCACCCCCGGATCGATGGGGCGCGCGCAAACGGCGCAAACGTGAGTGGGTGTTTCCAAAGTCATGCTTCAACCCCGAGTAAGCCCATTATACGCCCAATTTAGGCGTTAGCGAAGCGGCACGTGCCTACGTGCACGCTTAACCCCTGTTGTTTCCAGTCTTTATCAAAAATTCGGCCATCCGTGAGGTTTTGGTGCAGCGATTGCCAAGTTTTGAGACATGTAGCGGCACGTTTGTTTTGGGCGAGCGGGAGGGCAGCATGCGGAAAGGACGCGGGATGACGATGCTGGAAGTGCTCATCGTCATGGGCATCATCGCGCTGCTGATGTCGGCGCTCGCCGCCGCGACCCTGCGCCTGCGCGAACGCGCCGCGCTCAACAAGACCCGCGCCCTGCTCGAGAAGGTGCTGAACGGGCTCGAGACGTACAAGCTGCATTTCCGAGGTTATCCTCCCCACGACGACGGCACGCACGCAAACGCCGAAGCGCTCATGTATTACCTTTCGACTTCATTCCGCATTTCCCCCGATCTTTCCAGGAACGAGGTCCAGGCTTCCGCCGACGTCGGCCCGATCGTCACGTTCGAGAAAGAAGAGGCCGCGAACGGCCGCGTCGTGGACGCGTGGTACTCGCCGCTGGGCTACGAACGCGTGCAGCAGGAAGACCTGGCCAAGGCGCAGAAGCTCGACGTGCCCGCGTGGTACGACCCGACGCGTTCGACGTCCACCGGCGCGCGCGTGCTCGTCGGCTCCCAGTTCTGCAAGCTCTACTCGTACGGCCCGAACCGCAAGAACGACGGAGGAGGGGGCGATGACCTGCAACCGGGCAAGTAGCCGGACCTCGGCGCGCGCCTTCACGCTCGTCGAGATGCTGGTCGTGCTGACGATCATCCTGCTCCTGGCGGGCGTGGCCGCGCCGGTCTTCTCCGCGTTCGCGAAGTCCTCGACGCTCGACCAGGCGACGAAGGTGGTCTTCTCCGCGCTGCGCCAGGCGCGCGTCACCGCGATCAACGACCGCCGCGTCACCGCCGTCATGTACGGCGACGACCTGGCCGGCATCGAGCCCAAGCCGCTGGCCGGCGTGCTGCCTTCCCGCAACCAGATCGAGGTCTGGACGGTGCTCGACGCGGGGCACTTCTCCTACCCGTACATGCCGGATCTGCCGAGCGCGCAGCATTGGACCAGCCCCTGGTATCCGTACCGCTTCAAGGACGTGCCGGTGACGCCCGAGCCGATGACGATTCCGGAGGGCGCGCGCGTGATCGCGGGGCTGTACGACAAGAACACGGCGAACTTCCATTTCGGCGGCGGCGGCTGGACCTGCTACAAAAAGGATTCCATCGGCGAGATTCTGCGCCACCAGACCGTCTTCGATCCCACCGGCTGCAAGCCGCTTCACGGCGGCTACGGCGGCTTCGACCACGTGCTCGTCTTCGTGCCGTCCACGGGCGCGCTCGCGGTCATCCAGACCTCGGCGAGCTGGTACAACGGCTATTTCCGGCCCCGCGTCGTCTCGCAGCGGCTCGACCGCGTCGGCGGTCTGGCGCTCACGCGCCCGCAGGACCTGGCCGCGCGCATCGACGGCCATCCGGGCACCAACTAGCCCAGGGAGCACGCATGTCCGCATCCAACATCCGGAGGCCCGTCGGTTCGCGCGGCGTGACGCTGATCGAGATCATGGTCGCGATGTTCGTCTTCCTGATCGGCGTCGTGGGGGTGCTCGCCGCGCTGCCGACCGGCATCGACTCGGCCGCGCTGGTGATCTTCCAGGACGCCGCGATCCACCTCAGCGCCAGCAAGTTCGCGGAGTTCCGCCGCGACCGCATCGACCCCGCCGCCGACCTGCAGGACGGCAGCGCGTACATGGCTTCCTCGCAGGAACCCAAGAACGGCTCGGCGGGCGGCTACCGGGATTTCGCGCACGCATCGGGGCAGGCGTACGAATACTTCTCCGACGTCGAACGCTACGAATGGCGCGTCGTCGAGAGCGAACTGACGAACGTCGGCGTGGGGACCGACGCGCTGGGCAAGCCCGCGCCCGTGGAAGGCGGCGGCGATGCGCTGCCGGTCACGCGCGTCGCGCTGGATCTGCATCTGAAAGGCACCAAACGGAATTTCCGCTTCGTTCAGTACATGTTGAACCTCAAGTGATCCGCCGGCCGGATCGCGGTTTGAACGGGACTCGCAATATGCGCATGCATCGTGTGCCCTGGGCGCGACCCGGGGCGGGTTTTACGCTGCTGGAGATGATGGTCACCGTCGCCATCTGCCTGATGATGATGGCGATGGTCGTGCCCGTCTTCCAGGTCGTGACCCGGTCCACCTCGCGCATCGAACGCAAGCTGGCCGTCCATGAAGCCGCGCGCATGGTGCTCGATTTCTACGACGCCGAGATTCAGTCGGCCGTCTACGACAGCCGCGGCAACCACTTCGGCATCAAGAGCGTCGCGTACGACGACGGCGACTCCTTCACTCCCGCGGGCGCGGCGACGCGCTACGGCCATTCGCAGCGCCACGGCAGCGAACTGAGCTACCTGCGCATGCCCTCGTTCTCGGCCAACACCGCCTACGCCAGCCACGACCTCGGCATGGCGCTCTTCAATTACTCCTGGGACGAGGACGTCAACCTGGTGGCGCTCGGCCACGTGCTGGCCTCCTCCGACTACGCTTACGAGCGCGCCGGCGCGCTCGCCGACGTCTCCCAGGGCCGCACGACCGGGTACCTTTCGCGCGCCCATTACCGCGCCACGAGCGCCGGGCGCGACATGCCCGCCAAGGCGCTTGGGCCGGGCTTCGAATGGGGCGCCGGCGGGCTGTGCGACGACGAAGCCGGCCACGGCCGGGGCCTCTCGGCGCTCGACGTCGTCGATTTCGAGGTCGCCTACTGGGACGACGCGGCGCGCGCGTTCAAGAACCTGCCGGACTTCACCGCCGTCTACTTCGCCCCGCCGCCCAAGGCCATCCGCATCACCGTCACCGTCGCGGACGCCAACAAGCGCGAGACGCTGACCTTCTCCCGCATCACCCGCGTCCCCGGCGGCACCGCGAGCGGCGCGCTGCCCTCCGGGGCGCCCGACGCCTCGAACACCGACCCGTCGCCCTACAACCGGCTGAAGGACCTGAAGGCCCTGTACCCGTGGCGCGGCTATTGACGCGGAGGATTCCGGCATGACCAAGGCGAACCTGTCCGGCGCGCGGCGGCGCGGCTTCATCCTGCTGGTGATGGTCGGGCTGATGGCCGTGATCCTGATCCTCTGCACCGGCTTCCTCTCGTTCACGCGCAGCGAGATGACCTACGTCAGCGGGTTGCGCAACCAGACCGAATGCAACAACGCGCTCGCGAGCGCCCTCGATTTCGTCAGCGGCGCGATCGTGAAGGACACCTTCAACGGCAACCAGTTCGACGACGGCAAGGCCGTCGCCATCGCGCGCGACCCAGGCAGCGCCTTCCACCGCTGGTGGTACAAGCCCAGCATCGAGATGAAGCAGGGTTCGCTCGGCAGCATCGAGGACGAGGCCGGCTGGTTCTACCTGCCCGCGAACTTCACCACCGACGGCACGACGCGGGTGCGCGTGCGCGTGCAGGTCTCCGACACCAACGGCAGCATCAACGTCAACGACGCCATCGACGACGGCATTCCCACCCAGGCGCAACTCGCCTGCATGCTCTGCGAAGCCTGCGACTACTCCTTCGCCGAGCGCGAACGCGCCGCGAAACTGACGATCTATTCCGCGAGCGCGCCGTTCAACGGCGGCTCGATCCTGCATTACAGCAAGTACGCGGGGTACAACTGCCCCGGCAACGGGCACGCGGGCTTCAACCCCGCCGCGCCGGCGGCCAAGTGCCCGTACCATGCGTACCCGCTCGAACCGCGCCGCTACCTCGACGGCTGGCGCGCGGCCTCGCGCACGATCTCGAACATCGACCACTCCTACAAGAATTATTACAAGTGGCGCACCACCAACGAGCCGTACTTCACCGACATCGCGATTCCGGGCGGCTCCAAGAGCGTCACGCTCGAGACGATCTTTTCGGCGAGCCAGTCGGAGCACGGCATCTCGGGCGACTTCGCCGGCGGGGACATCGGCTACTACCTTTTTCAGGAGGGGCGCTACGCGGTCTACAACGCCTGCTACGTCGATCCCGACACCGGTCGCAGCCCGGTGAACGTGAACACCGGCGTCCCGCCGGGCACCTACACGCCGGGCACGACCTGGAACAACGTCGGCCTCGAGAACTACTACACGTTCGTGCACTTCGACCGCGTGATGAAAGGCGTCTTCAACGTCGCTTCGCTGAAGCACCTGATCCGCATCGGGACCTTTCCGTTTCTGCGCGGGGGCGTGACGCACCGCATCCAGGCGAAGTGGCTGTACGAGCAGCCGCTTTCCAACGTCGAACCCGCCGCCGCGCCGCTGGACACCTGGACGCCCGACGAGATCGAAGCCGCGCGCAAGAAGGCCGAGGAGTACCGCTGCAAGGTTGCGTACCAGTATCAGGAGACGCTCGTCCGCTACTTCGCGGGGATGTACGACAACTACGCGACGTGGTACTCGGGCAATTACCCGTACACCGCGCCGGGCTACACGAGCAAATGGCACAACTACCAGCAGCGCTACGGCGCCACGCTGGGCGCCGCGAACACCGGGACCGGCCAGGTGAAGTATTTCTGCCCGGGCCTGCGCCTCGACAAGCCGCGCTTTCCCTTCGGGCTCGACGAGTTCCGCGCCAACATCAAGGCCGACCTGACCGCGATGACCGTGCACAGCCGCAACGCGGCCTTTAACGACGGGACGCCGGCGGCGACGGAATCCGAATCGGGCTACGTGAGCATCGACGACAGCGAGGTCTTCGAGATCGCGCCCGGCAAGCTCGACCGGCGCGTCGCCACCGCGATTTACGACAACGCCGTGCCCGGTTCGGCGACGCTGTGGAACGCGGTCGAAGCCGGCAAGTACCCGCTCACGCCCGAGGAACGCTACCCGATCCGCCAGTTGTACGAGATGCGCCTGGGCCGCGACGAGAACACCGCGGTCTGGCACGAGTTTCCGCAACGCGAAGGCGAAGGCACGATCCCCGTCGGCGTCTACACGCCGGCCTCCGACGGCTTCCCGAAAAAAGTGACGAAGGAGATGGGCCGAATCATCGCGCTCTCGGGCGCGCCCGGCGCCGGAACCGCGGGCCAGGAACTGGGGCCCTGGGAAATCCGCAACCACGTGCCCGAACGCCAGCTCCTCTTCACCGCCGACTGCTTTTCGACCGAACTGACGACGACGACCACGACCTACGCGATGGTCGTCGCCGCGCAGCTCGTCGATCCATCCAAGAGCCTCGCGCAGCCCGACATTCTCTTTTCGCGCCACGTCGCGTACGTGGTGGAGCTGGCGCCCGACGTGAAGAACGAGACCGGCGGCGCGACCGACTGGAGTTCCACGGGCCTCGGGTACTACAAGACTGCGCGCCCGCGCGCGCGCGTTACCGACGCGAACTACACCGACGACAATCTCGCCACGCCGCCGCTCGTGCGCACCGACCGCAACGGCAACGCGATCCGCGGCACCGACACCAGCGCGGCGCTGGAATGGTTCGATTACCGCGGCGTGCCGAAGGGCCAGGAAGACGCGTTCTACGACACGGCGTGGCAGACGCGGCGGCGCTTCCAGATCCGGCGCGTCGTCGATTTCAGCTTCAACGAATAGCGCGGCGGAGGCGATCTCCGCGCGATTCCGCGGCCGCAGGGCCGCCGGTTATTCAGGATAACGAACGGTGGCAGGAATAATGACCGAAGACATGCGCATAAGCAGGAAGGGGCCGGCGGAGGGCCGCGCCCCTTCGGAGAATTCCGGTTCCATGCACGTGCTGGCCTGCGAAAAATGCGCGCGCCCCGTCCCCATGGCGCACCTGGCGGAAGGCCGCGCGCTTCAGACGAGCGCGAACAAAGTCATCTGCGCGGTCTGCTGCAAGCACGCGCACCCGCCGCGCCGCCGCATCTCCGGCGCGATCACGCTTCCGAAAAGTCAGTCGTCGAACCGCATCCAGCGCGTGCCGTCGCAGACGCCGCCGCCGCGCCCCAAGATCACCGCCGAGACCGCGATCCTGCCGCGCGCGAAGCCCGCGACCGAACGCAAAGCGGCCACGGCGCGCACGGCGACGTCCCTGCGCATCGAACGCCACTGGGTCTGCCACGTCTGCGGCGTGCCCGTCGATCCCAAGGAAGTCGCCGCCGGAGGCGCGGAACTCCGCGACGGCAGGCTCTGGTGCCGCGCGTGCTTCAAGAAGCAGGACGCGCCCGCGCCGAAGCGCCGCTGGATCGTGCCCGCCGCGGCCGCGGGCCTGGCCGCCGTCGGCGTATCGCTCGCGGTGCCCGGCGCGGCGCTGATCGTCCTGGCGCTCGGCTGCGCCGCGGCCGCGCTCTTCGTGCTCCTGAGCGGCGAGATGCCGTGGGCCTTCCGCGCCGGCGTGACCACGGTCGCGCTCTTTGCCGCGGGCGCCTGCGTCGCGCTGCTGGCGATGCTGCAGGATCATTCGAGCGCGGCGAAGACGACCGGCGACCTGTCCGGATTCGGCGCGCGTATCGAGGCCGCGCTGGCGCAGAACAAGGTCCGCGACGCGCTTGCCGAATTGCAGAAGCTCAAGGCCGCCGCGGCGCGCCGGCCCGGCGAGTTCGCCACGCCCGCCGCGGAAGAACGCCTTGCGTCCGCCCGCAAGGCGATCAACGCCTGGCTGGCGGACAAGTATCCGGATTCGAACGAGATCGGCCGGCAACTGGTGCTCGCCTTCGCCGAGGCCTTTCCCGGCGAAGACGACGAACGCTTCGAGCGCATCGTCGTCGAGGGCGACTCCCTGCGCGCCGCGCTGCGGGTGGCCGGCGACGCCGAGCGCGTCCATCCCGGACAGGGGCCGGAAGAGGATCGCCGCTATACGCAAAGCAGTCTCGACGCGTGGCTGGTCGCGACGTACGTCTTCGACCGCATCGGCGCGATCGACCGCCTGCATCTCGACCTCAAGATCGCCGGCGGGACGGCGCGGGAGCTCGACCTTACGCGCGCGCAGTATCAGGCGCTGCGGCGGCAGCCGTTGCCGCAGGCCATGCTCAGCCGGAAGGACTGGGCCAGGCGCCTCGAACCGGGCGCCGTGGCCGGCGCCGAAAGCCGCTGATTCGATTCACATCCGGGAGGAGCCGCATGGAAACGTTCGAAGTCCGCTACCCCGTCGCCGCCGACGAGCACCTCGTCTTCGACGGGAAGTCCTGGTTCATCCTCTGGCAGGGCACGCGCCTGAACCTGGAAGACCACGAGGCCGTCGCGATGGCGCTCCCTTCCGTCGGGCGCTCGCACACCGTCGCCGACCTGCTCGTCCGCATCGCGCTCTCCAAGGCGCGGTTCGTGCGCGTGGCTTGCGCGGGCGCGCAGCTTCCGCCGCGATCGTACGAAGGCAGCACCTTCGCGAGACATCTGCGCCTGAAGGCGCTGGCCGCGGGCGTGCACGTGCTCGATCCCGTGCGCGCGCTGCTCGACCGTCTTCAGAGCGAAGGCGGGCTGGGCGCGGAGTACCAGGTCGAACAGCCCGGCGGCCCGGCGCTGAGCCTGGCCGATTGGATCGGCCGCGAATTCCTCCGGAACTGAGCCGCGAAGATTCTCCGTGCACATGACCCAGGGCGAACCCCCCATTCCCGAGAGCATCGGCCAGGCCCATTGGCAACTGGACGGCGGCACGCCGGCCATCTCGGCCGCGCGCATCTTCCGGTTCCACCGCGAAATCGAGGCGCGCGCGCTGACCTTGAACGCCGGGATCCAAAGCGGCGGGCTGCGCCAGCGGCACGCGCCCGCGTGGGTGCGCGTGCACGCCTGGGACGATGCGCGCGCGCGCTGGAGCGTTGTCGCGGAACGGAAGACCGCCCGCGCGGCGCGCGCGTTCCGCATGGACCTCGGCGGCCGGCGCACGCGGACGCTCCTGGCCGAATGCCTGCGACAGCACCCGCCGGAGCCGAACTGCCGCGAGCAGTGGTCGAACCCGCGCAACGTCCCGTACTTCATCTTCGACAAGGCCGCGTGGGACGTGCGCGCGCGGACGCCCTTCGCGTGCGAAGTGCCCGTCGCGCCGGCACTGCGCGTCGGTTCGTGCCGGCCCAGGGCCGCGCGCGGCCAGCGGGTCTTCGCCGAAAACGACGCGGTGCATTTCTCGTCGCCGAGGTTCTCCGCGAGCTTCAGCCTTCGGCGGCCGCTACTAATGCATCTGGGCTGGGACGCGGCCGCGGGCGGAAAATCGTCGCAGAACCTCCTCTTTCACCGCACTGCCTGGGCGGAATGCTGCCATCTGCGGCTCGCCTCCGGCCCGCTCTGGAACAGCCTCGACTGGGAAGTCCCCGCGCGCCTGTGGGGCGGGCGCGTGGACGTGCTGGGCAATGTCGTTCGCTACCGCGGCCTGCACCCGAACGGGGAACTCGAACTCGACGCGACGTTCGAGGTGCGGCCCGACGGCATGGACCTGCGGCTGCGCCAGCGGACGAAGTCGGCGCGCGCGACCGTTGACCTTGAAGCCTGGCGCTTCGTATGGAACGGGCGCGTCAGCGCCGTCGCGACGTGCGGCCTGCCGGTGGTCGCGCCCGGACGAACCGGCGCGGTGCGCCTGCCGGCCTACTGGACCGCGCCGGGTTTCGGGAATCTGGCGTGCACGCTCACGAAGGGCGGGCCCGCGCGTTTGCAGGTCGATACCTGGCGCGCGCACGAGATCGGCTGGGCGGGCGTGGTGCTCGGCCACGACGATCCGCTGCCCGCGACCTTTGTGCCGCCCGAGGGCGAATGTTCCGCGGAGCTTTCGATGCGCGTGCTTGCGATCGAACCAAACCGCGCGACCGGGGCGAAGCTGCATCCTGAACTGCTTCGAAACTGGGGCGCAGGCCTGATGTTCCGCCCGGAACTCGGCGGGTTTTCCAACAACGCGATCTCCTGCAACTGCCACCTCTCGCAGACGGGCGTCACGGACCTGGCCGCGGCGACGCGCCCGCCCGCGGCCGGGCCCGACCCGGTGGAACTTGCGCGGCACACGGTGACGCTGGCCCTGAAGGACGGGCGCGGCTACGGCGACAGCCGGGACATCTACCTCGATTCCGATCCGTCGCTGCTGAACGCGGCGGGGCGCGTGGAACAGGTTCGCCCCGACGCCGCGTGGCTGCGCGAAGTCTGGCCGTTTGCGCGAGCCGCGATGGAACGCATCCTCGCCAAGATCGACCGGACGGGGCTGATGGCCGCGCCGAAGGCCAGCGGCAACTACGGCGCCGAACCGACGATCGCGAATGCCTTCGATACGATCAACTTCGGGCACTACGACGCCTACAGCAACGCCGAAGCCTACCGCGCGCTGCGCAACGCCGCGGGCCTCGCCTCGGCCGCGAACGACGAAGAGGTGCTTCGGCGCGCGCAGGCCGCGGCCCGCGCGCTTGCCCGCGCCTATGCGCGCTGCTTCTACAATCCGCGCACCGGCTGGCTCGGTTCCTGGCGCAGCCGCGACGGCGAACTGCACGACTACGGCCTGCTCTGCTCCAACGCCGCGGCCTGCCTGTACGGGCTCGTGCCGCGCGCGCGCGCGAAGCGCATCCTCGGGGCGCTCGAACGCAAACGGCGCGCGCTGAAGCTCGACAATTTCCGCTGGGGGCTGCCGATGCTGCTGCTGCCCGTGCGGCGCGGCGACCACCAGCGCCCGCAGATCGGCGCCGGGCTGCGCGAAGACGGGCGCGACGCCTTCGGCATCTTCTGCAACGGCTCGCTGACGCTGGGGCTCGCGCAGTACTACATCCGCGCGCTCAGCCTCTTTGGTTTCACGCGCGTCGCGGATCGCATCGCGAAGGAAGTGCTGGAAGGCCACGCGCTCGGCCGGCTGGTCGGCGGCGTGGGCAGCGGGCTGGAATTCCACACGCCCGAAGGGATCGCGTGCGGCTACGAAGGCGCGTACGTGCTTCAGTTCCCCGCGTTGCTCGCCATCGCGCAGCACCTGGGGCTCGCCGAACTCCCGCAGCCCGAATTCTGGCTCGAACCCCGCGCGCGCGAGCCGCACGGGAGGCGCGCATGAACGGCGTGAAGGGCGAGAAGACGGCCACGTTTTCCATCGTGGCGTGCGACCCGGCCAAAGGCGTGGTCGGCGCGGCGGTGGCGAGCCGCTGCAAAGGCGTCGGGCACATTGTTCCAGACGTTCGCGCGGGCGTGGGCGCCATCTGCACGCAGCACTGGCGGCATCCTCATTTCGGCAAGCGCGGCCTGGACCTGCTCGAACGGGGCCACGAACCAGAGGCCGTCTTCGCGCGGCTGTTGAAGAACGACAAGCACCGCGACAAGCGCCAGCTCGGCATCGTCGATGCCCGCGGGCGCGCGCTGGCGCGCAACCTGGCGGCGCCCGACCGCTCGGGCGGGTACTTCGGCGCGTACAGCGGGCGGAACTTCGCCTGCCAGGGCAACACGCTGGCGGGGCAGCGCGTGATTCTGGCGATGGCCGCCGCGTTCGAACAGACGCGCGGGAGCCTGGCCGACCGGCTTGTCGCGGCCCTGCAGGCCGGCGACGCCGCGGGTGGCGATTACCGCGGCAAGCTGGGCGCGGGCCTGCGCGTGGCGCGCGCGGGCGTAAAGGGCGATTGGCTTTGCCTGTTCATCGACGAGAGCCGCGACGCGGTGCGCGACCTGGCGGAAGCCTACGCGGCGCTGCGGCACCCGGCGAAAGGCCGCGCGCGTCGCGGCCGGCGTCGCGATTGACGGAACCTAAGGAGAGGAGCAAACGCATGCGCAGGATGGGATGGGTGGCAGGCATGATCGCGGCGGCGGCACTGGCGTGGAACGCGCACGCGGCCGAACGCACGGAGGTCCGGGCGCTCTTCGATTTCGAAGACGTCGCCGAAGCGGCGCTGCTGAAGTCGCACAGCCAGCACGCGGAACTCGACATCGTCCAGGATTACGGCGTCACGCACGGCAAGAACTGTCTGCGCGTCGTCGGGCGTCCCGACGCCGAATGGACGACGCTGGAACTGAGCGGCGAGCAACTGAAGGACTGGGACAAGTTCGAGTTCTTCGCGCTGGATGTCTACCTGGAACGCGAGACGCCGCTGACCATCGTCGTCGAACTGTGGGACAAGGACTCGGTCAACTACGCGACGCGTTGCACCTACGAGACCAAGCGCACGCACGTCGGCGCGAACCGCATGCTCTGGCGCATCGACCAGTCGAAGCGCAACAACAAGGAAGGCGCGGAATGGAGCGAGGTGGACGCGAAGGACAAGATCGACCGCGCGGCGCTTTCGAAGGTGAAGATCTTCTTCGCGCCGTTCAGGGACGGCGGCGACACGGTGCTGTGGATCGACCACCTGCGCCTGATGCAGGAAGACGCCGTCGGCGGCAAGCTGCACGTCAAGCTACCGCCCGGCGCGAAGGCCTGGGACTTCGGCAATCCCGCGAACACGACGCCCGGCTTCGAACCGATCGGACTCGAGGAAGGCGTCAAAGGCGTGCGCGAGGCCGGCGTGCGCTCGGTGAAGGGCGTGGTCGGCGCGGGCATGACCGTGACCGGGCGCGCCTGGCCCGACCCGCTCAGCGGCGACGGCATCGCGAGCGTCGGCGGCGACTTCACCTTTCAAGCTCCGCTGCCGGACGGCGAGTACTTCGTCTGGATCAGCGCGACGCGTTCGATCGACCCGTTCACCTGGTCGGTGCCGTGGCTGCTCAAGGCCGGCGGCGTGACGCTCTTTGAAGAGACGCTCGACGAGCGCGGCTTCTACGGCGAGAAGGGCCTCTTCCGGCACCTGCGCACGCAGTACTCGCAGCGCCCGAACGCGCTCTGGTTCGATTACGTGGACCCCGAGGCCGCCACGTACACCGCGAAGGTGAAGGTCTCCGGCGGCTCGCTGCCGGTGCAGGTGAGCAACTTCCGCCTCGCCGCGCTGATCGCGGTGCCCGCGAACGAGGAGGCCGCGTTCAAGGCGCTCTGCGACGATATTCGCGAGCAGCGCATCAAGATCTTCAACAATCAGAACTACGTCGCGCCGCCCGTCGCGCCGAAGAAGGGCGCGAACGACGGCGCGTACGTGCTGTGGGTGCCGCGCAAGAACGAGGAAATCCGGCCGTCGTCGTCGCCGGACGAGGCCGAGCGCGCGGTGAAGACGCTCGCGCTGGCCGGCGCGCCGGGGCAGCGGCTGGCCGCGCGCGTCTGCGTCACCGCCTTCGAGGACCTCGGGCGCGGGGAACTTCGGATCGGCGACCTGGCCGGGCCGTCCGCGATTTCGGCGAAGAACATCCGCCTGTACTACCAGAACTACCGCGTGCAGGACTCGGTCGTGGACGAGATGGGCCTGCTGCCGTGGACGAACATCCGCTTCGAGAAGGACCTGACGTGGGCCTACTGGCTGTGGGTCGCGATCCCCGCGGACGCCGCGCCCGGCACGTACAAGGGCACGCTTGCCTTCAAGCCCGAACGCGGCGGCGCCGCCGAACTGCCCGTCGAACTTGAGGTCTACCCGTTCAAGCTCGTCGAAAACCTCCCGCTCAGCCTCGGGATGTACTACAAGCCGTGGGACTACACGCCGTCCACGCCTCCGCCGGGGCAGAACGCCGAACAGTGGAAGCAGGCGCTGGCGCTCGAGCAGTTCAAATTCATGCGCGAGATCGGCTTCACGGCGGTCACGCTGCCTTCGCCGCTGCTCGTGGAAGGCGACATGCGCACGCGGCAGATCGAATGGGCCTGGCGCGCCGCCAAGGACGCGGGCTTCGGGAAGACGCCGGAGCAGCAGCAGATGACGACGACGCTCACCTTCGGGCGGCGCATCGGCAACGAACTCTTCTACTTCGACGACGAGGTGCTGTACGGCCGGCGCTACGTGGACCGGCATCCGGGCATCGAGTTCACGCGCCCCGAACTGCGCTGGCTCTATACGCAGGCGATCCGGCAGTACCGCGATTGGTTCGGCGCCTTCGGGATGCCGGTGGCCCTGGAAGTCATCGACGAACCGCGCGAGACGCCCAACCCGTGGAACCGCCGGCGCGACGAGACGATCCGCTACGCCGACTGGCAGAAGCAGGCGGGCGGCGGCTTCAGCAACTTCGTCACCTTCATGTCCGACCGCAACGCGGACAAGGATTACACCATGGTCGTCGATCACATCGACATCGTGGCGACGCACGCGACGCAAAATTCCGCGGGCCTGATCCGGAAGGCGCGCGAGGCCCGCAAGCCGCTGTGGCTCTACAACAACGGCATGGACCGGCTCTCGTGGGGCTTCTACGTCTGGCGGATGAACGCGAAGGGCCGCTGGGAATGGCATTTCTGCTTCACCGACGACGCTCAAAAGATCGAGGGATTCCCAAATCCTCACGAATGGTACACGCCCTTTACCGGGAACAATTTCCTCGCCAATCACGCGCCTTATTACGAAGTGCCCGGCGGCTTCCTGTTCAAGTCGGCGTACTTCAACGTGATGGAAGGCATCAACGACCTCGCGTACATGCTCACCCTGGAAAAGGCCGCCGAAGCCGCCAAGGGCGACGCGGCGAAGGCGCAGGCCGCGGCCGAAGCCGCCGCGTTCCTGGAAAAGATTCGCGCGTCGATCCCTGAATTTCCCGGGGTGAAGAACCTCGAATCGTCCGACGCCGGCGCGCTGGTGGGCAAGGGCGTCGCCGAACCGGCCGGCGCGAATCTCGATGCGTGGAGGCGACAGGCGGCCGAACTGCTCCGCCGGCTCGCCCACTAGTTCCCCAGGCCCGTGCGGTGTGTGCCGCACGGTGGAAGGGCCTCGCGCCGCGCCAATCCCCTGGCACGGTTGCGAGGCCTTTCGTATTTCGCGGCGAACGGTAAGCGCAAGATAAGCGCAGGATGCGCGGCATGCATTCCGCGCGGCTTCCCGGAATCTTTTCGCCCGTCTCCGCAATGGTAGCTCAAGCGAACGGTTAGGGATTCGTGCCGCGCCGTTCGCCGCTGGTGCGGGCTTTGCTTTGCACCACGCACGGCCCCAGGGAGGAGACCCGCATGCGCATGGAGACTCGCCGCGAAATGGAAACCGAACCCGCCGAAGTCTTCCCTCCCGTCGGCGCGCCCGGCGAGAACCTGGAACTCGAAGGCACCTTTACCGAGTCGCTGATCGCGCGGATGGGCGGCGCGCCGTGGTGGATCATCTCCGGCGCCTTCCACGCGCTGCTGCTCCTGCTGCTGACGCTCATCGGCATGGCGGTGATGCGCTCGGGCACGCAGGACATCGTGATCACGACCAATCTCGAGAAACAGAAGCCGCCCGAATACGAAGAGACCCGGCCGCGCGACGTCTTCAAGAACCCCGTGCCCGTCGAGAGCGAACTGCCGCCGGTCGAGCATCCCGTCGTGACGCACGAGGAGGTGGAAGTCGCGGACCATCGCGAGACCGCCGACGAGATGGAAGATTCGAAGGCGCGCGGCGACGAGAACTCGATCAGCGACGTGCCGCTGGGCGGGACGGGCGTCTCGGCCTCGATCGGGGTCGGCGGGGGCGGGGGAGGCGCGTTCGGGCAGCGCGGCGTGGGCGGGCGGCGGCGCCTGGCGGCCAAGGGCGGCGGCGGACAGGCCACCGAATCGGCGGTGGACGCGGCGCTGCGCTGGCTGGCGCGCCACCAGGAGGCCGACGGCCGCTGGGACTGCGCCAAGCACGGCGGCAAGATGAACGACCTCGCCGTCACCGGCCTTGCGCTGCTCGCGTTTCTCGGCGCGGGCCACACGGAAAAAGTCGGCATATACAAAGACCACGTGAAGCGCGCCGCGGCGTGGATTCGCACGACGCAGATGCCGAACGGGTACTACCACCAGGCCGGTACGAGCAACGGGTACGCGCACGCGATCGCTTCGCTGGCCATGGCGGAAGCCGCCGGCATGGGGCGCGTGGCCGACACCGTGCAGTCGGCGCAGAAGGCCGTCACGTACAGTTGCGAGATCCACCAGCAGGGCGAGGGCTCGGGGAAGCTCGGTTGGCGCTACGGGCCGAAGGAACCCGGCGACCTCTCGGTCACCGGCTGGTTCGTGATGGCGCTGAAGTCGGCCAAGGTCGCGGGCCTGAAGGTTCCGACGCAGAGCATCGACGGCGCGGTCTCCTTCCTCGATCTGTGCGAACAGAAGGGCAACGCCAACGACCCGTACGGCGGGCACCGCTACGGATATCTTGGGCCGGGCGCGGGCGTGCGCACCACCGCCATCGGCTGCCTCTGCCGCCAGTTCCTGGGCTGGAAGAAGGAGGAACTCCAGGGCGGCGTCGAATTCTTCGTTGCGCAGGGCGGCACGCCCGCGTGGGCCCAGAACGGGAGCGTGGACCTGTACTATTGGTACTACGGAACGCTATGCGTATTCCAGCAGGGCGGCGACGCGTGGAAGCGCTGGAACGAAGCGCTGAAGAAGGCGCTGTGCGAAAACCAGCGCAAAGGCGGCGACGAGGACGGCTCGTGGGACCCCATCGGCCACTTCGCCGACGAATGGGGCCGCGCCGGCCAGACCGCCATGGGCTGCCTCTGCCTGGAAGTATATTACCGCTACCTGCCGCTGTACCGGTAACGCGCGCGCCGCCAGGCGCGGGGGCCGTGGCCCATTTCCGCTTTGAAAACGCGGTGGAATTGCGGGTAACTCCCGAAGCCGGCGCGCAGGGCGGCGTCGAGCATCCCCAGGCGCTGCCCGTCTCCGTACAGTTCCAGAAAACGCTGCATGCGCAGCCGGTTGCGGAACTGCGCGAGCGATAATCCCATCTGGCGCTTGAAGAGTCGGCTCAGCCGGTCCGCGCTCAGCCCCGCTTGCTTGGCCAGCACCGGGACATCCAGCGCGCCGTGGCGGTCGCGCAGAATCCACGCGGCGCGCTCCACCGCCGGATGCACGTCTTTGGCGTGCGGGCGTTCGTCCGCTTGAAGGAACGCGCGCCAGACGGCCTTCAGGGCGAAGCCCGCTCCGTAATTGAATTGCACCGCGTCGTCGAAGGCGGACCGCACCTGCCGCAGCAGCGCGTCCAGTTCGACCAGCGCGCCTTCCGCCAGCCTGCGCGAGTACGTTCCGGGCGGGTCGGGGTCCAGGAGCACGCGTGCCGCGGCGTCCCGGCAGGCGCGCTTCACCAGGTCCGGGCGGAAGCACATGATCCATCCGGCGTAGTCGGGCGAGGTGTCCAGCAAGACGTGGTCCTGGCGCGTGAAGAGCCAGAGGAGCGAGCCGCGGCGCAGGTCGTAGCGCCGTTCGCCCACCAGGTAACGTCCGGTGCCGCGCATGACGAGGTTGAATTCCAGTTCGTCATGATGATGAACCGGGTGCACGTAGCCGCGCGGTTCGTGCAGCCAGAGCCGCCCGTCGCGGCCTTCGGGCATCCGAAGTTCCATCTTCATTTCGACGGAAAATGATAACTCCAGGCACGCCGTTCGAGAAGTTCTTTCCGATGGCATGGGGGATAATGCTTTCGCGTACCCAACGACCACCGGAAAAGGAGCAGACATGCAAACCCTGGCCCTCCCCGAGATCGCCGCGGACCTGCGCAGGCAGTACGCCGAGCAGGGCTACTTCATCCTCCCCGGCGCGCTGAGCGCGGAAGAACTGGACCTCCTGCGCGATGAATGCGCGCGCGGCATCGCCGAACGCGACGCGGAACTCGACCGGCTCGGCAAAGACGTGGATGGACTGACCCACCGGAACAAGCGCTACTTCATCCGGCAGTCCTCGCTCGCGTCCGCGCGCCTGCTGCGCTTCTTCCTGGGCGAACGGATGGGCGAGATCGCGCGCGCGACGGTCGGGCCGGAGGCGTACGCGTTTTACGAACAGTTCGTGGTGAAGTGCGGCGAGCAGGGGATGAAGTTCGGCTGGCACCAGGACGGCGGGTACGTCAAGAGTTTCGCCCACTGTACCTACGTCACCTGCTGGTGCGCGCTGGACGACGTGAGCGAGGCGAACGGCACCGCGTACATCCTGCCTTACGAGCGCGCCGGCACGCGCGAACTGGTGGACCACGTGCGCGAGCCCGGCACCAACGACCTGGTCGGCTACCACGGGTCCGACCCGGGCATCCCGGTCGTCGGTCCGGCCGGCACCGTCGCGGTCTTTTCCAGCACGACCTTCCACCGCAGCGGCGCCAACACCACGTCGCGCCCGCGCCGCGCGTACGTCGCGCAGTATGCTCCGGAAATCATCCGCACGCCGGACGGACGCCCGTTGCATCGCAGCGAACCGCTGTTGCGCGGAGGACAACGTGCGCGCTGACGATTCGGAACAGAGCGCGGCGGTCAGGTGGCGGCAGGCTTGTAGGCGGCGAGGGCCTTGTGGAGGTCCGCGGGGGTCAGGCGCTGGGTGGCGGTCTTCTGGACGTCGCCGCACTTCTCGGTCTGGAGGCGCAGCAGGCGGCCGGCGGTCTCGCCGTCGCCGCGGCTGAAGGCCTCGATGATCGGTTCGCACGACTTCACGCCGTTCAGCATCACCGAGTACGCCGCCTTCTGCGCGCACAGGCGCGACTTCGCTTCGAACGCGAGCGATTCCCAGACGCTGATCAGCACCTGGTTGCCGCTGGCGTGGACGATGGCGCGGTGGAAGTTGACGTTGTGCTTGGCGACGGCGACGAAGTTGCCCTTCTCGAGCGCGTCCAGCATGCCCTGAACTTCGGCGCGCAGGTCGTCGAGCTTATCCTTTAAGGCATGGACGGCGTGGCGGGCGGCGGCCTCTTCCAGGTACCCACGCACCATGGTGCTTTCGCCCATCTCGCAGTCGGTGATCTCGCGGACGCGGGTGCCCTTGTGGGGTTCGCTTTCGAGGATGCGCATGGCCACGAGCTGCTGAAAGGCCTCACGGACCGGCGCCTGGCTGACCCCCAGGTCCTTGGCCACGGCCAGCTCAATTAACCTCTCGCCGCCCTTGTACTTACCTTCAATGATCCGGTTGATCAGAATCTCTTTGACCTGCTCGGCCAGCGAGGCACGTTCGACTTTCAGGCTCATCGCACACCTCCTTATAGCGAGTAAACCGCTCTTTATATCGATAGTCAATAATATTTTTTATTTGAAGAAATCCCTGGAATTTCGATTATCGATAATCTATATTACAGATCAGACCTGGAGGAGGAACCAACCCATGTGGATCGTCCGACTCGCGCTCAAGCGCCCCCATACGATCGCGGTGCTCGCGGTCTTTATCCTGGTGATGGGGGTCTTTTCCATCCGTCGCATGTCCACGGACATCTTTCCCGAGATCGACATTCCCGTCATCACCATGATCTGGACCTACCGCGGCCTTTCGGCCGACGAGATGGAACGGCGCGTCACGACGTTCAGCGAGTACGCGACGAGTTCGAACGTGAACGACATCAAGAAGATCGAGTCGCAGACGGTGAACGGCGTCGCGATCGTGAAGATCTTCTTCCACCAGGGCGTGAACGTCGGCAACGCGCTCTCGCAGGTGACCGCGGTCGGGCAGGCGATCCGGCAGATCATGCCGCCGGGCATCCAGCCGCCCATCATCCTGCGCTTCAACGCGTCGAGCGTGCCGATCGTGCAGCTCAGCCTCAGCAGCAAGACGTTGTCCGAGAGCGAAGTGTACGACTACGCGCTGTGGCGCCTGCGCACGCAGCTTTCGGTCGTCCAGGGCCTGACGCTGCCGTCGCCCTACGGCGGGAAGGAACGCCAGATCATGGTGGACCTGCGGCCGGAGGAGATGCAGGCGCGCGGGATCTCGCCGAAGGAAATCTCGGAGGCGATCAACGCGTACAACCTCGCGTTTCCCACCGGAACCGCGCGCATCGACACGCAGCAGTACCCCGTGAGCATGAACAACACGCCGATGAACGTGGACGACTTCAACAACATCCCGATCAAGAGCGCGAACGGCAAGATGGTCTACATGCGCGACGTGGCGCACGTGCGCGACGGTTTCGCGGCGCAGACGACGGTGGTGCGGCGCGACGGCCAGCGCGGGGCGCTGGTGACGATCCTCAAGAACGGCGGCGCCTCGACGCTCGACATCGTCAACCAGGTCAAGGAACTCCTGCCGAGCCTGCGGGCCTCGGCGCCTCCCGGCCTGGACATCGACGTGCTCTTCGACCAGTCGCTCTTCGTCGAAGCGGCCGTCAGCGGCGTGGTGCACGAAAGCATCATCGCCGGGCTGCTGACCGCGGCGATGATCCTGCTCTTCCTGGCGAGCTGGCGCAGCACGCTGATCGTGGCGGTCTCCATCCCGCTCTCGATCCTGGCCTCGCTGACCGCGCTCTACGCCCTCGGCTACACGCTCAACGTGATGACGCTGGGCGGCCTGGCGCTGGCCGTCGGCATCCTGGTGGACGACGCGACGGTGGAGATCGAGAACATCCACCGCAACCTGGGCATGGGGAAGGGGCTGGTGCAGGCGATCCTGGACGGCGCGGAGCAGATCGCGGCGCCGACCTTCGTCGCGACGCTGACCATCTGCATCGTCTTCGTCAGCGTGATCTTCCTCGAAGGCCCCGCGCGCTACCTCTTCGTGCCCATGGCGCTCTCCGTCGTCTTCGCCATGCTGGCCAGCTACCTGCTCTCCCGCACGCTGGTGCCGATGATGGCCAAGTTCCTCCTCCCGGCCGAAGCCGCCGCGATCCGCCTGGAACACGCCGGCCGCGCGCCGGAAGCCAAGGGCGTCTTCGCGCGGATCAGCCGCGCCTTCGAGGCCGGCTTCGAAGGGCTGCGGGGCGCGTACGTTTCCGTGCTGGGCTGGAACCTGCGCCACCGCGCAGCGGTCTTCGCCGGGTTCGCCGCGGTGCTGGCGGCGGCGGCGCTGCTGCTCCCGCGCGTGGGCCAGGACTTCTTCCCCAGCGTGGACGCGGGGCAGTTCCGCCTGCACGTCCGCGCGCCGGCCGGGACGCGCCTGGAAGAGACCGAGCGCTACTTCTCCGAAGTCGAGGCCGAGATCCGCAAGACGATCGCGCCCCAGGACCTGGAACTGATGATCGACAACATCGGCCTGCCGAACCGCTCGTACAGCATGGCCTTCGGGGACAGCTCCACGACGGGCATGGGCGACGGCGAAATCCTGGTGGCGCTGAAGCACGAGCGCTCGAAGCCGACGCCCGAATACATCGCCGAACTGCGCCGCGAACTGCCCCGGAAGTTCCCGAACCTGACCTTCTACTTCCAGGCGGCGGACATCGTGAGCCAGATCCTCAACTTCGGCGTGCCGGCCCCGATCGACATCCAGTTCGCGGGCTTCCACACCCAGCAGAACTACGCCTTCGCGACCGAGGTCGCCGAGCGCATCAAGAAGATTCGCGGCGTCACCGACGTGCACCTCCACCAGGTGACCGACGTGCCGAAGCTGAACGTGAGCGTGGACCAGACGCGCGCCCTGCAGCTCGGCTTCACGCAGCGCGACGTGGCCCAGGACCTGCTGGTCTCCCTGAGCGGCAGCCAGCAGGTGAACCCGAACTTCTGGGTCGATCCGAAGAACGGGATCTCCTACGCGGTGGAGACGCGCACGCCGGTCTACGCGGTGGACTCGATCGACCGCATCAACGCGATCCCGGTCTCGCAGCCGAACGGCGCCGCCCCGCAGCTCCTGGCCAACATGGCGCGCATCGAACGCGGCGTGACGCCGGAGAACATCACCCACGTGAACGTGCAGTCCACCTTCGACGTGTACGCGAACGTGGAGGGGCGCGACCTGGGCAGCGTCGCCCGCGAGATCGAGCCGATCCTGGCCGAATACCGCGCCAAGCTCGCCCCGGGCGACAGCGTGATGCTGCGCGGGCAGGTGGAAAGCATGCAGTCGGCCTTCCTGCGCCTGGGCCTGGGGATTCTCTTCGCCGCGGTGCTGGTCTACCTGCTGATGGTGATCAACTTCCAGAGCTGGCTCGACCCGTTCATCATCATCACCGCGCTGCCGGGCGCGATGGCGGGCATCGTCTTCATGCTGCTGGCGACGCACACGACCTTCAGCGTGCCGAGCCTGATGGGGACGATCATGGCCATCGGCGTCGCGACCGCGAACAGCATCCTGCTCGTCACCTTCGCCAACGAAGTGCGCGCGCACGGCAAGGACGCCCTGGAGGCCGCCCTGGAAGCCGGCCGCACGCGCATGCGCCCGGTGCTGATGACCGCGCTGGCCATGATCATCGGCATGCTCCCGATGGCCCTGGGCCTCGGCGAAGGCGGCGAACAGAACGCGCCGCTCGGCCGCGCCGTGATCGGCGGGCTGATCCTGGCGACGCTGACCACGCTGCTCTTCGTCCCGGTGGTGTACTCGGTGCTGCGCCGCAAGGCCCCCGTCGAAGCGACGCTCGACGAGGCCGGCGAGGCCGAACCGCACGCCGCTCCGGAAGCACCCGCGCACGCGCAGGCCTAAGTACAACCGCCCGGCGCTCGAACGCGCCCCGCCGCACGCAAGGCCCTCCCGACCTCCGGGAGGGCCTTGTGCATGAAGGGCCGCCCTCACTTGATGGATGCGAAAAGGAGTTTAGGATACACGAAGTTGGCCCGCAGGCATGCATGCAATTCTTTTAATGAAAAGGACTTGCCGCATGATCGAAAAATCTGATTCTCGATGCTTGACTTTATATTATCGATAATCTAGTATGTAGGTGTAGGGCAGAAAAGAACGCGGGCTCAACCGACAGGGCCCGCAGGACCTTAAGCCAGGAGTGGATGCCATGGACACGACCTACGGAAGCATCAACCGAGCGCACGTGGTTCAAGCCGTTGCGGCGCTCACCGCCCGCCACCCTTCAGCGGCCAAGCCGAAGCAGGCGCGCTGGTACTACGTGGCGCCGGCGGCGGTGGTGCTGGGCGTCTCCGCGCTGGCCTGGTCCGGCTTTTCGAAAGCCCAACCTGCCGCCGCCGCGCCGGCGATGGAACCGCAGCCCGATCTGCGCAGCGTTTCCGTCGCCCGGCCGGTCCGCGGCTCGACCTCTTCCGAGATTCTGCTTCCCGCCGACGTCGAGCCCTACCAGGCGACGGCCATCCACGCGCGCATTGGCGGCTACCTGAAGGCCTGGCACGTGGACCGGGGCGCGCGCGTCAAGGCCGGGCAGGTGCTGGCCGAGATCGACGCGCCGGAGTTCGACCAGGCGTTGCGCCAGGCCCGCTCGCAACTCGACGAAGGCCGCGCGCAGCTCGAACAGGCCCGCACCGAACGCGAGCAGTCCGTCGCGAACCTCGCCGCCGGCCGCGCCAACGTCCAGAAGGCGCAGGCCACCCTGGAACTCGCGGCCAAGACCGTCGAACGCTTCAAGGACCTGGAAGAAAAGTGGGCCGCGACCCGCCAGCAGTACGACGAGGCCGTGCGCAACCACGAGGCCGCGCGCGCCGAACTGGAAGCCGCCAAGGCCGACGCCGGCGCGCTGGAAGCCGCCGTGGCCACCAAGGCGGCCGCGATCCGCACGGCCGAAGCGCGCGTGGCGAGCTTGAACGCAAACGTGCGCCGCCTGGAGGAAACCGAGAGCTTCAAGACCCTGGTCGCGCCCTTCGACGGGATCGTGACGCGCCGCGAAGCCGACGTCGGCGCGCTGGTGCCCGCGGACGGCTCGAAGGAACTCTTCGCGATCGACCAGGACGACACGCTGCGCGTGAAGGTGAACGTGCCGCAGACGTACGCCGGACAGATTCGCGCCGGGCAGGAGGCCGACGTCGTGGCGCGCGAGTTCTCCAACGAGGACTGGGCGGCCAAGGTCGCGCGCACCTCCGGCGCGATCGATTCCGCCGCGCGCACCCTGACCGTCGAGCTGGAGCTGAACAACCGGGACCACCGCCTCCTGCCCGGGGCCTACGCCCAGGTCCGCTTCCGCATGAACGACGAACGTTCCGCGCTGCGCGTGGCCGCGAGCACCCTGCGCTTCACCAAGGAAGGCCCGCAGGTCGTGGCCGTGGACGCGCGCGGGCGCCTGAGCGTCGCGCCCGTGAAGCTGGGCCGCGACTTCGGCGCGCAGGTGGAAGTGACCTCCGGCCTGAACGGCGGCGAACTCCTGGTCGTCAATCCGACCGACAGCATGCACGCCGGCGAAGAAGTGCGGATCGCCCCCGAGGCTCCCGCGAAGAACCCCGCCCGCTAAGGCCGGCCCCCGGCCCCCGGCCATCCGCCGGCGTGACGCGCGATCGTCACGCCGGCTTTTTTTTCGCGCCCAAGGCGAGCACGCCGATCCCTGGCGGGCTGCGCCGCGGCATCGCGTGGCGCCCGCGGGCTATTGGGCCGGCGCGGGAACCTTGCCGCTGCGCCAAACCCACACGGCGTTCTCGCCCGCTTTGATCATCAGCACGTTATGCGCGGGGTTGTGGCAGAGCATGCCGTTGGGAGGCGCGGGGCCTTCGGGCGCGTGCTTCGTCCACGCCTTCTCGCCCACGGCGTAGCTCCACAGACCGGCGCCGTCCACCAGGAAACAGCGGTTGGACGCCGCGTCGTAGGTCATCGATGCGCGCATGTCGAGGCCTTCCGGGCCGTCCGTGGAGGTCAGGACCGCCTTCCATTCCCTGGCGGCAAGGTCGAAGGTGTACGTGGTCTGCGTCTGCGGCTTGCCGTCGCGGGTGAGGCCTCCGTGCTGCGCGACCAGGATCTTCCGTCCGGCATCGTACGCGGCGACGGCTTCGGGGCCCGGGCACTGGGCGTTGTCCTTGATCTCCTTGCCGCCCAGAAGGTGCGTCCAGCTCCGGTCCTTCGGATCGAAGAGGCTGGCGGCGTGGCCCCGCCAGGTGTTGGTGAACCAGAGCGACTGCGCGCGGTCGGGGATGTACTCCAGGATCGAAGCGTTGTGGCCGGGCGGCGACTTTTCCGTGGGGCGGATGTATTCCCAGCGCTTTTCGAACGGGAAATAGGCGAACATTTCGAGCTTGCCCCAGGGGATCTCCTGCTTGTGCGGGAAGCCGCACTTGTTGTAGTTGCCGATCGCCCAGAGCAGCGCGTGCATGTTCGGGTCGTAGGCGATCTGCCACCACGCATGCACCGGGTCGTACGGGGCGCCCGTCCGGGTGGTGAGAATGCCGTCCTTGACCAGCGCGACCTCCGCTTTGCCCTGGGCCGAAAGCTTGAGAAAGTCCGCGTCGGGTTCGTGGAGCAGCACCCAGGTGTTGGAGGCGAGGTCGTACTCCCAGACATCGTTGAGGCGATGCGGCGCGCCGGCGTTTTCGCCGCAGAAGAGCGCCCGCTTGCGGTCGGCGGCCCACACCCACTTCCGGCAGTAGTCGCGCGGCTGGGGGCCTTTCACGTCCATCTTGAAGGCCTTCAACGTGTCGTTGATGGGGCCGGCGGTCTTGACCGGCGGAAGCCAGGCCGACTGGTTTTCGCCCAGGGCTTCGAGCTGCTTCAGGACGGCGGGGTCGGGCGCGAGCGCGGGCAGCACCTGCCGGGGGGCCTCTTCCGCCCGCGCCCCCGGCCCGGCGGCGGCGCAGCACAGGACGGCCAGATGCGCGAACGGTGCGAGCTTCATCGGTGGAATCCTCTCCGGGCGCCTTCGTTCAGCCCTGCGCCAGTATACACCCGCGCCATGCCCTGGGAACGCGGCCAGCGGTCGGTTGAGCTATTTTGCGCCATAAATGTTGCGGGAGGCCCGCGGCGCTCGTATGCTCCCGGCCGCATGGCCAAACCAAGGCGCGGGCCGGGCCGGCCGCGCAACCCGAAAGCGCTTTACCTCGGCCTGGCCCACGCGTTTCGAACGGCGATCCGTTCGGGGGCCTGGCCCCTGGGGTCGCGCGTGCCCGCGCAGCGCCTGCTGGCCCGCCGGCACGGCGTGAGCCAGCACACGATCCGCTGGGCCCTGGACGTGCTCGCGCGGGAAGGGCGGATCGCGCCCAACGCCCGGCGCGGCTGGCTGGTCAAGCAGGCGCCCCGGTCGGGCCTGGCCGGCGCGGACTACGTCCTGGAAGCCTTGGGCATGGGCTTCGAGACCTGCCTGCGCGGGGCCGATTCGTGCGCGCTGCACCGCGGCATCGAACAGGGCGTCGCGCAGCTCGAGCGCGCGCTGATCTGCCTGCCGTCGTACCGCCTGACCGAACACCTTCCTTCGCCGCACGTGCTGGCGCAGCCCCTGGCCGGCATCGTGCTGGTCGGCCTGCTCAAACACGCGGTGCTCCGGCAGTACGAGCGCTTGAACGTGCCGGTGGTCCTGGCCGACCGCCCCGGCGAAGCGTGGAACCTGCATGCGATCGCGGTGGACAACGAAAAGGCCGCGCACGACGCCACGAAACGCATGATCGCCTGGGGCCACCGGCGCATCGCCTTCGTGCGGCGGCTTCAACCGAGTCTGCTGAGCGTGGACGAGGACGGACGCGAACGTCAAAAAGGATACGAAGCCGCCTGCCGCGAGGCCGGCCTGCCGTTTCGCCCGGACTGGATCTTCAACAGCCTCTCCAGGGATACCGCAAAGAGCCCCTGGACGGCGCGGCTGCTGCATGCCCGGCCGGCGTTCACGGCCGTGCTGGCGGCGGACGCTTCGCGCGCGGCGCTGGTCGAAGAGGCCGCCGCCGCCTGCGCCCGCAAGGTGCCCGAAGACCTCAGCATCGTGACGTTTCAAGGCACGTCGAACCCCGCGCCCTATGCCGGCCCGCGGTTCGACTTCTTCGAACTGGGCCGCCGCGCGGTCCACCTCCTGACGCAACCCCGCCAACCCGCGCGCCACGAACGCCTCGCCTTCACCTGGTCGTCGCAACGCTCCCTCGCGCCCGCGTAGAGCGGAGCACGCGGCGGATGCACGCTGCTTCCGGAACGTAACCTATTTCCGACGGATTCTAGAAGGGTGCATCGCCGTGTGGATGGGCGAGAAGCGACCTAAGTCGAAGGTATCGAACAAACTGCGTCTAGGACGTGCCGAAACGATATACGCCTGCGCGTTGGGCATTCGTGTCATGGATGAAACAGAAATGTGCGGCCTTGCGGAACATGAACTTGAGTCCCGCCGTTTACCTACGTAGAACAAGATACGCAAAGTACTCATTTCTCAAAACGCTACTTCCAACGCGAGGATTCCTATGCGAATTGCACTTGTGCCTCTGGTTATTTTCTTCGTTTCGTTGAATGCGATGGCCGCGGAAAATCTGACCGTACAAGTCAATCCAAGCGCGACGCAGGTGACCGAAGGCGAGTCCGTCACCTTTACCGTGAGCGTCAAGAATTCCAAGAATGGGAAGCCGGCCAATCTCGCCGGGCGGCGAGTCGATGCGACGTTCCCCACGTCGCAGGACGCGGTGACGCTTACCGGTTCGGGAAGCAGCACCTATTCCTACACGGCTGCGACGCATGGAACGGGAACCCAGACGCTCACCGCGACTGTCCGCCTGAACACGCCGCAGTTGGAGGCCGCGCTGCTGCAGGCCATCACGGAGACGCGGAATCGGATTTCGGCACTCACGGCGGAACTTGCCCAGACCTCGCAGTTCCTGCGCAGGCTGCTGCTGCAGGTCGAGATCGCCGTGAATAACGCGCTGCTGCAGACGCTGGAGCAGCAACTTGTGGCCTTGCGGACGCCGCTTGCCGAAGGCTCCGCGAGCATCACCGTCGTGCCGCGGCCACAGGGCGTGACGCTGCGCCTGACGGCTCCCGCGGCCAACGCCTTCGTGACCGGCACGGTGACGCTGTCCGTCGAGAGCAACGCGGCCGTGCCTGGTTCGGCGGCGATCGTCGTCGATGGCACGGCGGGGGCTTTTCAGCAGGTTCCCGCCGGCAATTTCACCTTGCCTTGGGATTCCGCCACGGCTGCCGAGGGTGCTCACCAGATCGTGGTGCAGTTCAAGCCCGACGGCCAGGCGCAGACGTATGCCACGCCGTCCCTGTCGTTGCGTGCGGACCATCTCGCGCCCACGGTCTCGAACCTTCTGCCCGAGGATGGAAGCGCCGGCGATCAGGCGCGCCCGGGCATTTCGGGCCAACTGGCCGACGCCGGGAGCGGCGTCGATCCAATTTCCGTGACGCTTTTCGTGGACGACCAGCAGGTCGATGTGTCCGTCGTCGGCGACGGGTTCCTGTACACGCCGGCCGCCGATCTGGCCGTGGGTTCGCATGCCGTTCGGCTGGAGGTCCGGGACCTGGTGGGGAATCTGAAAGCCGTCACCTGGAGTTTCCGGGTCACCGGCGACCAGCCGGCTTTCGAGAACTTCATGCCCGCCGACGGCAAGTGGGTGAAGGAGAAGCGTCCGATCCTGTTCACGCATGTCGTCGGCAACGGGATCGATCCTGAAAGCATGAGTCTTTCGATTTCGAAACTGACGGACGCCGGCCGCGTGGCGCTCGCCGGCGTGTCGCCCATCTACTACAACGGAGGCATCACGGCCGAGGTTCCGTACGACTTGGAAGAACGGGAGTACGAGGTCACCGCGGAGATTTCGAATCTCGCGGGGCAGGCGGGTTCCGCCACCTGGCGATTCAAGACAGACTACGTTCCGCCCGCCGTCACCGGACTGGCGGCGGCCTGGACGACCGACGATTTCTTCCCGGAAATTCTGGCGGATTTGAGCGACGCGCGCTCCGGGGTCAACGTTGCGAGCGTGCGGTTCGAGCTGGACGGGACCGATCTCACCGCTTCGGCCGAGATTTCCGCGGACCGGGTTCGGTATCAGCCCGTGGAACCCCTGAGCGCCGGCACGCACGCGCTTGCCGTAAGGGTCGCGGACCTGGCCGGCAACACCACGGTCTTCGAGAGCTTTCTGACCGTCAAGGATCCCGATGCGGACCAGACGGCGCCGCTCCTCGCGCTTGTCGCGCCCGCCCCAGGGCAATACGTGTCCACCCTGATCCCTCGCGTCGCGTACGTGGACGTCCAATTCGTGGATGTGTCGGGCGTCGATCTTTCCAGCGTCGTCCTGAAAATTGACGGCGCGGCAGTGGCGCTGCCGGAAGGGAGCCTGACGGCTGCCGGGCTGCGCTATCCCTTGCCCGCGCTCTTCCCGGAAGGCCGGCACGCCTTCTATGTGGCGGCCTCCGACTTGGCCGGCAACGGCCCCGCCGAACTCACGGGCACCTTCGGCGTGGACAACACGCCGCCCGAAATTGTGGTGAGCGACCCCGAGGCAGGGCTGACGGGCGGCGCGGGCCTCCGTTCGGTCTTCGCGGCGTTGTTCGACACGGGAGACGGCGAGGTCGATTGGACGACCCTGCATGCCGGCGTGAACGGCACGGACTTTTCCGCCGAGGCCCTGGCCGGCCGGGATGGGGACCTGGTGCGGTTCTCAATCGCCGAGCCGTTCTACGGCGACCGGACGCTGGTGCTGCGTGTGACGGACAAGGCCGGCAATGAGACCCAGAAATCCGTCACGCAGACGCCGGCGTTGTTTGGATTCATCTTTTGGGATTGGACGACCAGCATGTGGGTCGAGGCCGATCCCCGATTCATGGTTATTCCCGATACGCCCGGGTTGCCGGCGTGGTTCTACGCGCATTACGCGGACGGGGTCGATCCGGCGACCTTTACCGGCAATTTTCCCGGCTTTGTGGTCGATGCGTATCAAGACGGTTGGATCCGGTTTTACATCGACAATCCGGGCTTCGGATATGCCGTGAGCGGGTCCTTTCAAATTCAAGACAACGCGCACCGCAGGACCTACGATTTCCCGAGCTTTATCGGCGTCGTTAGCGAATTCAACGACCCGCCCACCGTCTTTTTAAACCCTCAGGGTGAGGGGACGGGCGACATCCAGATTTCGCCCAAGGATGTCATTTCGTTTACCGCCTACGCCTCCGGTGGTGACGCCGGCAGCTACATTGCTTCGATTAAAATGTATGTAAATGGGGTTCAGATCCAGCCGGAATTGTTTGGCGAGCCCGGGCAGACCGTGCAGTTTCCGAGAGGCTTCGTTTCCGGTCAATACGCGCCCCAGCCGTTCATCACTGCGCCCGTCCTGGATGTCGTCGTACGGGCGACCAACCTCCTGGGCCAGGAGACCGTGGCTCAACAACGGTACCGGGTCGTAGACGACACGGCGCCGACCATCGAGATCTACAATCCGTGGCAGCCGGGTGTGGCTGTTGGCGGCACGCCGCTCGCCGTCAGTTTCAACGTCTCCGACAATTTCAACGGGTACGGCGTCGATACCGCGCACATCCGGGTCACCTACACGATTGACGGGGTGCCGGGCGAAGGCCTGGCCCAGGCGATCGTCGAACCCATCAACCCCACGCTGGCCCGCTGTACGTTCGAGTTTCCCGCGGGCATTCCGCTGGGCAAACAGGTCTTCTTTACGATTCACGCTCGGGACTTGAATCCCGCGGGAGGCGCCGAGGCCACGGCGTCCAGTTCTTTCGTGGCCGATCAGGCTGGGCCTCTTTTTTCCAACATCGTACCCGCGCCGAATTCCACGGTTCCGGCCGAAGGCGCCGTCATCCGCTTCGACGTCTCCGACGCGCCGGCGGGCCTGCTGATGGCATCGGCCAATCTGTTCGAAGTGAGCCCCGCGGGAGACTCGTTTGTCGGATCGGTAGCGACGTTCAATGCCGGCACCTTTCAGATCACGCCCAATCAGCCGCTGCTTGCGGGCAAGCAGTATCGCATCGATTTCGAAGGCACGGATACCGTTCAAAACGTGTCGAATCACTCGGTCTCTTTTTCCACGCAAAGAGCTCCGGATACGACCGCGCCCTCGATTTCCATCAATCCCGCGCACGGGACCACGAGCAATACCTTCGTCGCGTCCGTGGTCGTGACGGATGCGGGCGGCCTCGCGCCTTCCAACGTGAGCGTGGCCTTTGATGGCGTGCCGCTTGCGCCCACGAGCACTTTGAGCGAACAGAATGGAACAAAGGCGACGGTGAATCTCCAGTATCCGGTGGGCACGCCCAACGGGCCGCACGTCCTCACCGTCCACGCGGTGGACCTGGACGGAAACGCGGCGGACGCCTCAAGCTCCTTCATGCTGGACGTAACGCTGCCGCCCACGCCGGTTCTGACGAAGACCGTGGCCGGCGATTACATCATCACGCTCAGCGGCCCGGTCCCGCCTTCGCCGTCCAATCTCAACCGCCTGGACGTAAGCGTCTCGGGCGCCAGCGTGGGCATCCGCACGTTCGACCGGGCCCGCTTGCGCTGGCAGGTGCAGCTCGTCCGGAACTCGGGCGCGAACGCGACCTGCGACCTGCGTTTCGGCGACAGCCTGGGCCGGGTCAGCGCCGTTCCGCTGCACCTCAACCTGACGTTTCCAACCAGCGGCGTGAGGCCGCCGCTCAATCTGCCCGCGCCGCCGCCGCCGCCGGATAAACCGCTTCCTCCGGGCGCCGTGCCTCCGGACCCCGATCCTCTTTATCTTTCCGTTTACTGGGACTTCCATCCGGAGGATATCACCGGGGTATCGCGCAATTGGATCCCGTGCACGAACAAGGCGGCCGTGCGCATCGTTGGCTGGGTGCTGGGCGGCATGGGGTCGTATACGATCCGGGTCCAGGGCGGATTAACGGGCGATTTCCCCAACCAGAATAAACCTCGCTTCGAGTGTCTGATTCCTCTGCCCGACGAAGGCCTGAAATCGGACATCGTGCTGGAAATCGAGGACGAGAGCGGAACGATCATCTATTCCCGCGCACGGAAATTGTGGGTGGATCGCACGCCTCCTGAAGCTGTTTCAAGCATTGTGACTGGAATTGATATGTACACGCGAGAAGACGTCTTTGGATTGACGGACACGGTCAATCCAGAAGGCAGCGGGATTGCTGCTGTATTCTCCAACACGTCGATGTTGTCACCACAACGACTGTGGGGCAGCGGATTCGATTACCTATCTCCCAATTACAAATCAATTCGTTATGGACCCATACCATGCATTCTTCCCGACGGTTCCTTTGGAGAACCCCAGCATGGGATGATTTACACCAAGAGCCAGGCGGAATACTCCGTGCCATTCATTCTTCGGGACGGAGGCGGGAATGATCGTCACGTCAGCAGTTCTGTAGGAATTCGCGGGTTAAGTCTGGGAGAATATTATGAGACTGATGTCTTTGCCAGATTTGTATATAGCGTCCGGCAGCGGTATTCCTTTGTCGACACTCCTACGTTCATTTCTGGCGAACCATCCATAAACCCATATGCGGGAGGTGGCGGCAATACGCTTCCAGAGGAACCGGAAGAACCTCCAATGGAACTATTCCATTCCATCAATCTATTTGGCATGAATATTACCCAAGACCAGTTGGGTGTAGTTCGCGTTAAGAAACCCGGCGTTTATTGGACTCGGCTTACCCAAAGAGATGAGCGCTCAGTTGGCCCTCCTTTGGAATCAATTGAGATGCGGGCCTTTCGTTTTTTCGAGCCACAACTGCTTGTGGACGAAAACAACAACGGCGTGACCAGCGATGAAAACCAGGACAGGCAGGTTATGAACGGTGCGGTCGTTCCGATGAACGACAGTTTCGATGCGCTCAAGAAGGACGAAACCTATTGGAAACCCGACTACGAAATCGAAAATGCCGAAGAGAAGCCGGATCCAACGCTTCGGCTGGTGACGTTCGACGAAAAGCTGGCTGAGCCCAAATATCGCGAAGCTTCTGAAGATCCGAACTTTCGCAATACTCCAGTTTGGAACGGAAGCATATGGTCCGTCACCATTCGGCACAGTCTCAATACCCGCCTATGGCGTACTGCAGTGAAGAGCGCGAAATCTCGGATCAACTCGGTCGAAGAACTAGAAGGAGTTGGTAATGAATTGGCCAACATGAAAGAGTGGGACCTAACGAATCAAACTCAATACCTAGACTTCCAAAGCATAAAGGGAAAGCTATTTGTAGAGTGTTTGCCCGTGTCTGGAGTGGCTACAGGCGAGGCAATTGGCCAACCATGCTGGATTGAGCTTACGGTCAATCGAATAGATAACGGATCCGCCCAGGCGCATTTGACTTACGAAACGTATAGGATTCGTGTCTATTTGCATCCAGTCAGTGACAAAAATGAAGGCTATAAAGCCGGCGAACCGACTGTGAGTGTTGGAGGAGGGGCGTCGGTCGATCTGACGTCCGGTGCGTTGAAGGCTGCTTGGCCCCTAGCGCAAAGCGGATCCTCCATCATTCCCGACCTTCAGATATTTTACAATAGTCGCGATCTGCTAACAGACGAGGCGGTTAGTCCCCGGTTTATTAATCCGCGATCTTATGTGCCTCGATTGGACAGCAAGTTTGTGCCCAAATACAGCGTCCTGGGCAAGGGCTTCCGTCACAGCCTGGAGATGTGCGTCGTGCGCGGGGATCGCAAGATCGAACTGATCGACATGGATGGCCGGCGGGTCGAGTTCGAGCCCGATGTCGCGAGTCTTCCCGCGGACGAGTCCTCCGTCACCTGGATTCCTCAGGACCGCAAGGGCGACTTCTCCAAGATCAAACTGGTGAAGCAGACGCGTTTCGGCCAGGAGCGCGAATACTACCTGCTGCTGCGCCCCGCCGAGAACCGCCAGTACCTCTTCGACAAGCGCATCGGCAGGCTGCTCGAAATCCGGGATGCGTACGACAACTGCGCGACGCTTCAGTATGAAGAATACGGAGGGACCGGCGGCGCGCTGCAAGGCATCTCGGACAATCGCGGCCATTTCCTGTACTTCAGCGGGAGCGGCGGCGCGTTCTCCGTCGTCGATTCGCTGGGCCGGTACGCGGAATTCACGAGCAAGGGCATCGACGGTCCGCTGGGCAAGCATGCGTTCGAGACCGACGGCAAGGGCATGCTGAAACGGTTCTCCAACATCCGCGGCGCCGAATACGAGGTTACCGACGCCCGGTACGGCGTGGTCTATAAGATCAAGCGCCTGGAAGACGGCCGCGAAATGTCCTTCGAGCACAAGTTCGATACGCTCGAGACCATCGTTCACCAATACGCGAAAGACGGCGATCCGGATCGGGCCTACACCTACACCTACCATCCGTATTTCAATCTTTGGACCAGCATGTCCTTCACGACCAAGGCCCCCTCTTCGGTGACGCTTACGCAGAATCCTTCCAAGTTCGGGCAGGTGAAATCGAGCACCAATTTGTACGGAAAGGCGACCACGTTCGAGTACGATGCCGCGACCGGCCTGCCGGTCTCCTACACCGACGCGGACAAAAAGACGCCTTCGGTCACGGTGTATACGGCCAAACCCAACGCCCGGTTCAAGCCCGCGGGGCCCAACTACCTTTCTCAGATTACGCTGGTCGAATCGGTGTCCGATGGCAACGGCCATGCGACGCGCACGGAGTACAACGGCGACGGCTTCGTCGAAAGCGTCACCCACAGCAAGGGCACGGTCACGTACAGCCTGTGGAACGAGTTCGGCCAGCCGCGGCGTTCCGTCGGCCCGCGCGCGGATTTCTCGCAGGACATCGCCTACGACTTGCACGGGTTCGTGGCCGCGGTCACCGATCGCGGAATGGGCAAGGAATTCTCCGTCGTCTATCACAACGATGCGCTGGGCCGCGTCAAACGCGCCATTCAATCCGATGGGCGCATGATGTCCTATTACCACGACGCGCAGGGGCGCTTGATCGGCTCCGGAGGCCCGCACCGCGTCAATCTGAATACCCTGGCGATCGAAGCGGACGGCGGCACGGACCTGTCTTCCTTCGACGCGGGCGGCTCCTGGCTCTACTCGATGGACCGTTCGGGACGCACCGCGAGCCAGTCGGTCGGGCGGCTCGGCCAGGTGCTTTCCAGCACGGCGCCGGATGGCAGCATCACGCGATACGAGGACTTCGACGCGTTGTTCATGCCCGCCAAGGTGATCATGCCGCCCATCGAAGGCGGGATG
Organism: Planctomycetota bacterium; assembly: GCA_026184295.1. Taxonomy (GTDB): domain Bacteria; phylum Planctomycetota; class SZUA-567; order H5-PLA8; family H5-PLA8; genus JACQFI01. The sequence goes on from JAHCJK010000005.1 coordinate 69,805, forward strand.
CCGGCGCGCCAGGCGTCTTTGAAATACGACCTGATCGGCCGCACCGTCGAAGCCAAAGCGCCGGACGGTCTCGAGTACATCACCACGTACGACGACGCGGCGAGGACCGTGGCGACGCTCTCGCCCAAGGGCCTGGTGACCGTCCGCACGCTGACCGGCGCGGGCAGGGTGAGTGTGACGTCCACGCCGAACGGAGCCAATCCCACCTTCGATTACGACGGCAATGGATGGCGGAACAAACTGAGGGTGCAGGGCCGGGCCATGATTGCTACCCGGTACAATCAGATGGGCCAGACGATGGAGCAGTCCGTCGAAGGCACGGCGCTTAAGACCTCCCATGAATTTGACGTCGGTTTCAGCCCGATCCAGACCACGCTTCCCGGCGGAATCGTGATCGACCATCCCGTGGACGGCCTGGGGCGTCCGACCTTCACCAAGATCGCCGGCACGAACATCTCCAGGAATCTGTACGGCGGCGCGCCCGCCGTGGCGGCGGCGAATACCTTGACGCCGCTTCCGGACCCGAATCCCGCTCCGAATCCAAACCCGAATCCCGTTCCGGGACCCGGTCCCGATCCCGATCCGGTTCCGACGCTCCAGAATCCCACGGAGAATCCGTACCTGCCCGTAGGGATTCAGGACATGGAAACCAGTTTGATCGTGCACCTGGACGAACGGAATTTGAACGACCAGGTCACGAAGTGGCGGACGAGCGAGTTCTCCAAGGAAGGCGCCACGGGTTCCGTCGTGATCACGGGCCAATCGTCTTTCCTGAAGTCCGGCGAACTCAGCTCCGTCACCGACCCGCTCAACAAGATGTCCCACGTGGCGTGGGACGGCGCGGGCCGCAACACCGGCGCCACCGACCAGGACAGCCTCGGTTCCAGCCGCGCCTTCACGTCAGGCGGGTTCCTGAAGTCCACAACCGACGACCGCGGCAAGACGACGCATTACTTCTACGAGGACCTGTCGGGGCGCTTGAAAGCCGAGCGCATGCCGGACGGGAAGGGGATCGTCTACCGGTACGACAGCGAGGGCTTCCTCCAGTTCAAGATTCATGTCAACCATGTGCCGATGGACGGGAATGTCTCCGCGGCGGAGGCCGGCGCGGGGCTGAAGTACGAATACCTGTACAAGCTGGGCACCGGCCAGGTGGAAAGCGTCAAGGACCCGCTCGGACATCTGACCCGGTATACCTATTACGCCGACGGCAACGTCGAGACCGTCACCGATCCCGACGGCCGCGTCGTTAAGAAAGTTTTCGACAAGGCGGGCCGGCTGGAGGAGACCCGGGTCACGCCGGGCAACCTGGTGACGAAGTACAAGTACCACCCGAACGGGCAGGTCGAGTCCGTGACCTATCCCGACAAGCGCACGGCCACGTACCAGTACGACGAGCGCGGGCGCGTGGAAATGGTCACCACTTCCGGCGAAGGCCGCATCAAGTACGAGTACGCGAAGGGCGATCTGTTTAGAGTGACGGACGCCGAAGAGAAGGCCACGGTTTACCTCTACGACGACGCGCACCGGCTCTACCAGACCGTGTACCCCGACAACAAGACCGTGAAACTGGACCTCGACGTGGCCGGCCGCGCCGCGTCGGTGACCGACCGAAAGAGCCAAGTCTTCCATTACACCTACCACGACAATGGCCGGCGGTGGAAGGTATTCCACGCCGGCGTGCAGTTGCACGAGTTTACCTACCAGGGGAACACGCCCACCAACGACGGCGGAACCTCCTGGTCGCTGGACGATGCCGGCCGCGTGGAGGCGCTCACCGGCGCCGGCGGCGTGAACGTCGCGTACGCGTACGAGCACCCCCTGGGGCTGATGACATCCAAGTCGTACAACGGCGTCGATCTGACGTACGAATACGACGCGGCGGCGCGCCTCCGCAAGGTGAAGGACAACGACGGCAACAGCCTGACCTACGATCAGCGGACGGCCGGCGGGCTCCCGGAAAAGGCGCACTATTCGAACGGCATCGCGATCGACTGGAAATACGACGGCAACTGGAACCCCGAGCGATTCTCGTACACGCGGGGCGGGCAGACGCTGCATGCCTGCGAGACCATGTACAACAACTTGGGCAAGTGCAAGAGCATGACGCTCCAGCCTTCGGGGGAAACCTACGCCTATCAGTACTACGAAAGCACGGATTGGCGGCTGCGTTCCGAAACGCGGACGTTGAACGGCGTTTCGACGAAGACCGACTACACCTATTCGCTGATGGGCGACCGCAAGACGCGCACATCACTCGGGCGGCAGGAAACGTACGTCTACAACGACCTGCATCAGTTGAAGAAGATCACCTACGGCGACGGGCGCGCCACGAATTACGCATACGACGACAATGGAAACCTGGAGAAGGAATCCACCGTCAGCGAGCCTCAGACGGCTGTGGCGGCGCTGGGGGCCGCGCCGGTCGCGGAGCCGCTCAAAAAGTCGATCCTCGCCGCCGGGCCCGGCGGGCCCAAGGTGGGCGACGAACAGTCCTATGTCTGGGATCAATTGAACCGGTTGCGTTATGTCGAAAAGAAGGACAGCACCGGGATTCTGGCGACGGCGACCTTCGAGTACCCGGCGTACGGCTGGCAGGCCACCTCGCAGACCGTCAACGTTACGGCGGGCAACACGACCGAGACACGTTCCTTCGGGTACGGCATGGGCGGCGAACTGCTGACCGAGTCGGTGCCGAACGCGGGCACGCGCACCTACGTGAACGGCGGCCTGGACCGCGTGATGTGGTCGAAGGACGCGCAGGGCACAAACTTCTGGCTCACCGGCGGCAGCGGATCGGTCTACGCGATAACCGATGCGGCCGGGAACGTGATGGAGCGCCAGCGGTTCGACGCCTTCGGAAAGACCGAACGGACCGACGCGTCCGGCCAGCCGCTGCCGCAGTCGGCGCTGGGGAACCGCCTGGGCTTCAACGGCCGCATGAACCTGGAAGAATTCGGCCTGCAGTACCTGCGCAACCGCTTCTACAGCCCCACCACCGGCCGCTTCATCTCCGCCGACCCGATCGGCTACGAAGGGGGCTTGAATCTCTACAATTATTGCGGTGGGGATCCGGTGAATCATGTTGACCCAATGGGAACTGTTTGGGTTTGGAATGACGCAATTGACGACTGGGAATGGGTACAAATTGGAAATGAGACTAAAACAGAAAAGCCAGAGAATATCTGGAATTTTGCAAGACAGGAGGGATGGGTCGATAAGAATTACGCGGCTATAGAGGCAGCCGCTCAAAAGCTATTAGTTTTAAGTTCGCAAGAATTTTTTAGACCAACGGACCTAAATAATAAGACTTTATATAGAGACCAAAGGTGGCAAAAGAAAGCAAAGCGATACATAGACGCTCAAAGGTCGTACTTTATTGAGCTCAATAAAGTAAAAAAGTTAGAAGAATTTCAGGATATGCAAAGTCAGCTAGACAGATTGTATTATGCCGTTGACGATGCTTGGTATACATTAGAACTATTAAAGAAAAGGCAATATGAGTTGGAAAACGACAAAATAGACTGGGGAGACGTTGCCGTTGACACATTTACGCCAATAAATGATATAAAAACAGCCCGTAATTATGCTAAAGGCGGCGGAATAGCAGCCGGAATAATTGGCTATTCAGCAATAATGTTCTACACCCTGAATACTGCTTGGAATGTTTATACTGGTCCGCTAAAGGGTGGCACGCAGAAGGTCGTAAAATTTATTACGAAAGAGGGGGAAGAGTTAGTTATCAAGAAAGCCCCGGCCATATTACTGGCTAATTTGTTGCGTGAATTTGAAAGTGTAAGCTTTTCCTTTGGAGAGCACATACTAAGACTTGACAAAAGTGGGATGAAACATATTCTTGAGCGGCACCATCCTAAATATTGGGACGGAACCTTAAAGCTTGTTCAATCGTGGATGGATAAGAATACTTCAGTAGAGGAAGTTGTTGATATTATCGAGTCTGTGCTTAAGCAAAACCGAGAAACCATATTGAAGAAAGGGACCAGGGGAATCTATGCCGTTGAAGGAGAGGTAAATGGAGTGAAATACATCATAGGATTAAACAACGGTCGCGTGGGACAATTTTATGCACGATAGAGACTTAAGATGTAATTCGTTTCTTCGGCATGGAGAATCGTTTATAGCTATAGAGGACTATTCACTTGCGATTGACGATTTGAATTATATTGAAGGAGCGATCGAGTTTTTTCTAGATGGGCAGCTGGTTTTTTCTAAAGATATGTGGGACTATATTGACCAACTTTGGGCCTACCTAATTGACTTGGTGTCTAATGCTGTTACGAAAAAATATGCCCGATGTTTTTTCCCGGATCAGCCGATTCAGATAGAGTTAAAAAATGTAGGGCCGTCTAATTACCTATTTTCCATAAAGTACAATTCAATTTCTAAGAACTTTATATTTGATTCCAGTGTCTTAAGGGTGTTATTGGCATCGGCTTTTGAGTTTTTTACTCGTATGAAAATTTTGGTGCCTCAAAACATGGATACATATGAGGAGTATCGAAAAAGAGCATCTGAGCTCCTAAATGAAGTATGAGGTCCTGGAGATCTTGGGGCAGACTGGTCAGAAGTTGAGTGGCTCTGTTGGAATTATTAAAGTTGCTCGTGTGGTGGCCCATCCGGTTATGGAAGAGGTAGTGCACGCTTCCTTCAATCTAGGGAATTCCAGGGACAGACTACTCAATTATTTCAAAATCGCAGAGCCAGGTGTTGGGCGTCACCACCTGAGATTGGGGTCGCGGTAAGTTGTCGTTGTCTAATATTCCGGGGACAGACTACTCAATTATTTGAGAGAGTAACGCAGGCGGATACCTTCGAGCGGCATGAGCCGATTAGCGCGGGTGGTTGTACCTGGGTTGCCGCATCACGTCACGCAGCGCGGAAATCGACGTCAGGTCGTCTTCGTGGATGACACGGACCGTTTTGCATACCGTCAGACGGTCCTGCATTACTTCACGCAACATAAGCTCAAAGTCTGGGCGTATTGCTTGATGACGAATCATGTTCACTTCGTGGTCGTCCCCTCCGACGCGAAATCGTTAGGACTGGCCTTCCGCGACGCGCACACCCATTATGCGCTGGGCTTCAACAAGCGGCATGGATTGCACGGGCACCTTTGGCAAGGCCGTTTCTATTCCTGCCCGCTCGATGGCGACCATCTTTGGGCAGCGGTGCGTTATGTGGAGCGCAATCCCGTCCGAGCAGGCATGGCGGCGCATGCCGCGGACTACCCTTGGTCCAGCGCGGCGGCGCACGGCGATAGAGCGGCAGATGCCCTCCTGAGCGGAGACTTTCCGCCGTCAGGAGTCATCATGAATTGGCGAGCGTGGCTGCAATCCCAGCCCGGAGAAGACGAGCGTCGCGTGCGAAACTGTACGAAGACAGGCCGTCCATGTGGGTCAGCTGCTTTTGTAGATGAACTGGAGCAGACGCTTTCGCGCCCATTGCATCCGCTGCGCCCAGGGCCCAAAGTGCATCTCGAAGATCCAGGTACAGGTAGTCTCTGGAAATAATTGAGTAGTCTGTCCCCGGATCTCCTCAAAAAGTCGATCCTCGCCGCCGGGCCCGGCGGGCCCAAGGTGGGCGACGAACAATCCTATGTCTGGGATCAATTGAACCGGTTGCGGAATGTCGAGAAGAAGGGCGGCGGCGAGATTCTGGCGACGGCGACCTTCAAGTACCCGGCGTACGGCTGGCAGGCTACCTCGCAGACCGTCCACGTTACGGCGGGCAACACGACCGAGACGCGTTCGTTCGGGTACGGCATGGGCGGCGAACTGCTGACCGAGTCGGTGCCGAACGCGGGGACGCGCACGTACGTAAACGGCGGCCTGGACCGCGTGATGTGGTCGAAGGACGCGCAGGGCACGAACTTCTGGCTTACGGGCGGCAGCGGATCGGTCTACGCGATCGCGGACGCGGCAGGGAACGTGATGGAACGCCAGCGGTTCGACGCATTCGGCAAGACCGAGCGGACCGACGCGTTCGGGCAGCCGCTGGCGCAGTCGGCGATCGGCAACCGCCTGAGCTTCAACGGCCGCATGAACCTGGAAGAATTCGGCCTGCAGTACCTGCGCAACCGCTATTACAGCCCCACCACCGGCCGCTTCATCTCCGCCGACCCGATCGGCTACGAAGGGGGCTTGAACCTCTACAATTATTGCGGCGGGGATCCGGTGAATTACGGCGACCCAATGGGGTTGGGGCGATGGAGGCTCGTCAATGGTGAATGGGTTTGGTTCGATGACGAAGGTGATCCCGATCAGCCCCCCTATCCAGACGTCAGGATCGAAACTTCTCGCAAGGCAAACTGGTGGGGGTGGCTATCCGGCGACTCGCAAGAAGTGGTTGATATGCTCGCGGCAAACGAGCAATGGCGCAGACGCATGGAAGGACGACCGGCCTTGCAGAAGCCGTTGGGCGACAGCACGCTCGCGGACACGGTCGCCATTGTTGGTAATAGGTCCGCGGAGGGAACAGGCGATTTCCTGAAGGGAACCGGAAACGTCGTTACCGGCGGCGTTCCGATGCTCATGTCAAACACCGCCGATGCGATTGCCACTGGCGATCCCGATCAAGCCAGGGCGATTCTTTGGGGTGGGGTAAAGGATCAAGGCGTGATGATCGTAATGCAAGGTACTTCGAACTACATTTCTACGAACAAGACTGGTGTTCGAGCTTTGGACAACAAGCTCTTCCCTGAAATGCAGGGAACTGTCCCCTTAGTTGATATTCCAAAGCGTGGAGAGTCGGGGCCCCCGCAAGGATTCTCGTCTGTTTATGAGTACCAAGCGGCGTGGGGGAAGCTGGCCGTTCAGGAAAGGACTGCTGCCTTCAAGCCGTTGCTTGAAAAGTCAGGTTACAGAGGAGAGTTTGCATTTGGGGCCTACTGGGACAAGTCGGGCAACGTTCGCATTGCCGTCGCGAGTACTGATCTCCGAGGGTATGTACCAAGAATCATTAAGGAAAACTCGACGAGTACCGGATTCTCACTCTGGTCACCTCATGAGACCCATGTTGTAGGGGGTATGCCTAAAGGTTTCCACGCTGAAGCGAAACTTTGGGTAACTGTCCGACCCTACTATGTGGACGCAGTCGGAGGAGCAAAGTATATTTGTGGCAGGCAATGCACACCGCTGTTGCAGTTCGGAGGTGTGGATACGTCTACCCCGTTCGCTCCATCACTACGAGGTAAGCAACCGGAAACGTTCTTCGGAGACGAGGCAATATTGCGATATCGACAAGGGCAGAAGGAATGAGAATGGTAACGTCGAAGGACATCTTTAACGAAAAGTCTGGACTGGTTGATCGTTTACGGCAACTTGCTCCCGGCGCGTTGAGCGATGTCGCGTTGGAGATCACCAGAGGTGTCTTGGCGGAGACAGAAAATCTGCATTGTAACTACCCATACCGCACCGAGGGACGGAAACTAGCATTGGAGGGCAGCGTAGGCTCATTTGAGGCTGGCAACATCCGGCAGGCAATAGAAGTGTATCTCAATGAAGCTGAAATTGACGATGCATGTACTGAAGAGGCGAAGTACCTGTTACAGCGCCTCGACTTCGTTGCAGACCCCTCTGCCGAGCATTTGCTCAGTCTCCTTCAAACGGGCTTTACGGTTCTGGACAGGAGAATTTGGGAAGAGGTTGTTCCAGAATCAGATCAGCCAAGAGTCATAGACGGAAAGGAATACCAGGAATGGTTCGACACTACTGATGCCGATCCGCGACTATCCCTTTTCCTTGAACGAATATCTCACCACTTAGGAGAGCATCTTGTGTAGCGGCCCAGCGGCTTGTGAAGTCTAGAATTTCTCTGCGGGCACGAAAAGATCCGGGGACAGGCTACTCAATTATTTGAAAGAGTAACGCAGGCGGATGCCTTCTAGCGGCATGAGCCGATTAGCGCGGGTGGTTGTACCTGGATTGCCGCATCACGTCACGCAGCGTTGAAATCGGCGTCAGGCCTTCTTCGTGGATGACGCGGACCGCTTGGCGTACCGCCAGACCGTCCGGTATTGCTTAACACAACATGGACTCAAAGTCTGGGCGTATGGCCTGATGACGAATCACGTTCACGTCGTCGTCGTCCCGGGCGACGCGAAGGCGTTAGGACAGGCGTTCCGCGACGCGCACACCCATTGTGCGCTGGGCTTCAACAAACCGCACGGGGTAGTCTCTGGAAATAATTGAGTAGTCTGTCCCCGGATCTGGATATTAGAAAGGTCGGTGAAGATTCATACAGTGTTACAATCACAGATAATAATGGTGAAATATTGTCAATCGATACTTGGTCTAATAGAGGAGTGCCATTAGCCAAGAAGATATCGTTAAGGCGCTGAGAGGCTACGGAGTAACACCTCCCAAGGACTTCTGGAGATTATTCTAATGTCCAAGGGGAGAATGCAGGATTTAAAAGGTGCGTTAGTCTATGCTGGATGGACAATACTATATTCGGATTTAATGGGAAGAGAAGTCAAGATCTAAACGATATTCTCTATTGCAAAGTTATAGATAAAGACATAAAGCTTTACTTTGAAAAGAGGTCTTCCGAATCTTGGACATCGGGAGTCAAGAGCTTTATTGAGAAGTTAGAAGAAATAAAATAACAGGTAGTGTGTGTAGTGACCCAGCTGTGCCCGACCGAATTGGCATCGGAGTCGTTGCCGAATAAATAGATATGGTTTTTGTCGGCGCGAAGCCGCCGACGAAAACCATATTGGACTGAGCGCGGGTTTCCGAAGCGGTGTGCGGTGTGAGGTGGCTCAGGGGTTGTGAAGTCTAGAATTTATCTGCGGGCACGAAAGAACTGCAGCGTTTGCAACACGGCCGGTTGCGGTTCTCTCGTTGAAGCGAAGCAAACGTCATTCGAGTTTCAAAGAGCAGTCATCTTGATGAACACTACGCGACGCGGCTGGTGGCACAGGCCTCGCTTTTAATCTAGGCTAGAGCCGAGCGATCTGGTGCCACTGGCTGAGGTTGTATTCAGCCAGTGCGTGGTGCTTGCATTCAGCAGGCTTCTACAGGAGGTCTGCGATGCCGTGGATGATGCCGTTGGGCGCTTCGATGTCGGGGTGCACCACCTTGGCGCCGCCCAAGCGCGCGTTCGTCCGGTCGGCCGGGATCGCGGGGCCGTGGATCGGGGCGATCAGGCCCATCTCGAAGATCGTCTCCAGGTCCAGGTGGCCCCACACGATGTGGCGGCTCAGCGCGCCGCGCAGGCGCGCGGGGTCGCGCAGCAGGCCGTCGGCTTGCGGGTGGCGGAAGGCCGCGTCGGTGGGCGCGAGGAGCGTGTAGGGGCCGGAGGCGGCCAGGCGGTCGCAGAGCCCCGCGGCTTCCAGCCCGCGCAGCAGCAGGTGGAAGCTTTTCTCGTGGAGCAGTTGGAGGATGTTTCCGCGGAAGCGTCCGGACTGCGTGCGCGGCTTCGCGCGCGGAAAATCGGCCATGCATAGAATCTCGTGAATGCCCATGCGCGCCATGCGTGCCTGCCTTTCGATGCCGGAATCCGAGGGGAGAAAGGCCGTGCGGAGCGCGCGCCCCGCACGGCCGTGGGCCTTTATTCCTGCGGGCGGTCCTTGCCGTCGAAGGTGTGTTCGACCTTCTCGGCGCCCTTCTTCAGGCCGCGTTCGATGGCTTCGGCGGCTTCGCGCAGCATGCTGTCGTTGTTCACCATCAGCACGTGGTCGATGCCGTGGACGATGCCGTTGGACGCGCGGTTGTCCGCGGAGAGAATCTTCGCGTCGTTGATCTCGATGTACTCGCCGCCGGGCTTGACCTTCAGTTCCTTGCCGGCTTTCGGGATCAGCACGCGTTCCGTCCGCAGATCGGCCGTGTCCAGCGCCCGGTTGTCCAGCACGTGGCGGTCGAGGACTTCGAGCAGGCGCGGGCGGTCGTTGAGCAGGGCCGAGAGCTTCGGGACGCGTTCGAAGGCCTCGTCCATCGGCGCGAAGAACGTCATCGTGCCTTCCGCATCGAGGGCCTTTTCGAAGTCCGTGTCGGCGATCGCGCCGAGCAGGATCTTGTAGCGGCCGTCGGCCTTCAGGCTCTGGTGGATCGTCCGGGTCACTTCCTGCTTCTGCCCGTCGGCGAGCGGCGCGGGGGCGGGCTCGGGCTGCGCTCCGGTCTTGGCCACCACCAGCGCGGACAGGCAGCCGACCAGCACGACGGCGATCAGGGCGATCAGTATTCGCATCGGGATTCCTCCTTCTTTTCAAGGGGTTCGTGACTTCGTCAACCTTCGAAGAGGACCGCGGAACGGTCCTGCAGCGCCTCGGCCAGGGCCAAGGCGAGCACTTTGCGTTCAAACGGCGACGGCGTCTGTCGTCCGCGCAGGATGCGCACGAGCTGCGGCCGGCTGACGGCGCGGCGGCAGTAGGCGTGCATGTCCAGCGTGGTCAGCCCCAGCAGGCGGAGCATGGAACGCAGGCGTCCGGGCGTGACCGACGGCCCCAGGGCGGTCGCGGCGGCCGGTGTGACGTCGTGGAGCCGCGTGTACATTCTCTGGCTCATGGTTCGTCCTCGCCGAAATCTACGATGGCGCGGGCACGCTGCCCGAGCCCGAAGGTCCTTCAGGCGAGCGGAATGCCAATCGGCCGGGATTGCTGCAACTGCCCGCCGCGCCGGTGCTTGAAGCGAGATGTTCAAAACTTGGCCAGGGCGGCCTTCGTTCGATTTTCGGAGGGGGCTCTCGTTATCGCCGCGGGTCCCGGCCGAAACAAAAAGACCCCGCCGGAGCGGGGTCTTTTCGTGGGAGCGAGGCGCGGTCAGTCCCGGGTGACCTGCTTCTGCTGTTCGACCGCGCCCCATTTCTCGAGCATCTCGACGATCACGGTGTCGGGCACGTTCGCTTCCTTCATGCGGAGGATGTCGTCCGGGGTCACTTCGTACGCCCCGGAACTCTGCTGCACTTCCCGGAGCAGCGCGTCCTCGTTCGCGCCGGACTTGCTCAGGTCGATGATCGACTTCGGGCTGCCCTGCGGCGCGGGCCAGACCGCGACGGCGGCTCCGGTGGCGGTAAGCAGGCCGGCGGCCAGCAGGATCGCTCGTGTGCTGCGCATCATGACTCGTTCCTCCTCGGCAGGCCGGAGGGTCCGGAGACCCTCCGGCGGTTCCAGGCTTACTTCCGGCCGCGCCTGCGGCCGTGGGACTCGGGCGCCGGCGAGAACGACGGCTGTTCCTTCGGCGCGTCGGTCTTCTTCTCTTCGGGCGGCGACTGAGGCGCCTTGCGTTCCTGGCGGCGCTGCGTTTCGGCGTTGCGGCGCGCCTGCTCGTCCGCGGCCTTGCGGGCCTGTTCGCGGCGGGCCTCGTCGACCTGCTGCTGGGCCTTGGCCTTGGCGTCGCGCTCGCGCTGAGCCTTCTCGGCTTCGAGCTTGCGCTGGGCCTGTTCGGCCTGCCGGGCCTTTTCGTCCGCGGCCTTGCGGGCCTGTTCGCGGCGAGCCTCGTCGGCTGGCTGCTGGGCCTTGGCCTTGGCGTCGGCCTCACGCTGAGCGGCTCCGCCGCGCGCCGGAGCGGCGTTGCGCTTCGCGTCGGGGGTCTCGGCGTTGCGCTGGCGCGCGGCCTTTTCCTGTTCCAGGCGCTGCTGGGCTTCGGCCTGGTTCTGCGCGGGCGCGGTGGAAGGCGCCGCGGGCTTGGCGTCCTGGGAGGCCGCCTTGGGATCCTGCGCGGCCGCGCGTCCGGCGCGGTTGGGCGAACGCTTGAGCGCCTCGGCCCGCCGTTCGGCGTAGACCTTGGCGGCCTTCTCCGGCGTCTCGGGCGTCGCGTTCTGGACCGCCGGACGGAAGGCCTGGATGCGCCGGCCTTCGCGCACTTCGCCGCGTTCGAAGGCCGTGCCCGAGGCGACGGTCATGTCCGTCACCTGCACGGTCTCGACCTGGCGGTTGGTGGCCTGGCGCACCGAATCGACGGGCACGCCGCGGTTGACGATGCGGTTGTCGTTGTAGACGTACGTGTTGTTGATCACGGTCGTGTTGTGGTACACGTCGCGGACTTCGCGGTGCGGCACGCGGACGCGGGAAATGTCCGCCGCGAGGAACGAGCCCGCGGGGACGAACGTGTAGCTGCTCTCGCCCAGGCCGAACTGGAAGTCCACGGCGACGTTCTTCCCGCGGAACGAGAAGCCGACGCCCGCCTGGTAGCGCGCTTCGGGAGGCAGGGGCGCCCAGCCGTAGTACCGGTCGGAGCGGCGCCAGTTCACCCACGCCGGGCCCCAGGTCGTGTCGGGCACCCAGACCCAGCCGATGCGGCCGTCGTTATGCCAGCGGCCGTAATGGAACGCGGCCCAGCCCCACGGGTAGTCGGATTCCCAGTACCAGCCGCAATCGGTCCAGACCCAGTGGCCGGAGGTCGCGTACGGACGCCAGTCCGCGGCGACGGCCACGCGCGGACGCCAGACGTAGCCGTAGCCGTCCAGGTGCTGCCACGTCCCGTAGGGCGCCAGCGAACCGTAGAAGAAGCTGATGTTCACCTCGCCGCCGGGCGGGGCGTAGAACGCGGAGACTTCGACGTCGTCGTCGCGGTAGTCCGGGCGCGGCGCGTACGGGTCGGGGTTCTCGTAGATGCCCGCGACCGGCTGCGAAGCGCCCGCGCCGGGGCTCGCCGGCTGCGCGGAGGCGACCTCGACGGCCTCGCCCTGCACGACCTTGCCGTGGTCGATCATCGCCACGATCACGCTGGCGGAGACGCCCGCCCGCTGCATCTCTTCGATCTCCTCCGCGGTGGGATCGAACGGCGTCGGCGCGTTCCGGACGTACGCCATGAGAACGTCGTCGCCGACGTGCGACTGCTCCAGGCGAATCACGTCGTCCACGCCTTCCGATCCGGCCACGGTTCCGCCCAGCAGGGCGAACGGAAATACGGCGGCTGTAAGCCATCTCATGACGTTTCTCCTTTCATGAACACACCCACCTTTCGGCGAAGGAAGAAAGGCAAGAACGGTGCCAGAGGGTCGCGAGAACCTGCAACCGCCGGGCGGCGAAGCGGGTTAGCGCATTCCGCGCGGGCCAAAGGCTCCCGCGGCGCGGCGTTTGATTTTCGGTGGGTCGTCTCAATATGCGCGTGAACTGGGCACGCTGTGCGCGGACGTGCCGGGCGCGCCGGGCGCGAAGGCTGCGAAAATCCATCCGTCCTATTTAATGAGCGAATTCCGCGCGAAATTCGCCGCGTGCACGTGTGGCCCCGCCTTTGCATTCGGTTTGCTTCAGCCAGGAACGGTTCCTGTGCACCGCAATTCCGTTTGGGGAGGACAGGTCATGAAGAAGCACATCATCATCGGCTCGGCGGCGATGTTCGCGCTCTCGGCGCTGCCCGCGTTCACCTGCGCCGCGCAGGACGCGTCCGCGCCGCAGCACGTCAAGAGTACCTTCGACGCGAAGGTGGATTCATGGGCGGAAGGCACGCTGATGGCCATCGACGCGGACGGCGGATCGATCACCGTGCGCGGGGTCAAGCGGCCGTACGCCACGGCCTACGCGAGCATGCTGCGCGAGATGCGCGAGAAGACCGACGGGCTGACCGCGGAGACGCGCCAGCGGAAGATCGAAGACATCCGCGAGAAGTGGCGCCCGACGCTCGAGAAGGCGCAGAAGGAGCCCGCGGCCTCGAAGGAGAGCGATTTCACCTTCTATTTGCCGAAGGAAATCGACCGCGTCTGCTACCTGGACGAGACGCCCTTCTACGACCGCGAGAACAAAAACGCCGGCGCCGGGACCGGGATGACCGCGTACGAGCGCAACGCGCTGACCACGTTCAAGGACCTGCGGGTCGGCGAGCGCGTGACCGTCGGGTACGAGGCGGGCATCGTCTACCACACGGCGTTCGTGATCATCAAGATCCGCGGCGCCAGCAGCGATGCTTCCGCCGCGCCGGCCGACAAAGGCCAGCCCAACCCGGCCGTGCCGTCCGAGCAGGCCTCGCGGAAGGCCCTGGGCGCGGACGTGGACACGGAGAACGCACGGAAGATCCGCCAGAAGCTGACGGAGACGAAGGAGCTTTCGGCGTCGGCGCGCGACGTGCGGATCGAAGCGGAGAACGGCATGGTGACCCTGCACGGCAAGGTCCGTTCCGAAGCCGAGAAGGAAAAGGTGGAAGGCAAGGCCGCGGACGTCGTCGGCAAGGACCACCTCGTCAGCAAGCTGGAAGTCTCCGCGAAGTAGCGAAGCAGGAG
>JAHCJK010000050.1 GCA_026184295.1 Planctomycetota bacterium
CAGGCCGCCCAGGCCCACGCCGGCCGCGAAAGCGCGCCGGCCCGCCAGCCCCGGGAGCGCGAGCAGCGCGTCGAGCGCGCGCGCGGCTTCGGCGACGACTTCGCCGGTGGCGCAGGAACCTTCGAGCACGCGGCGTTTGTTGTGGGTGCTGGAGAACCGCTGCAGCGCCGTGAGCTTGGGGATCGCGACGAGAAAGCCCGCCGCGGCCAGCGCGCAGCCGAGCGCCCGCGCAGCCGATTCGGGGCTCTGCGCGCCGAACATGCACGCGCCCGCGTCGGGGATCAGCAGCAGGCCGGGATACGGGCCTGCTTTCTGCATCGGGCGCAGCACGAGCAGTTCGGCGCTCTCGTCGTCCCAGCCGGCCGAAGGGAGTTCGTACCAGTAGGCGCGCAGGTCGGCGGCCCAGGCGGGCGTGCCGGGCTGAACGCGGCCCGAAAAGAGCGGCGTGGCGCGCACGAAGCGCGCGGGCACGGGCACGTGCTTTGCTTTCAGGATCGAAAGCCCCAGGCAGTCGGTGAGTCCTTTGCGCAGGTCTTGCACGCGGCGCGTCCAGCGTGAGGCGGCGTCGCGGCCCGCGAAGACCCGGGCGCGTTCGGCCCGGCGGCGGCGGAGTTCGCGCAGGTACGCCCCGCGGAAGCGCTGATTGGCTTCGCCGATGGCCTGGTAATGCGGATAGCCGTAGCGGTCGGGCGGCGTGCCCTTGGACGGGAAAAGAACAGGTGCATTCGGCTTGCCCATGCGCGTGCGCCTCGTTTGCAGGTGTAGGTTGGTGAGCAGGCTGATCATCGCATTTGAGCAGTTACTTACAAGTGGCGTGATTGGGTAGGGTTAAGTCTGCATTTCGACGTGAAAAAGGGTATAGTGTCAGGAGAGGTCCGGAGGAGCAGCGCGAAAGGAGGCCGGCCGCGTGACTCAGCAACCTCAAGGTTCGAACGATTCCTCGAAGATCACGTACTTTTCCTTTTGGAAGCCCGAGCCGCTCCCTCCGCGCGACAGCAAGTTCCACCCCGTCGATCTCCAATCGCTCGGCTCGTTGAACGACGTGACCGAGAAGCTCGCCGATGTCCCGCGCATGGCGCTCGTCCCCAAATCCCCCTGGGAAGTGGACGACGAGAATCCCGCGCTGCGTTTTCAGTGGCAGGTCGAGGAAGGCGTCATCCTTCAGGTGCGTGCCGAACAGGGCCCGCCGAAGCCCGGCGAAGTGCTCACCATCGGCGCCGCCAGCGCCGCGCCGAAGACCGTCTTCTACCGCCTGTACGTCCAGGTCTTCGAACAGTTCGGCGTGACGCTCTTCGACGAAGGCGCGCACGACTTCCTGACGCCCAAGGAATTCCGCGAGAAGATGGCGGGCTGATTTTCACCTGCCCTGATCTTGGAAGCGGACCTTCGCGCATTCCGAATCCTCTCCCCCGTGACGGCGGTGCTTGTAGATTCGGCCAGAGGGTTGCCACGGGTCGCGGATGTTCGAGACCCGTGCCCGGTTCCCTTTAAGCAAAGCTGCTTGGCGGAGACCTTCGAGTAGGCTCGGTTTCGTGCGGAACCGGGCACGGGTCGAATACGGCTTCGACCCATGGCACCCCTGGACGGCTCCAATCTACAAGCACCGGAGTCACCTTCGCGTTCCGGACAGGCGAGACGCCTGTCCCACATTAAAACCTTCGCAAAGAAAAGAAGCCGCGCACCGCGCGGCTCCTTCCCTGACCTCCGTTCCCTGTTCCCTGAATCCTGATCCCTCGTTTAGAGACGCACGCATACGGCCTTCGTCTGCGTGTAGAGTTCCAGGACGTCCTTGCCCATCTCGCGGCCCCAGCCGGATTCCTTGTAGCCGCCGAAGGGGAGCGCGGCGTCGAAGATGTTGTAGCAGTTCACCCACACGGTGCCGGCGCGCAGCTTCGCGGCCAGCGTGTGGGCCTTGCTCACGTCCTTCGTCCACACCGCCGCGGCCAGGCCGTAGGGGTTGTCGTTGGAGAGCGCGGTGACGGCGTCTTCGCGGTCGAAGGGGATCGCGGTGACGACGGGCCCGAAGATCTCCTCGCGGTAGACCTTCATCTGCGGCGTCGCGTTCACCAGCACGGTTGGTTCGACGAAGAAGCCCTTGCCGTCGCGCTTCCTGCCGCCGGCGACGGCCTGCGCGCCTTCCTCGGCGCCGCTGGCCAGGAATCCGCAGACGCGGTCGAGCTGTTCGCGGGAGACCAGCGGGCCCATTTCGGTCGCGGGGTCCATGCCGGGGCCGAGCTTGATCTTCTTCGCGCTCGCGGCCACGCCTTCCACCACCCGGTCGAAGATCTTCCGTTCGACGTACAGGCGCGAGCCCGCGCAGCAGCACTGCCCGTGGTTGAAGAAGATGGCGCTCGCCGCGCCGGGAATCGCCGCGTCCAGGTCCGCGTCGGCGAAGACGATGTTGGGCGACTTGCCGCCGAGTTCCAGCGAGACCTTTTTCAGATTGCCGGCGCCGGCCTTCACGATCAGCTTGCCGACTTCGGTCGAACCGGTGAAGGCGACCTTGTCCACGCCCGGGTGCGCGGCCAGCGCCGCGCCGGCCTGGCCAAAGCCGGTGACGATGTTCACCACGCCCGCGGGGAACCCGGCCTCCTGGATCAGTTCGCCCAGCCGCAGGGCGCTCAGCGGCGTCTGTTCGGCGGGCTTCAGCACCACGGTGCAGCCGGCGGCCAGCGCGGGCCCGAGCTTCCACGCGGCCATCAGCAGCGGGAAGTTCCAGGGGATGATCTGCGCGACCACGCCGGCGGGTTCGCGCTGCGTGTAGGCAAAGTACTTCGCGCCCGGCGTGTACGGCACCGAGAGCGGAATCGTCGTGCCTTCCAGCTTGGTCGCCCAGCCGGCCATGTAGCGGAAGAGATCGACGGCCAGCGGCACGTCCGCCGCGCGCGCGACGGCGACGGGCTTGCCGTTGTCCAGGCTTTCAAGCTGCGCGAACTCCTCGGTGTGCTGTTCGAGCAGGTCGGCGAGCTTCCAGACCAGGCGCCCGCGCTCGCTCGCGGTCATCACCGGCCACGGCCCGCTCTCGAAGGCCTTGCGCGCGGCCGCGACGGCCGCTTCCGCGTCGGCGGCGTCGCCGTGGGCCACGTGGGCCAGGATATCGCCCGTGGCGGGGTTGAGCGTCTCGAAGCTCTTGCCGCTGGCGGCGGCGACCCACGCGCCCCCGATCAGGAGTTTGTGCTGCCTGGACAAAAAGGCGCCGACGGCCGGCGCGACCGGCGTGGCTTGTGCCGTGGACATGGTGCTCCCTCCCTTTTCCCGTTAGGTTTCTTCGTCGAATAACGCGCGGCCCGCCGTGTGGCGGAAGCTCACGCGCCCAGGCGCTTCTTGCATTCGTCCAGCATTTCCTTGGTCTTGGAGGCGCCGCTGCGGGTGACGCCGAGTTCGCGCACGGCCAGGAGCGCGTCGAGGTCGCGGATGCCGCCGGCGGCCTTTACCTGCACGAAGGCGGGCGCGTGCGCGCGCATCAGCTTCAGGTCCGCGTGGGTCGCGCCGCCGGTGCCGTAGCCGGTGCTCGTCTTCACCCAGTCGGACTTGGCGTCGCCGCAGATCTTGCAGAGCGCGATCTTCTGTTCGTCGTTCAGGTAGCAGTTCTCGAAGATGACTTTGATCTTCTGCCCGCGCGTGTGCGTCAGGTCGGTCAGCGCGCCGATCTCGTCGCGCACGTAGCCCCAGTCGCCGCTCTTGACCTTGCTGATGTTGACGACCATGTCGAGCTCCTCGCCGCCGTCGTCGAGCGCCTGCTTGGCCTCGGCGAGCTTGATCGCGGTCGTATGCCCGCCGTGGGGAAAGCCGATGGTCGTGCTGGCCTTCACCGCGCTGCCCTTCAGGAGCTGCGCGCAGCGCTTGAGGTAGTACGGCAGGATGCAGACGCTGGCGACATCGTAGGCCAGCGCCAGTTCGCAGCCGGCCTCGAGTTCCTTGTCGGTGAGGATGGGATTGAGCAGCGAATGGTCGATCATCTTCGCCATGTCGAGGTAGGTGTAGGTCATCGTCATCGTCGGTTCTCCTGTCGAAAAGGCGCGCGTCCGCGCCCGCCGTTACGGCTTGGGCACGTACTGCCGCAGATACGCGTGGCTCTGCCGCAGCGAACGCTTGCGGTCTTCCAGAGAGCCCTCGTAGGCGCGGTCTTCCACTTCCACGCACACCGGGCCGCGGTAGCCGGTGTCGGTAAGGATCGAGAAGAACTTGCCCCAGTTCACGTCGCCCAGGCCGGGCAGCTTGGGGCTGTGGTATTCGTTGGGGTGCGCCATGATGCCGACGCGGTCGAGCTTCGCGCGGTCGATGCGCACGTCCTTGGCATGGACATGGTGGATGCGCTTCGCGAATTCCTTCATCGGCGCGAGGTAGTCCATGTGCTGCCAGATCATGTGCGAGGGGTCGTAGTTGAGCCCGAAGCGTTTGGTCGGGAAGGCTTCGAACATGCGCGCCCAGATCGCGGGGCTGGTGCCGAGGTTCTTGCCGCCGGGCCATTCGTCCTTGGTGAAGAACATCGGGCAGTTCTCGATGCCGATGTTCACGCCCAGGCGATCGGCGAGCGCCAGGATCGGCTTCCACGTCTTGAGAAAGCGCGGCCAGTTGGCCTCCACGGACTTCGTCCAGTCGCGTCCGATGAAGGTGTTCATGCGCTTCACGCCCAGCAGCGCGCTGGCCTTGATCACCTTTTGGATATGCGCGGCAGCCGCGGCGGCTTCTTTCGCGTCGGGCGAGAGCGCGTTGGGGTAGTAGCCGAGCCCCGAGATGGCCACGCCGTAGCGCGCGGCGAGCGCGTTCACCTTCGCCGCGTCGGCCGCGGTGAAGTTCGTGACGTCCACGTGGGTGACGCCGGCGTAGCGGCGTTCGGCCTTGCCGACGGGCCAGCACATAAGCTCAACGCAGTCGAAGCCTTCGGCCGCGGCGGTGGCGAGCACCTCTTCGAGCGAGAGTTCCGGGAGGATGGCGCTGACGAATCCGAGCTGCATGACGGGCTCCTTTGGGGTTCTGGGTTTCGGGACGCGGGATACGACGCAGTGCGATCACCGCATGCCCTGGACCTCCACCCATTGTTGCCCGCGATGGCTGGCCAGAATCGCCTCGCACAGGACCACTTCGCGGTGGCCGGCCGCGAAATCCGGGAAGTACGGCGGCGCTTCGAAGTTCCCCGCCGCGATGTATTCGTAAAAGGCGCGGAAGCACTGCTTGAACGTGTCCGGAAAGCCCTCGTTGTGCCCGCCGGGGTAGTTCGAGTATCCGCGCGCGCGGTCGCTCAGCAGCGCCGGGTCGCGCGCGAGCGTCTCGTTGGCGCGGTCGCGGTGGCCGAGCCAGAGTTCGTTGGGGGTCTCGCTGGTCCAGGCCAGCGCGCCGTCGGCCCCGGCGACTTCGTAGCGCAGAGTGTTCTTGCGCCCGCCCGTCACCTGCGAGACGTGCAGGTTGCCGCGCGCGCCGTTGGTGAAGCGGAAGAGCACGTTGCCGAGGTCCTCGGTGTCGATCTTCACCGCGTCGCCCTTGGGCTTTTCCGCGCCCAGCTTGCCGGTAAAGGTTTCCACTTCGCCGCTGGGCTTCAGGCGCGTCGCGTGGACGGTGTGCAGGTCGGCGAAGACGGCCGCGACTTCCAGGCCGGCGATGCTGGTGACGAGGTCGATCCAGTGCGTGCCGATGTCGGCCACCGCGCGCAGCGCGCCGCCCTTGTCGGCCAGCACGCGCCAGTTGTAGTCGCGCTGATACAGCAGCCAGTCCTGCACGTACGCGCCCGCGACCGAATGCACCGCGCCCAGCGCGCCGGAGGCCACGCGTTCGCGCGCTTCGATGTTCAGCGGGTAGAAGCGGATGTTGTAGCAGACGCCCGCGGCGCGTTTGGCCTTGCGCGCGCGCGCGACCAGGTCGGCGGTCTCCCGCGCGTCCATCGCCAGGGGCTTTTCGCACATCACGTGCTTGCCCGCGGCGAGCGCCTTCACCGTCATCTCGTAGTGCAGGACGTTGGGCACGGCCAGATGCACGGCCGAGACGTCCGCGTCCTTCAGCAGTTCGTCAAAGTCCGCGTAGCCCTTGGGCAGGCCCAGGCTCTTCGCGGCCTGCTTCGATTTCTCCGGCGTCGATCCGAGCACGCCCGTCACGCGCACGCCCAGCCGCCGCAGGCCTTCGACATGCACCGGCCCGATAAAGCCCGTGCCGGCGACGGCCACTCCGATGTTCTCGAACGCTCCCGCTCCCATGATTCTCCCCTCGCTCCCCGTGCGTTCCCTGGCTCCCGTCGTTTATCGCAAGGCCCCCGCGGCCGGGCGCGCGGTCTGGATGCTGCCCAGGCGGTTGCGGAATTCGTACGCGTCGCCGCGGTAGTAGGTCTCTTCCCACCACAGCGGTTCTCCGCCGGACAGGTAGCCGGTGGAAAGCACCAGCAGCCCGGCGGAACCTTCGGCCACGCCGAGCTGCCGGGCGCGTTCGCCCGAGAGCGCCACGGCGCGAATCTGCTGGTCGGCTCCGTCGATCGCGAGCTTGAACGTGCGCGTCCAGAGCGCGTACAGCGACCCGGCCACGTCGCGTTCGCTCAGGTCCGGACAGAAGCGCACCGGCACGAAGCGCCGTTCCAGGATCACCGGCAGTCCGTCGGCCAGGCGCAGGCGTTCCATCAGGTACAGCGGTTCGCCGGGGGCCGCCGCGAGCGCGCGCGCAACCTCGGCGCCCGCCTGTTCGGCCGCGACCGTCGCGAAGGCGAGCACCTTCGTCGAGGGCACCTTGCCCGCCGCGCGCGCCTTGTCGGTGAAGCTGACCAGCGACTGGAGGTCGTAGTCGAGCACGCCGCCGCGGACGAAGGTCCCGACGCCCTTCTTGAACTCGAGCACGCCTTCGGCGACGAGGTTCGAGAGGGCCTTGTTGGCCGTCGCGCGGCTGACGCGGAACTGTTCGGAGACCTCGCGCTCGGTCATAAAGCGGTCGCCGACCTTGAATTCCTTGCTCTTGAGCAGGTCGCGGAGCGCCCGGTTGATCTGGTAGTAAACCGGGTCTCTGACGATGTTTGCAACCATGGCGCAGGCCTTTCGTCGATGTCGTACAGTGGCTAAGCCACTGGTGGTCTTCTAGACGAAGGCCCCGGCCGCGTCAAGAGGGCTGTTCTGATAATTTTCGCGAGGGCGGCGCGGCCCGGACGGAAGTCCATTTGGCGCGGGCGGCGGCTTGGAATATAGTGGCTCTTTCTTCGCACGTTCGTTGCCGAGGACCACGATGCCGCAAGAACAGAACAGCACGCCCTCCCACCCGCCTCTGAACACCAAGCGGGATTCGTACGAAAAGTGGGCGCCCGAGATTCGCACCGACGAGGAGCTGCGCGAGGTCGTCGACATCGCGTTCGATTACCGCGGCGACGTGACCGTCACCACCAAGTCCGGCGAGTCCATCGTCGGGTACATCTTCAACCGCGTGCCCGACGCGGCCGAACCGTACATCGAATGTTATCCCAAGGGCGACGAGACCCCGCGCACGCTGAAGTACCGCGAGATCGCCGGGATCGTCTTTACCGGCATCGATTCCGCCGCCGGGCGCAGTTGGGAAAACTGGATCAAGAAGAACGAAGAGAAGAAGAAGGCCCTGGCCGAAGGCCGCGACATCGGCGACATCGAGCCCAAGCCGATGCCGCTCGACAACGAATAGCCGGGCGCGGGGCGCGAGCCTTCAAGCGCATGCAGAGCGCCTGAAAATCCGCCGAAATACACATTTGGCATCGCGCGTAAACCACGTAAGCTATGAACCTTGATGCTTTGCGCATAGGTCTCAGGCGTTGACCTCGCCACGCGCGCGCGTGGGAGCGCGGCGCGCAGCATAGGGATGGTGCGGATGGCCAAATTCATTCGTCGGCGAGCGGCGGGACGCCGGCCGGTTTCGGCCCACGGCGCCAAGTTCCTGCACAAGCGGCGCGACCGCCGCGTGATGCAGAAGACCGTCACCGACGGCACCGACTACAACGCGCCCGTCGCCACGCCCGCGAGGCCGCAGCAGCCCGTCACCCGCGGCATCACCACGCAGGAGATCGTCGGCGCGCCGGAGATCGCCGAGACCGCCGACGTGGCCGACTCCCCGGCGCTCGAGCCGCTGCACGAGGAATTCCAGGACCCGCCCACCGGCAGCGGCGTGCTGGCCATCGCGCCCGAAGAACAGATCGAAGAACTGCGCCGCGACATCCTCGCCGCGCGCGAACTGCAACTGCGCATGCTGCCTTCGCGCCCGCCCAAGATTCCCGGTTACGAAGCGACCGCGTTCTACGACGCCTGCGACGTGCTGGCGGGAGACTTCTTCCAGTTCGTGGACATCGGCGGCACGCACACCGGCTTTCTGGTCGCGGACGTTTCGGGCCACGGCCTGACGGCCGCGATGCTGATGTCCGCGACGCTGAAGGTCTTCGCGCTCCACGCGCGCAACCAGACTTCGCCGCGCACCGTCCTCCACAACGTCTTCCAGGACCTTTCCGGCGACCTGCCGCCGGGGCGCTTCATCACCGCCTTCTACGCGATTCTGAATCACGCCACGGGCGAACTGCGTTTCGCGCGCGCGGGCCACAACCCCGCGTACATGTGGCACCCCGAACAGCGCAACGTCCTGGAACTGAAGGAAAACGGCGTCGCGCTCGGCCTCGGTTCTCCGGCGCTCTTCCATTCCCGCACCGAGGAAGGCGTCGCCGTCATGCCGCGCGGCGCGTCGCTGCTGCTCTACAGCGACGGCATCACCGAGGCGCACAATCCGCAGGGCGAACAGTTCGGCGAGGACCGCCTGCGCGGCCTCTTTGCCGAGATCGCCAACCTGCGCAGCCGCCCCATGGTCGAACAGGTGATCAACGCGCTGCGCGAACACACCACGACGGACATCAACGAAGACGACCTGACCCTGGTCGTCCTCAAGCGCGAATAGCGCCGGGCCGCGCGGGAGCCGGCCATGCCCGAACTTCCCGACGTCACGATCTACCTCGAAGCGTTGCGCGCGCGCATCCTTGGCCGCACGCTGGAACGCCTCCGCATCGCCAGCCCGTTCCTGGTCCGCTCGGTCGATCCGCCGGTCTTCCGCGCCGAAGGGCGCCGCGTCGCCGGCCTTCTCCGCCTGGGCAAACGCATCGCCTTCGCGCTCGACGGCGACCTCTTTCTCGTCCTGCATCTGATGATCGCCGGCCGCCTGCGCTGGGACGAGCGGGCCGGCCCCGCGGCCAAGCGCCCCGCGATTCCCGGCAAGATCGGGCTCGCCGCCTTCGACTTCGAACACGGCACGCTTTTCCTCACCGAGGCCAGCAGCAAGAAGCGCGCCTCGCTGTACCTCGTGCAGGGCGAGGAACAGCTCGCGTACCACCGCCCGCCGGGTTTGGAACTCTTCGAGGCCGACGCGCGGGCCTTCGCGGAAGTCCTCGCGCGCGAAAACCACACGCTCAAACGCGCGCTCACCGACCCGCGGCTCTTCAGCGGCATCGGCAACGCCTACGGCGACGAGATTCTTCACGCCGCGGGACTCTCCCCCGTGCGCCAGACGAAGACGCTCAAGCCCGGCGAGATCGAACGGCTCTTCGAGGCCGCCCGAGGGACGCTGGCGCGCTGGACCGAGAAGCTGCGCGCGGACTTTGCCGGGCGCTTTCCGGGCGCGGGCGAGATCACCGCGTTCCGGCCGGACTTTGCCGTGCACGGCAAGTACGGGAAGCCTTGCCCCGCCTGCGGCACGAAAGTTCAGCGCATCCGCTACGCGGAGAACGAGACCAACTACTGCCCGCGCTGCCAGACCGGCGGCAAACTGCTCGCCGACCGTTCGCTCTCGCGCCTGCTGAAATCGGACTGGCCGAAGACGGTCGAAGAACTGGAAGAACGCCGCTGAGCGCGCCGTTTTCGGGTTTTCCCCAGCCAAAATGGGAGTACAAGAAGGGTGAGCGCGCCGATTCTGGCTGCGCCGCGACCCGCTCGGGGCCACGCCATGTCCGACACCTTGAAAACCTCGCTCCCGCTCATCCCGCCGCCGCCGCTGCCCGACGCCAAACTCTGGGCCGTCGCCTGGACCAAATCGCGCTGCGAAAAGGCGCTCTGCGAATACCTCGATTCGCTCGGCGTGCCGCGTTTTCTGCCGCTGGTGAGCAAACGGCGCGTCTGGGGCGGGCAGGCGAAATTCTCGCAGCTTCCGCTTTTTTCGGGCTACGTCTTCTTCGATTACGCCGCGGTCGAACGCACCAAGGTCTTCGAGTCGCGCAAGGTCGCGCAGATCTTGCAGCCGCCCGACCCCGCGCAGCTCGAACGCGACCTGCGCAACCTGACGCTCGCGCTGCAGGAAGACGAGACCCTGCGCGAGACCCGCTTCGGGCAGCTCGGGCGGCCCGTGTACGTCAAGACCGGCCCGTTCCGCGGGCTGTACGGCAAGCTGGTGCGCTACGACGCGGACTCGAAGCTGGTCGTGCAGGTCGATTTTATCGGCAAAGCCGCCGAACTGCGCATCGACGAAGCGTTCCTGGAGCCCGCCCTCTGACCGAGGCCCGCATGCCGCGACTCCCGACGGACGATCTCGAGCACGTGCTGCGCCACGCTGCGCGCGCGTTCGAATCGCTGCGGGACGCGCGCGTGTTCGTCACCGGCGGCACCGGCTTTTTCGGCACGTGGCTGCTCGAATCCTTCGCGCACGCCAACGCGGCGCTGAAGCTGAACGCGCGGGCCGTGGTGTTGAGCCGCGACCCCGGCGCCTTCGCGCAAAAGTGCCCGCACCTGGCCGAGGACGCTTCGCTGGCCTGGCTGCGCGGCGACGTGAAGGACTTCGCCTTCCCCGACGGCGCGTTCACCCACGTGATTCACGCCGCCACCGAGGCCAGTGCGAAGCTGAATGCCGAAGCCCCGCTGGCGATGTTCGATACCATCGTCGCCGGCGCGCGGCGCACGCTCGACTTCGCCCGCGCAAGCGGCGCGAAGACCTTTCTGCTTACCAGCAGCGGCGCGGTGTACGGACGGCAGCCCGCGGATTTGACCCACGTACCCGAAACGTACGCGGGCGCGCCCGACCCGCTCGCGCCGGCCTCGGCCTACGGCGCAGGCAAGCGCGCCGCCGAACACCTCTGCGCGCTCTACGCGAAGTTATTCGGCCTGGATGCGAAGATCGCGCGCTGCTACGCCTTCGCCGGTCCGCACCTGCCGCTCGACGCGCACTTCGCGATCGGGAATTTCATCCGCGACGGGCTGCGCGGCCAGCCGCTCTCGATTCTCGGCGACGGCACCCCGTACCGTTCGTACCTCTACGCCGCCGACCTGGCCGTCTGGCTCTGGACGATCCTGGCCGAAGGCCAGACCGCGCGCGCCTATAACGTGGGTTCGGAGGAGCCGCTCACCATCGCCGAGACCGCCCGCGCCGTGGCCCGCGCGTTCTCGCCCGAACCGGAGGTGCGGGTCGCCCAAGCGCCCACGCCCGGACGCGCGCCTGAACGCTACGTCCCTTCCACCGCGCGCGCGCGGGAGGAACTAGGCCTGGCCGCGCGCATTTCCCTCGACGAAGCCATCCGCCGCACCGTGGCGTGGCACCGCGCAGCAGGAGGCCGGCCATGAGCGCGCCCTTCAAGCGCCCCTGCCCGGTCTGCGACGGCCGCGCGGGCACGCGCCTGCACACGCAGACCTTCACGCTGCCCGAAGGCCACCCGCTCACCGACGGCTACGACGTCGTCGCGTGCGACGCCTGCGGCATGGTCTTCGCCGACACCGCCGTCACGCAGGCGGACTACGACGCGTACTACGCGAAACTTTCGAAATACGAGGACAACGCGACCTCGACCGGCGGCGGCGGATCGCCCTTCGACCTTGAACGGCTGAAGGAGACCGCGGCCTGCATCGCGCGGCACCTGCCCGTTAAGACCGCGCGTGTCGCGGACGTCGGCTGCGGCAACGGCGGGCTGCTCCTGCAACTGAAAGAACTCGGCTACGGCGGCCTTTGCGGCATCGACCCTTCGACCGGTTGCGTGCGCAACATGCGCGCGCAGGGCTTGCAGGCCTTCGTGGGCACGCTGCATCGCATGCCCGCGGAAGCCGGCGCGTTCGACGCGGTGGCGCTTTCGCACGTCCTCGAGCACGTGCGGGATGTGCGCTCGTCGCTGGCCGACTGCACGCGCGGGTTGCGACCCGGCGGCCTGCTGTACGTCGAAGTGCCCGACGCGAGCCGCTACGGCGAATTCCTCGGCGCGCCCTTTCAGGAGTTCAACACCGAGCACATCAACCATTTTTCCGTCGCGTCCCTGGCCGGCATGCTGCGCGCGGCGGGCTTCGCGCCGTTCGAGGCGGGACAGAAACTCCTGCCCACGCCGGGCCTGCCCTACCCCGCGGCGTACGCGGTCTGCCGGAAGGAACCGCCCCCGAACGCGTGGACGCGCGACGAGACGCTGCGCCCGTGCATCGAGGCCTACATCCGCGATTCGGCCGCGTTCATGGCGCGATTGTGCGAACAGTTGGAGGACATCCGGCGCCGGCATCCGGAACTGGTCGTCTGGGGCACGGGGCAGCTGCTGCTCAAGCTGCTGGGCGAGACGGCGCTGAAGGACACGCGAATCGTGGCGTTCGTGGACGGCAACCCCATCAACCAGGGCAAGCGCCTGAAGGGCATCCCCATCGTCGCGCCGGCGCAGGCGCGGGAGTTTCCGCAGCCGGTGCTGGTGGCGTCGCTGCTGAACGCGGAGTCGATCTGCGCGAGCGCGCGGAGCCTGGGCCTGACGAATACGCTGCTGACGCTGGCGCGCTGAACGCGCGTCAGAAGTTGATGCGTTCCTTCTCGACCACGAGCGGGCGCTTCATCACCTGCGCGTGGATCGCGCCGATGTATTCGCCCACCAGGCCCAGAAACACGAGCTGCACCGACGAGAAAAAGAAGAGCCCGATCACCAGCGGGGCGATGCCGACCGAGAACTGGTCCCAGTAGATCAGCTTGTAGACCAGGTACCCAACCGCGACGAGCAGACTGAAGATGCCGAGCATGAAGCCGGTCATCGTGGCCAGGCGCAGCGGCACCTTGGTGTGGCTGGTCATGCCCAGCATGGCCAGGTCGAAGAGCGTGTAAAAGTTGTTGCTGGTGATCCCGCGCTTGCGGTTGGGCTTGTCGAAGGGAATCGTCGCCACCGTGTGGCCGATCTCCGAAAGCTGCCCGCGGAAGTACGGATAGGCGTGGCCCATTTCGCGGAAGATGGCGACCACCGACTGGTCGTACAGCCCGAAGCCCGTCGCGTTCTGAACCAGCGTGACGTCGGAGAGCCGTGCGAGCCAGTAATAGTAGAAGCGACGCAGCAGCGAAAAGAGGATCGTCTCCTCGCATTTCTTCTTCACGGCCAGGACGGTTTTGTAGCCTTCTTCCCAGCGCTTGAGGAATTCGGGGATCAGTTCCGGCGGGTCCTGCAGATCGGTGGCGAGACAGACGACGGCGTCGCCTTTGCCCTGCAGGATCCCGTAGTAGGGCGAACGGATGTGCCCGAAGTTGCGGGCGTTCACGATCACCTTCACGTTGCGGTCGCGCGCGGCGAGTTCGCGGAGGATCTCGACCGTCTTGTCGCTCGAAGCGTTGTCGATGAAGATCAGTTCGTAGGTGTAGTCCGCGCAGCCCGCCATCGCCTTGACCACGCGTTCGTAAAATTCGCGTACGTTGTCCGCCTCGTTGAACGTGGGCGCGACGATGCTGATGAACTTTCCGGAGGGCATGTTCAGATGCCCCGGTTCGAGATCAGCTTCTTCAGTTCCGGATTCTGACCGTACGGCGTGTCGATGTCGTCGATCAGGATCGCCTGGTCTTTCTGCAACGGCTTGAGCAGCACTTCGCCCGACATCAGTTCGCGGCAGGAGATCTGGCCCTTCTGCAGCGGGATGGCCAGGTACACGTCGTCGGGGATGCGGCGGTGTTCGAAGACGTACCCGGCCGGCAGGTCGCGCTTGGCGTAGACGCCGCGGACCAGGTTGTCGAGGTACTCCACTTCCTTGTTGAGCGGCTGGCGCTTGGTCGCGCCGCTCGCCCCGCACATCTCGCGCGCCTTGTGGTAGGCCTTGAACCAGGTGTCGGCCTGCTGCGGGCGCGTGCAGTACTGGGAGACCGGTACGCCGTCCATGTCGATGTCGATGTGGCGTTCGAAGGTCCGCGCGCCCTTGGCGTAGGCGATCATCATCGATGAATGCCAGTCGCCGAATTCGTGGGTGGAGAAACCGATCACGTTGTTCGGGTAGCGGTTGCGCAGGTAATCGATCTGGTTCATCTCGAGGTAGCGGTCTTCGGTCGGGTAGAGCGAGACGCAGTGGTTCAGCGCGAGCGGGATGTTGCGGTTCGCGAAGAAGGTCACCAAGTCGTCGGTATCTTTTACCGAGGAGCCGCCGGACGAGGCGATGACCGGGCGGCGGGTCTCGGCCACCTTTTCGATCAGCAGCCAGTCGTTGATGTCGGAACTCGCGATCTTGATGATCTGGATGCCCAGTTCGGCGCAGAGTTCGACGGAGCGTTCGTCGAAGGGCGTGGCCGAGGGGATGCAGCCCGACTGGCGGATCGCGTCCACCATCGTGGAAAAATCCTTCTTGGTCATCTGCGTGTCGATGGTCTTCTTGATGTAGCGGATGTCGCTGCGCGTCCGGAAATCCTTGTGGATGAACGCTTCGACGTCGCGGAACTGGAGCTTGATGCAGGCTCGGATGTTGTTGAAGCGGACGACCTGCGCGAAATCCTGGATGATCTTGAGGCCGCGTTTCAGGTTGCCCCAATGGTTGTTCGCCATTTCCAGGACGAACAGCTCTTCGAAAATATCGCGATCCCGGTTCATCGTCGCTCTCCCGCCTGTTTCTTCCCGCAAGCCCGGGTCTACTTCAAGAGACAAACTTCAACCGGCCAGCCGCCCGTCGGGCACGGCGTAGCAGACCGACTGCATCCCCTCCGGCAGGTGCGGACGCAGGAAGAACCGGTAATCCGCGCTGATCGAACGGATCAGCAGCGGAATCTCCCAGAGGTCGGACTGCTTGTGGTACACGCAGATGGCCAGCACCGGCCGATGCTTCCGGATCAGATTCGCCGCGCCCTTCAGCGCGTCCTGTTCGGCGCCTTCGATATCCATCTTGATAAAGGTCGGCGCGGCGTCCTTGAGCGCCTCGTCGAGCGGCCCGCAGCGCACGCGCACGTTGCCCTGCGCCGAAAGCGCCGCCGCCTCCGAGCCGTCGGCGCTGAACGAGGCTTCGTGCCAGTGGGAAGACGCCGCCAGGTCGTGCGTCACCACGCGCGCGCGGATCTCGGGCGCCAGAGCCGCCACGGACGCGTTCAGCTTCGCGAACGTGCCCGGGTCGGGTTCCATCGCGTGGTAGGCGCGGAACGGGCGCCCTTGCTTGACGAAAAGGCTATCCAGCGTGTCGCCGATGTAGGCTCCGCAATCGACGAAGACTTCCTCCGGCAGCATGCGATAGACCCCGGGCGGCTCGTAGTCCAGACACGCGAGCGGTTCGGGCAGCAGACTGAAATCGCCGGTCAGCCGCCACGCGACCTGCGCGAGGTACTCGCCGCGCGAAGCCTCGTCGTGCCAGAGATCCGCGGCCGCCCGCACGGCCTCGCGCTTTTCCAGAACCTTGTGCGGCAGGTCGTAGAGCAGGTACGGCAGCAGGGCCTCGGGGTGTTTCCAATACAGGTGCTGGAAGGAACAGACGCGCGCGCAGCCCAGGCCGCGGAGCTGTGCCAGCGACTTCACGTAGCGGTGCGTGCCCGTCGCGTTCCAGACGCAGACCACGAACGCCGCGCCGGCCCCGTAGCGGCGCGCGGCTTCTTCCGGCGCGAGCACCGGCAGGCCCTCGGACGTCTGGCCCCATTTGCGCCGGTCGTTGTCGGCAAAGGCCAGCGGCTGGACGCCGGCCTTGCGCAGCCCGCGCAGCGTCATGCGCCCCAGGTTGCCCGCGCCGAAGAGCACGATCCCACCGCCCTGGGCGACCGCGTCGAACGCGGCGGCTTCGCGGCGGCGCGCCGCTTCCACGTCCTCGGACAGCAGGGCCGGCAGGTCCACCTTGGCCATCACGACTCCCACAGCGGAATCTTGAGGTTCTGCTTCAGTTCCTCGCGGTCGAGGAAGGGGAACATGTCTTCGAGCGGCGCGGTGACCATGCGGCCGTCGGGGAGCTGTCTGGAACTCGGGCGCGGCTCGAACGGCTGTTCCGGGTCGAGCATGGCCTGGCAGAGCGCCGGGCCCGGCACGGCGAGCGTCTCGCGGATCGCCTCGGCAAAGCCCGGGCCTTCGGCCTGGCGGGACGGAATGCCGTAGGCTTCGCCGATCCTGGCCATGTCGGGAAACGAGACGCCGCTCGCGGCGCCTTCGCCCACCAGGCGCCCGAAGAAGTTCTTCTGCGTCGAACGGATCGAGAGGTAGCCGCCGTTGTTGAGCACGAAAAGTTTAACCGGCAGGCGGTTGTGGACGATGGTCTGGAGTTCCTGCACGTTCATCTGCGTGCTGCCGTCGCCGCCTAGGCAGATCACGCGTTTGCCGCCGCGCGCCACGGCCGCGCCGACCGCCGCGGGAATGTCGTAGCCCATGGACGCGCTGCCGGAATTCGAGAAGAGCCGCTGGCGCGCCTTCAGCTTCGCGACCTGAAAGGCTACGATGCAGGCCGTCGCGTCGCCGCTCACCACCACGTCGTCCTCGTCGAGCTGGCCGAAGAGCGTCTCCATGAAGTAGTACGGGTTGATGCGGCCTGCGGCGCTGCGGTGCTTGGGCAGCACGGCCGGGTAGCGTTCCACGCGTTCGCGGCACCAGGCCAGCCAGCCGGCGTGCTTCGTTCCGTCGTAGCGCGCGGCGTCGAGCTGGCGGTTCAGTTCTTCCAGAAAGTCCTTCGCGTCGGCGTGCACGGCCAGGTCGGGCTTCACGGTCGGCTTGCGCAGTTCGGCCGCGTCCACGTCCACCTGAATCTTGTACGCGTGCCGCGCGAAGGCCGCCCAGTTGTAGCTCGTCTGGCGCACGTTCAGGCGGCTGCCGATCACCAGCAGCGTCTCGGCGTTCTGCACCGCGAAGTTGCCCGGGCGCGTCCCGATGGCCCCGGGGCGGCCGCAAAAGAGCGGGTCGTCGCTGGCGATCAGGTCGTGGGTCCAGGCGGTGGTGACGGGCACGTTCAGCCGGCGCGCGACGGCCAGAAAGAGGTCGAGCGCGCCGGACAGGCGCACGCCGGTCCCGGCCATCAGCACGGGGCGCTCGGAGTTCTTGATCCGCTCCACGATCGCGCGGCATGCTTCGGCCAGGCGCGCGCGGTCGAAGGCCGGCGCGTCTTCGGCGGGGTCGTAGGCCTTCAGCTTCGTCTCGTCGATCTTGCTCGCCTGGATGTCGATGGGCACGTCGATCCAGGTGGGTCCGGGCCGGCCGCTCACGGCCAAGTGCCACGCGCGTTCGACGTGGTAGCGGATGCTCTCCGGTTCGCGGACCAGCGCCGCGTACTTCGTGATGCCTTTGACCATGCCGATCATGTCGGCTTCCTGGTCGCCAAGCTGCCGCAGGCCGGGCACGTCGTTAAAGGCCATGCACGTCTCGCGCTTGACCTGTCCGGAGACCACGACCATCGGGATCGAATCGGTCCACGCGCCGAAGACCCCGTTGAGCGCGTTGATCCCGCCGGGGCCGGTGGTGACGTTCACGATCGCGGGGATGCCGGCGATGCGCGCGTAGCCTTCGGCGGCCATCGCGCAGGCCTGTTCGTGGTGGTTGCAGGTGTAGGTAAGCTTGGGCTCGAACCCGAAGGCATCGTTGAGATGCATCGCCCCGCCGCCGGTGATCATGAAGACGTGGCGGGCGCCGAGTTCGGCCAGGCGGCGGGCAATGTAGTCGGAGACCTTCAGCATGACGCGTACGCCTCACTGCACCATGGTGAAACCTTCTTAGTCCCTGTACAGCATAGGCTTGAGAAGATCGCCTGTCCAATGCATTCCGCCGTGGCCGCTGCAAGGCACCTTGTGGCCTTCACGGCGACGGCGGGGCCGGCTCGCTGCGAATCAGCACGTCGTACCCCGGCCAGCGCATCAGGCTGCGGTAGCGCTTGGTAAGCAGCTCTTCCAGGCGCGCTTTGAACGTACCGTCGTCGCGCGGGTCGAAGGCGTGCATGCGGTTGGTCGAGACCACCAGGATGAACCGCGGCGGTTCGCGACGCAGGCGTTCGAGAAAGTCTTCCTGCAGCGCCTTGACGAGAGGTTCGTGCGTGGCGTGGTAGAAGCCCGCGTCGTACAGGTAAGGCGTGGCCATCGGCAGGCGCAGGTCAAGCATCACGCGCTCCGAACCGCCCAGCCAGTCGAGCGCCTGAATCTTATCGCCGGGCAGCATGTAGGGGCGCACGGTCGAGGCCATCTGTTCGACGGGTTCGGTCCAGGGCGTGACCGGGCGTTCGCCCGCGAGCTGCCGCTTCAGCGCGGGGGATTCGATGCGGCTGGCCGCCCAGGCCAGACACGCGCCCGCCACCACCGCCGTCAGCCGGGGCCGAAAGCGCGGAGCAAGCGCCGGCAGGTCGCCCATGGCCACGCCGCAGAGCACGATCGCGAAGTAGAGCATCGGGATCCACGCGTACGGATGAAAGTGCCCGACCAGGACGACTTCCAGGAAGTAAAGGATCAGCGCGTCGCGGAAGAGCCGGATCGCCGCCCGCTGGCGCGGCGTCAGCGCGGGGTTCCCGAGCGCCAGGACCGGCACGAGCAGCGCGGGCACGCAGGCCCACTGCCGGCCGTACAGGTTGCGCATGTGGAAGACCGAATCGAAGATGTACGACCAGCGCCGGCCGCGTTCGATCGTGTACATCGATTCGTCGAAGATCTGCAGCGAGTAGATCGGCCAATAGTTCTTCGCGATGTAGAGGAAGCGTTCCAGGCTGCCCATGCTCCAGAGCCACGCGGCGGCGAGCAGAAAGACCGCGAGCACGCCGGCGCTCGCGAACAGCAGGCGCAGCGCCCAGGCCTTCCACCGCGCCGCTCCGGCTTCGGCAGGCGCTGCGCCGGGCGGGTCTTCGGCGCGCCAGGCCACGAAGGGCAGCGCGATGCCGGCCTGCGGCTTGATCAGCGCGGCGAACCCGAAGAGCGCGCCGATCAGGACCAGCTTCAGGCGCGGAAACCGGGCCAGGCGTTCGGGCGAGAGCGCCAGCGCGCAGGCCGCGGCGATCGGCAGCAGCATCACGTAATCGCGCTGCAGGAGCTGCGATTCCGGCTGCATCAGGTACAGCCACGCGAACCCCAGCACCGCTGCCCACGACGCCCGGCGGCCGAACGGCTTCAGCATCGACCAGGTGAGCGCCAGGATCGCGCCCAGCCAGAGCAGGTCCAGGATGCGCCAGGCCAGGTCGCTGTAGCCGATGAACTTCGAGAAGAAGATCATGAACCCGGCCGCGCCGGGCATGTTCACGTCGAAGATGTCCCGGTAGAGCACGTAGCCTTTCTCGTTGACGAGAAAGGCCTGGTAGAGAAAGCAGACCTGGTCCCAGTAGATCTCCCATTTGAGGGAAAGCAGCGCCGTGAGGACCAGCCAGGCGGTGACGGCCGCGAGCGCCAGGTTCCAGACGAGCCGGTTCGGATCCTTCCACAGGCCGTGGAAAAACGAACCGCCCGGCGCCTGGACCTTTTCCGCTGCCATGGTTCCGCTTGCCCGCAGTTATTGCTGCGCGTCTGGGTTCTTTTCGAGCCGGATCAGCACCTGGTATCCCGGACCGTTCCAGATCACCGCGTAGTTCGCGACCACAAAGGCTTCCACTTCGGCCCGGAATATCCCGTCGTCCGCGGGATCGTAGACAAACAGGCGGCCTCGTGAGACGGCGATGATAAACCTTGGCGGTTCCTGCCGCATCCTTTGAAGGAAATCCTGCTGCATGCCTTTCACAAAGGGGTCCTGGGTGGAAAGATAAAACGGCAGATCGACGAGATAGGGCGTCGCCAGGGGAATCTTCAAATTCAGGAGGACCCGCTCCGTGCCTCCCAGAAAGTCCAGCGGCTGTGCCTTGTCGCCGGGCCGCAGGTAGTTCCTGATGACGGCTTCCAGGTCGGTGACGCGATCGGTCAGCGGCGTCTTCGGCGGCAAACCACGCCACTGTTTGATAAACGACTCCGGTCGAGCCCTCGTCAGTGCGAACAGGAGGCAGGCCAGCGTAGTTGCGGTAGCGAAATACCCGAAGCCACTGCGCAGCGTATTCGAGAATCGAACGAGCGCGATGGCGCACAGCATGACCAGGAAATAGAGCGCGGGGATCCAATTGTACGGATGGAAATTGCCGACCGCGATGACGCCGAACAGATGCGCGAGAAAGCACCACTGCAACATTCGTACGATCAAGTTCTGCGTGGCGGTTAGGCGCGCGTCTCGCCCTTGATGCATGAGATACAACAACATGGGAATCATGAGCACTTCACGTCGGTGGAGATTTCTAAATTCTAGAAAGGCTCCGAGCGTGAACCACATTTTCTCCCGGGAGGTGATGGTAATATAGGAGAGATGCACCAGTTTGTATTTTCCCATGATGGGCCAATAGTAAATCACCGAATCCATGAAAGGCGACAGACTGCCAACCCAAACCATCCAAAGGAAAATAGGCGCCCAGACCAGACACAACCCAAGGAACCCAAAGAGGCAGGCCGCGGCCTTGGCCTTCCACGACGCGGCGAGCCCTTCGTGGACGAGGCAAAGGCGCCGATGGCTGAAATAGAGCACGACTGGAAATGCGAGAATGGCCGGCGGTTTCATGGTCAGCGCCAGGCCGAACAGCACGCCGATCGCCAGGTGACGGAAGTGGATGCGATGCGCCAGGCGGGTGGAAAGCGCCAGCGCGCAGGCGCCGGCGATGGGAAGCATCATCACGTATTCGCGCTGCAGCAATTGCGACTCGGGCTGCAAGAGATACAGAAGGCCGAAGCATACGGCCGCGGTCCAGGCGCAGATCCGCCCGAAGCCGGCAAGCATGACCCAGGTCACGGAAAGAAGCGCGGCAAGCCACACAACGTCCAGGCAGCGCCAGGCCAAGCTGCTGTATCCGATCAAGCGCGCGCCCAGCGCCATGAAGTACGTGGCCCCGGGCAGGTTGAAGTCGGAAAGATCGCGGTAAAGCACATAGCCATGCTCGTTCACCAGAAAGCCCTGATAAAGGTAATAACCCTGGTCCCAGAAGAGTTCCCAGCGCAGCGAATAGAGCGCGAGGACGCCGAGGAAGAGCGTCAGGAACGAAAGGATCGCGACGTAGGCCAGCCGGAGGCCCGAACGGAGCTTGGGCGGAAGATCTCTGGGAGAGACCGCGCCGGCCGGGGCGTTCATGCCGGGCTCCGTCAAAGCTGCGTCTTGAAGAAGGCGCCGATGCGTTCGACCACATGCTGGCGCATGGCGGGCGTCAGCCCCGGGTAGACGCCGATGAAGAGCGTCTGGTTCATGATCGTGTCGGTGCCGTCCAGCGAGCCGTGGACCCGGTGCGGGATATCCTTGTAGCCGGGCTGCTTGAGAATGTTGCCGCCGAAGACCAGGCGCGTCTCGATCTTCGCGTCTTCCAGCCACTGCACGAAGGCGTTGCGGCGGACGTGGCTCTTCAGCGTGATCGGGAAGCAGAACCACGACGGGTTCGCCTTCGCCGGGACCGTGGGCAGGACCACATGATCCTGCCAGGGCGCGAGTTCGCGGAGGTAGTACGCGGCATTTTCGCGGCGCGCGGCGATGAACGCGGGCAGCTTCTCGAACTGCGCGCAGCCGATGGCCGCCTGCATGTCGGTCACCTTCAGGTTGTAGCCGATGTTCGAATAGATGTACTTGTGGTCGTAGCCTTGGGGGAGTTCGCCCAGCTTCCAGCCGAAGCGCATCCCACAGGTATCGCTCACCCCGGGTTCGCACCAGCAGTCGCGCCCCCAGTCGCGGATCGAGAGCGCGGTGCGCTTGAGCGCGAGCTGGTTGACGATCACCATCCCGCCTTCGCCCATGGTGATGTGGTGCGCGGGGTAGAACGAGATCGAGGACATCGCGCCGAAGGTCCCGATCAGCTTCCCGTCCCACTGGCCGCCCAGCGCGTCGCAGCCGTCTTCGAGCACGATCAGGTTGCGGCGTTTCGCCACGTCCATCACCACGTCCATGTCGCAGGGAATCCCGACGGTGTGCGGCGCGAAGATCGCGCGCGTCCTCGGGCCGATCGCGCCTTCGAGCTGCGTCGCGTCGAGGTCGTATTCGCCGGGCTTGCAGTCCACGAAGACCGGCACGAGGCCGTGCTGGATCAGCGGCGCGAGCGTGGTGGGGAACGTGACCGCGGGCGTGATCACTTCGTCGCCCGGCTCGAGGCGGTTCTTGACCTGCTTGCTGCACAGCGTCGCGACCATCAGCAGGTTGGCGGACGAGCCCGAGTTCACCATCAGCGCGGCGGCCGAGCCGAAGTAGGCCTTCAGCGCCGCTTCGAACTTGTTCCCGTACGGCCCCGACGTGAGCCAGAACAGGAGCATGCTGTCCACGCCCTGCTTCACGTCTTCGGGCCCGTACACGCGCCCGGCGTAGGGCACCTTGGTCTTGCCGGGTTCGAACGGCTTCGGCCCGTGCGCGGCCGCGTGGTATTCCTCGGTCAGCCGCATGATCTCGGCGTGAATCTCCTGCGCGGAACGCATGGCCTATCCTCTCGCTTCGCGAATGCCGCCCGTCAGCTCCACGCCTGTTCGTACGCGGACAGGTCGTTCATGCACGCGGCGCGCGCGCCCTGCGCCGGCGCGGCGTAGTACGCGCGGTACCACTGCGCCGTGCGCGCCACGGCTTCCTCGGTGCTCCAGCGCGGGCGCCAGCCCAGGTCGCGCCGCGCCTTTTCGATGGAAAGCCGCAGCACCTTCGCTTCTGGCAGGGCCTTCGGATCGCTGCGGTCTTCCCAGCGCCCCCCGCCCCAGGCCTTGCAGAAGATTTCCACCAGCGCGCGGACGTCGCGGTCGTCGCCGTCGTTGGGCCCGAAGTTCCACGCCGAACACCACTTCGCGTCCGCGCGCGCGAGCATCATCGCGCCCAGCGTCAGGTAGCCGCTCAGCGGTTCGAGCACGTGCTGCCAGGGGCGCACGGAAGCCGGGTTGCGCACCGGCACGGGCTGCCCCTGCGAAAGCGCGCGCGCGGCGTCGGGCAGGATGCGGTCGGCCGCCCAGTCGCCGCCGCCGATCACGTTGCCCGCGCGGGCCGTGGCCAGGGCCACGCCGTGCCCGGCCAGCCGTTCGGGCGGGAAGAACGAGGCGCGGTAGGAGGCCGCGACGATCTCCGCCGCGCCTTTGCTCGCGCTGTACGGATCCTTGCCGCCCAGCGGGTCGTCTTCGCGGTAGCCTTCGGCCTGTTCGCGGTTGTGGTAGCACTTGTCGCTGGTGACGACGACCACCGCCGCGGGCCGCTGGGAAAGCCGCACGGCTTCCAGCACCGCCACGGTGCCCATCACGTTGGTCTCGAAGGTCTCGCGCGGCGTGCGGTAGCTTTCGCGCACGATCGGCTGCGCGGCCAGGTGGAAGACCGCGGCCGGCCGGGCGGCTTCGAAGGCCCGGCGCAGGGCCGCGTCGTCGCGCAGGTCGGCTTCGACGCAGGAGGCCAGGCATCCGGCGACGCCGCTGGCTTCGTAGTTGGACGGCGCGGTCGGCGGCGGCGAACCGAACCCGTGCACGCGCGCGCCCAGGCGGTGCAGCCACAGCGCCAGCCACGAGCCCTTGAAGCCCGAGTGCCCGGTCAGCAGCACGTCGCGGCCGGCGTAGGCGGCGCGCAGATCGGCGAGGGTCAGGTCCAGACTTTCCACGGCGCCTCTCCGCGCTGCCATTTTTCGTTCAGGTGCAACCAGTCGCGGTAGGTGTCGAGGCACTGCCAGTAGCCGCCGTGTTCGAAGACGTGCAGTTGCCCGTCGCGGGCGCAGGTCTCGATCGAGTCCTTTTCCAGAATGCACCCGTCGTCGTCGTGGAGGTATTTCAGGAAGCGCTTGTCGAGCACCATGTAGCCGCCGTTGATCAGGCCGCCGCCTCCGGGCGGCTTTTCCGTGAAGCGCACCACGCGGTCGCCATCGGTCTCCAGCGAGCCGTACCGGCCCGGGGGGCGCACGCCCGTCAGCGTCGCGGCCTTGCCGTGTTTGCGGTGGAAGGCGAGCAGGTCATGCAAGTTCACGTCGCACACGCCGTCGCCGTACGTCAGGAAAAACGGCTCGTCGCCGGACAGGTATTTCGCGCCTCGGATCACGCGCGCGCCGGTCAGCGCGCTTTCGCCCGTAAAGGCGAGCGTGACCTTCCAGCCGGCCTCTCCGTGCGTCGTCCCGTGCAGGTGCAACGCGTCTTTTTTGCCCATTTCGACGGTGAAGTCCGAGTTCATCGTCTCGTAGTGGAGAAAGTACTCTTTGATCACCCACGCCTTGTACCCGAGCAGCAGGATGAACTCGGTAAAGCCGTAGTGCGCGTACGTCTTCATGATGTGCCACAGGATGGGCCGGTCGCCGATCTCGACCATCGGCTTGGGGCGGAGTTCGGTCTGTTCGCGCAGGCGCGTACCCTGACCGCCGCATAGGATCATGACTTTCATCGCGCCGCTCCCTGGAGGCTGGCTCGTGCGTTTACGGTTTAACCATAGGCTTGGATACTTGTTATGTCAACGCACGTTGTGATCGAATGACGGCGACCTTCCCCAAAAAACCGCGCGCCGGTTCCCCGGCGCGCAGTTTCCCTCCTCGCGTACGTGTCTATCGGTTCGAGGGCGTGATGCCGCGCTTGGCCTGATCGCGCGAGTGCTGCTTCTGCTCCGCGCGGTCGCCGGCCTCGTCGTCCACGCGCGTGGTCACCGCGCGCCGGGTCGCGGGCAGCTTCTTCTCCGCCTCGGCCTGCTTGCGGAGCTGATCCTCGGCCCAGCGGTCCTGCAGCTTCTCGAAGTCCTTCTTCTCCTGCTCCAGGTCCTTCATGCGGCCGTGCTCGGTGCCCAGGTCCTGGTAGAGCGCGGTCTCGACCCGGTGCAGATCGGCGATGTTCTTCGCCTGCGTCTTGATGCTTTCCTTCAGGTTCTCGCGGGTGTCGCGCTTCCACTTATACTTCACGGCGGCTTCGAGCCCGTTCTCGATCGCGCCGGCGATGATGCCGAGCGGCCCGGCCTCCGCGCCCAGCGCGTGCAGGGCGGCGAACTCCCCCGCCTGCCCCGCGACGAAGCCGCCCGCGGTCTTCTGCATGCTCGACGTCGGCTTGATCGAGCGCTTCTCGTTCTCGTCCTTCAGCTTCTCCGTATCCGCCTTCGTGCCTTCGGCGTCCGCGATGATCTCCTCGATCACCTCGATGCGCATCCGCAGCCCCGAGATGCGCCCGTTGGTCTCGGAGATCTTCGTATGCAGCGGCCACTTGCCTTCGGCCTTCAGGCGCTCGATCTCCGAGCGGTACTTCTCCGTAAGCGCGTCGGTCTCGGGCGCCTTGGCGGCCGGGCGCGTGGGCGTCAGGTTCCCGCCGTCGCCGTCGATCTCGTACACCGTGCCGTTGACGAAGACGGTCTCGTCGAGCTTGGGCGGCGGCGGGACGTAGGCCCGGCGCTGCCCGGGCGTCAGGACGATCCCGACGCCCAGGCCGCCGTCGTGGCCGCCTCGCCCGCAGCCCGGGTGGCCGCCGTCTTTGCCGCCGTCCTTCTGGCCGCCGCAGTTCTGGGCCGCGGCCGTTCCGGCCAGGCCCGCGGCCAGGAAGGCCGCCGTGCTGAGGAGGATGCGCAGGTTCATGGTTCGATTCCTTTCGTAACGCTCGGTTCCCATAGGATCAGAAGCGGAAGCGGCCGCCCACGCCGATGCCGACGCCCAGGTTCACGGGCAGCCCGTCGTCGTTGGGGTCCTTCTCTTCGCGGATGTTCTCGGCCTGGTGCTTCAGGTCGTTCATCAGGTCCTTGTCGGAGATCGGTTCGCCTTTCTCGTTGGCCTGGCGGCGCATGCCCTGGACCTTGGTGCCGTACGGGCGCGGGTCCACGCACATGATCACGGCCTCTGTAACGACGAACGTGTAGCCCTTCCAGCGCAGGAAGCGCGTGCCGTCCGGATTGGGGCTCTCGTTGTGAAACCGCAGCATCTTCTGCTTGTCGAAGGTCCAGCCCTTTTCCGTCTCGTAGATCGGCTGCACGCGCACGGCGCGTTCTTCGGCGCGCAGGTTCGCGGCGGCGCTCAGCGCCAGCGCCATGCCCAGCAGCAGCGCCATCTTGGTCATCCCGTTCATCTCTCGTTCTCCTTGGCCTTGATAGGCCGCTCGTTTTTCCGGAAGCCCCCATGGCTTCCGCAATGAAAGGATTGCGAGTGCAGGGCCAAGCCTAGACAAAGGCCGCTCGCCCATCGCATAAGGTTTTGGCGCCAAAGGAATAGAAAACTTTGAGAAGGCGAGGTGGGGTGTTGTCTCCGCCAACACTACGGCCCTCCCGCAGGGGAAGGGCCGTAGGCACGGGCAACGTTTTGTTGGCTCAGACGGCGCTTACGCGGGCGTCTGGGCCAGGCTGGCGAGCAGCGCGTCGCGCAGCCAGGCGTTCGCGCGCGCCTGCTCCGGCGAAAGGATCAGGGCATCGCCGCCCAGGCTGGAGTCGATGGTCAGCAGGCGGTCCTTGGCCTGGATCGCGCGGATCGTCGCCACCGGGTACGCCTTGCGGTGGGTAAAGACCAGGCCGCGGCGGCGCACTTCCAGCACGCCCGGGCGCGCGTGCAGGCTCGGCCATTCGGGCTGGAGGCTGAAGTACAGCACCCCGAAGAAGAACGTGGCGAAGACCGTCGCGCCCACGCAGGCCCCGACGGCCGCGCCCGAGCACCACAGCAGGACCATCCCGGCGGCGTACAGCGCCGACAGGAGCGTCACGAAGACCGCCAGCGCGGCGCTCGAACCGTCTCCCGTCACGCGCAGTTCCCTTGCGCCCGCGTCGTGGGTCACGTCGGCTAGCGCCGGGGCCGCTTCGAGCAGGCGTTCGAGCGCCGGGGGTGTGTGGATCTGGAGCACGTGCTTGCCGGCCTCGTCGGCGCGGCGCAGGAGCGCCACTTCGCCGTTGCGCACTTCCAGCAGGTCCAGCTTCAGCGCCGCGGCCGCGTCCTCGCTCAGGTTGCCCAGTTCCAGCGCGTCGGTGGACTGCGCGAGCTTGATCTGCCCCGTCGGCGTCACTGCGTGGAGTTCGTGGAAGTATTCCTTGTAGCGGCCGCGGTCCACCACGCGCAGCGCGTTGTACAGGGCGATCGCGCCGCTCAGGTCGTGCGTCGTGGGCGCCATCGGCACGAGCAGCCCCCACGAGGTCGTCGCGGAGCGCGCGGCCGCGTCGATTTCAAGCGAGCGCCGCACGTGGCACTGGATTCCTTTCCAGACCACTTTGGCCAGAAGCGCCATGATGACCAAGCCCAGGAGGACCTCCAGCGCGCCCCCGCTGCCGGGCCGTTCGGCGAGGAAGTGCACGAACATCCACGCCTGAAAGCCGATCACCGCGGTGAAGAAGGGCACGGTCAGGACGATCCACCAGCCGATGCGGTCCTGGAAGTGCAGCCGCGCGGGGTTTCCGGTCTCGATGCGTTTCATAGCCTGCTCCTTTGTTCGCTTAGGTTCCCAAGGCTCACTGCATGTTGGCGCGGCGGATGCCGGCGAACATGCCCGCGCGGGCGAAGATCAGCCCGCAGATCAGGCCCGCGGCCAGCCAGGCCTTCTCGTCGCCGCGCGCGAAGATCGCGCCGCCGGCCGCCCCGAGCACAAATCCGATGGGCGCGCTGACGAGCATGTAAAGCATCCCGTACTTGAAGCGGCGGCCGACTTTTGTGAGGTAGGTTTCCGGCTGATTCGTTTCCATCTTCGTTCTCCCTTTTCGTGGGCGCCTCGCGTCGCGGGCGCGGTTCCTTTCGATGCCTGCTTCGAACAAAGAGAAGGATGGCGAAGCCCGGGCCAATCGAAGCGACTTTTGTAACTCATTCAAAACAAAGGTGTTAGACGCGATCGCCGAGGACCGGCGGGGGCCTGAAACCGGGGACCCCCCGGATTCCGGTGGGTCCTACGCGTTGGATCGGACAACGGGTGCGTTGGCGCGGCGGGAGTTACAGGATTGGCGCGGGGTGGCACG
Source organism: Planctomycetota bacterium (assembly GCA_026184295.1). Classification (GTDB taxonomy): domain Bacteria; phylum Planctomycetota; class SZUA-567; order H5-PLA8; family H5-PLA8; genus JACQFI01. The sequence goes on from JAHCJK010000050.1 coordinate 27,947, forward strand.
GGCCGCGCTTTGCTCCTCTTCGAAGTTCGCGGGAAGGCTCAGTCGAGCCGGCGGGCTTCGCGAAACGCATCCGGAGCAAGAGGCCCCGGACATTTAGAGAGGAGTACGTACGATGCGCACGATGACGCTGTCCGCCGCCCTGGCCTGCCTGGTGTTCGCCGCCGCCTGCCACACGGCGCAGGCCGAAGAGGGCCGGCTGAGCAAAGACGAGGTCTTCACCATGCTGGAGAACATGGGGTACGCGGTGAAGAAGACGACGGTCGAAAACGGCTACTACATCACCATGACGCACCAGGCCGGAGACCTGAGCCTTACGTACAACGTGGTCATGAGCAAGGACGGCACCAAGATCTGGTTCCAGCAGACGGTCATCTCGGTCACCGACGAGAACCGCGCGCGCATCCCCTGGCCGAAGCTCGTGTCCGCCCAGAACACCCACACGGGCACCTGCATGTTCCAGTACGCCGAGTCCGCCCGCGCGGTCTACCTGGCCATCGCGGTCGAAAACCGCTCGGTCAAGCCCGCCGACATCCGCCAGAGCGTGGATAACCTGGGCGCGGCCGTGGTCGCCACCCGTGACCTGTGGGAAGAGAAGAACTGGCCCGTGACGAACACGGTCGGCATGACGCAGCGCTGACCGGACCGCAGCCGCCGCGTCCCTCGTCCCACCCGGGATGCGGGACGCGGCGCGGCTGACGGAGGAAGAGAATCAGGCGTGCCGGGACTGCCTTTTCAGGAAGTAACCGAGTAGGCTGCGATTCCTGGTTTCAGGATGGGTCCCTGTTGTCAAATCTGCACGAGAAGCGCCTCCTGAAGGACACAGAAAAGGCGCTGGCAGATGAAGGATTTAGCGTTTCAGCGGTCGATGTGTTCGACGTGATCCGGCGCAGCACAAACGCGGCCGGCGAACGGCACGGGGTGAAGCAGCCTTCAAGCTAACATTGGACAGGGCCAGATATGTACATGCGAATTACAATGATCGGTATGGTTTCAGCGCTTCACGTCGCCTGGCTTACCGGATGCAGTTCAGGCACACAGACGCCAGGCCCACAGAAGCCAACAGGTGAGCCGGCCAGCGAGGCAAAGAAGTGGCAGCACCAACAGGTGCTCGGGCTTGGCGTTTCTGCTCCATCGGCATTTTCCGAAAGCAAGGATGAGCAACTAACACCAGACTCCGGTTGGGACAGGATTGAAGTTTCCGAAGCGAAGGGAGAGCGCGGAGATGTCGTGATCGTCTATCGACTCACGCCGCACGACACACAAAAGCCGATGTCTCTGATGGCACTTGCTATGGCCTACATGACCCTTCGCAGCAAGACCCTGGGGGCAAAGAAGGTTGATCCGCCATCGCTTATCGGTAAAGGCAGCCTGGGCTCGGTAGAATTCTTCGCCTGCCGCACGCAGTTCTCGACTGGCTGCCTGGATGTAATGGCGATTTGTGATGGGGTCAAGATTTGGGTGGTACTCGCTGGCGAGACCGGCACGCCAGCGGACAAGGCGACTGATATCCGCGAGGTCGTCAAGTCCGTCACCATTGGTGACCAGCGCCTGATACGCGAATAGGCGTTGGTACAACTCGACCATTGAGGTCTGGGCCCGTATATGTCGCCTCAAGACCACGCAGCCGACTGTTTACGTTTGGAGAAGCTCTGTAACTTTGGTGGCGCAGCAATAGGGCTGATATTTGGGCTCGCATTAGGAAACAGCGACAACTTAATATCCCCACTGTGCTTCTTTGGTGGAACAATAATCATTGGAATCATGCTCCCACGAAAGCTATTCAATTATCTTGTTTGTGCAAATTGCCCACTATGTGGTGCGCCCGCCCGACAATTAGACGACCAATACCACTACCAGTATCAATGCCAAGAATGCGGTCATATCGCAAAAACAAGTATTCAGGTTCGGCGCTATGATGAAAATCATGGGTAGGTCGGTAGGTCAGGAGGCTAGCCCAGCTCTCGCGACGTGAAGAAAGGCAGTGCGTAGTGGCAACCGTCCAACACGTCGCAGCCTGCTTGCTGAAACTGGTCCGCGCCAACCAGACCAAGGCGGGAATTCCGGGGACAGACTACCTATTATTTCTGATCGTTGAAAGATGATCTGCAAGACTGCCACGGGCTACACGTCGATGGACTGGTCCACGTCGCTCACGATCACTTTGCCGTCGCCGATGCGGCCCGTGCGGGCGGCGGCGATCAGCGCGTCGCGGACGGCTTCGAACGCACTGTCCTCGACGTAGATCTCGATGCGCGCCTTCGGCAGGAACGTCAGTTCGTACTCGTGCTGCCGGTAAAGTTCCAGGTGGCCCTTCTGCCGCCCGTACCCGCGCACGTCGGCGATGAGCACGTCCAGCACGCCCTCGCGCGGAATCTTTTCCAGCACGGCCTCGAGCTTGAACGGCTTGATGTAAGCGGTCAGTTTTTTCATACGACAGGGGGCAGGGACAGGGGTCAGGATGTAGGATTCAGGGGTCAGGGAAGGAGCGGCTTCGCCGACCCATGTCGCGCCTGAGTACCTGCGGCGTTTCGTGCTGAATCCTGAATCCTAAATCCTAATTCCTAAATCCTACGTCCCGCTTCCTCCTAAAGGCTGCGGCCTTTCAGGCCCGTGGTCTCGTCGAGGCCGAACATCAGGTTCATGTTCTGGATCGCCTGGCCGGCGGCGCCCTTGACCAGATTGTCGAGCGTCGAGGCGACGACGAGCTGCCCGGTGCGTTCGATCACCTGCGCGGAGATATCGCAGTAGTTGCTGCGGACGACATTGGAGACGGCGACTTCTCCGGGGCCGTTGAGCACGCGCACGAACGGCGAGCGCTCCTTCGTGTGGAACCCGCGCAGGATCGCGAGCGCCTTCTCGGTCGTCAGGTCCGCGTCCTTTTTGGGGCGCGCGAAGATCGTGGTCAGGATGCCGCGGTCGAGCGGCGCGAGGTGCGGGACGAACGTCACCTTGACCGGGCGGCCGCCCGCGCGCGTCAGGCCCATCTCGATCTCGGGCGTGTGGCGGTGCGTGCCGACGCCGTAGGCGCGCATGTTTTCGTCCAGGTCCACGAAAAGGTTCGACTGCTTGGCGTTGAACTGCCGCCCCGCGCCGCTGGCCCCGGAGTAGCTGTCCACGACAATGCCGTCGTCTTCGAGCACGTTCGCGGCCACGAACGGCGCGAGCGCCAGCGTCGAAGAGGTGACGTAGCAGCCGGGATTCCCGATCAGCCGCGCGCCGCGAATCTCTTCGCGGAAGAGTTCCGGGAGGCCGTAGACGGATTCGGCGAGCAGATCCTTGCAGGCGTGCGTTTCCTTGTACCACTGTTCGTACACGGCCGCGTCGCGGAAGCGGAACTCGCCGCCGATGTCGATCACCTTCGCGCCGCCCTTCAGCAGCCCGGGCACGGTCTGGAAGGTCTCCGCGCCTTTCTTGGCCGTGAAGACGAGGTCGCTCGCCTTCGCGATCTCCTCGGGCGTGGCCGCGACGGCGGTCAGGTCGCATTCGTTGCGCAGCGGCGGCAGAATATCGCCGATGGGCTTGCCCGCGGCGCTCTCGCTGACCAGCAGCGCCAGCTTCACCTGGGGATGGCCGAGGAGCCCGCGGAGGAGGCATTCGCCCACCAGGCCCGCCGCGCCGACAATGGACACGCGAATCATGCTCGAAATCCTTTCGTACGCCGCCGGGAAGCTTACGATCCCCGCGAAAAAACGTAAACCGGAAAACATCCGCCGAACCCGGGAGCCTACGCGCGGCGCGTGTGTTCCGTGTAAGCGTTATGTGGTTTGTCGGCCCCGGCCGTGCGGCTAAGCTGCAATTTTCGGCGCGAGGTGCGCGGCATGCCTGCTCTAAAGAGGATAGGCCCGCTTCAGGCACTGCTGCTCTGCATGGGGCTCGCGGGGGCCGTGCGCGCCGAAGCGCCCGCGCCGCCCAAGCACGCCGAACTGGCCGCGGCCATCGCGCGCGAGATCAAACCCGAACACAACCAGTACGCGCACAAGGAACTCTCCATCGTCTGGAAGGACGAGGCGAACCCCGCGTATGCCAACCACACCGATTGCAGCGGCTTCCTGAATCTGCTTCTGGCGAAGGCCTACGACTACACGCCCGAGGATCTGCGCGCGTGGACCGGGCGCAGCCGCCCGCTCGCCAAGACCTGGCGGCAGACGATTGCCGACGGCAAGGGCTTTGCGCCCGTCGCGAAGGTGGCCGACCTGCGCGCGGGCGACGTGATCGCGATCGCGTACGAACCCGGCAACAAGAACACCGGCCACGTGCTCCTCGCCGCTGGTCCCGCCAAGCAATTGGACGCGAAGAAGCCGCTCGTCGAAGGTACCTCGCAGTGGGAAGTCCCGGTGATCGATTCAAGCATGTCGCCGCACGGGCCCAAGGACACGCGCCGCATCGACGCGAAGACCAGCGCCACCGGCGTCGGCCGCGGCGAGCTGCGCCTGTACGCCGATGCGCAGGGCGCGCCCGCGGGCTACGCCTGGAGCTTCTACGCCAACAGCGAGTTCCACGCTGTGAAAGAACGCCCCCTGGCGATGGGCCGCCTGATCAAGGACTACAAGCCGCCCGCGCCGAAGGACGACGCTGCGCCGGCGCCGGAACCCGCCGACGAGAACGAAGGGGACTGAACGGCTATTTTGGATTTTGGATGGCGGATTTTGGATTGGGCGGACGAAGGATGATTACGCCCGCGCGCGCTTATTCCGCTTGGAGCGCCGGCCGTAGCCTTGAAGCAGCTTTTCGCCGTCGGATTTCTCGCGCCGTGCTTCCAGCCACTGTGTGACTTCGCGCATCGTCCTAGGCACGCGCACGCCCATGCCGCAGCCGCAATCGTGAAAGGTAAAGCCGTTGCGCGCGAGGGTCTCCGCGACCTTCCAGCTCGTACGATTCGACTTGCGCGGGGCTTTAAAGTCGAGCCCCATGTCGAACATCGGCCGCTTGCATTCGGGACAGACGATCTCGCGTGGGACATGCTCCAGCCGCTGCTTGGCAATGAACGTTTTCTCGTCGCAGGGTTCCCACTGCCAATACTTGAACGATTTGCGGCAGTCGAAGCACGCGAAGTGGTCGCGGTAATTGTGGAAGGCGTAACGGCACATGATCGGTCCCTGCTTGAAGTCCAAAAATCGGCCATCCAAAATCGAAAACAGTCTTCTTACTTCATCACCTTCTTCAGCCCGCGCACCAGCCCCGGATCGAGGTCCATCGCGGCGCACTCCTCGCGCGTGAACCACTGCGCGTCCTTCACGCCGTCGCCGATGGCGTGTTTGCCTTCGTCGCCGATCAGCAGCATGCGCAGGTCGTGGTGTTCGTGCGCGGGGTCGGTCTTGCGCGCGGGGATCAGGTGCACGTCCACGTCCAGCAGCACGGGGCCGCCGTCGGGGTGGCGCGGCTCGAGCAGCGTCTCTTCGCGGACCTCGCGCATGCTCGCCACGCCCGGATCGTCTTCGCCGGGTTCGAAGTGCCCGCCCGGCTGCAGCCACCGATGCAGTTTGCCGTGAAAGATCAGCAGCGTCTTGGTGCGCGCGGCGTTGAAGACCATGCCGCTCGCCGTCAGGTGCCCGGGCACGAAGTGCTCGCGCGAGAACGGCGCGGACGCCGTCGCCACCAGCGCCTGAATCTTGCGCAGGCTCTCGGCCTCGCGCGCGTCGGCGGGGACGTGGGCCGCGAGCAGCCTCGCGATTTTTTCCGTAGCCGTCGTCATGGGAACGCTAGAACCAAGAACCAAGAACCAAGAACCAAG